>DBRU01000110.1:0-57892 GCA_002306375.1 Faecalibacterium sp. UBA1360
ACCGGGTGTAGCGCAGTTTGGTAGCGCGCTTGAATGGGGTTCAAGAGGCCGTGAGTTCGACTCTCGCCACTCGGACCAAACAAGGGCCGTCAGATCAGCCCGTCAAAAGGACCGTGAAACGTAAGTTTCACGGTCCTTTTGCTATGCCATCCTTGTCATGTCCGTATCGACCCAGGATGCGATCCTGGCGTGCACCATGGACTTGCCGGGAAAGCGCTGCTATAATAGAGTGCGAAGGAAAAATCACTGTCCGGGAAAGCGAAGATTGCTCCGGGAGGTCCATCCATGAAGATTCTGATTGTAGAAGACGAGACGCCTCTGGCCCGGACTATACAGACCGTGCTGCAAGACGGAGGCTATGATACCTGTGTGTGCCCGGATGCAGAACAGGCCTACGATACTTTGCAGGAACAAAAGGTGGATTTGATTCTTTTGGATCGGATGTTGCCTGCTATGGATGGCGTTTCTTTGGCCAAGCTGCTGCGCAATCAGGGCGTGCGTACTCCCATTTTGTTTTTGACGGCCCTGGGAGAGGTGGAGCAGCGCATTGCGGGACTGGACGCCGGCGGTGATGACTATCTGACCAAGCCTTTTCATAATGGAGAGTTGCTGGCACGGGTGCGTGCGCTGATTCGCAGGTCCGAACATACCTCCCCAACATACACTATTGGCAACGTTACTTTTGATGAGGCAAGTATGCAGTTGACCGGCCCGTCCGGCAGTATGCCCGTGACCGGAAAGCTTTGCGCTTTGGCAGAACTGATGTTTCAAAAAGCAAACCAGGTGGTGACCCGGCGGGAAATTTTTTCCGCTGTATGGGGGCTGGGTTCCGAGGCGGAAGAAGCGGTCATTGACAATTACATTTACTTTTTACGGCGGGCTCTGCGCCGCGTGGGGGCTGACGTGCAGGTCCTCACCATTCATGGCACCGGCTACCGTCTGACTACGCCATGACAGGACAAAGCACGCTCAAGCAGTTGCAGGACAAGCTCCGGCGCAGCGGCACGTGGCTGTTGCTGGGGGTGTTCTGCGTGTTGGGAGTGATTATCTGCCGACAAATCACCCAGGTGATGCAGCAAAACTATGATGACCGTTTTACTGACGCCCGGGAGCTGATGGAAAAAGCTGTTCTGGAAAGTACACGGGTAGACCTGGAGCAGCTGTCTTTGCTGGAACAGCAGTATGGCGTTTTTCTCTATCTGTATAACCGTGGTGAAGAGATTGAGCTGCCGTATTCTGTCAGCGAGCAAAAAGATGCATGGCAGACCCAGGCAGCGACCCTGATACAAAGCTGCCGCGAGACATTGTTGCCGGAAGAAGACCAGCTTCAGAAAGAGCCTTCTTTTGCGGGAGCACGAGTATCTTATACCATGCAGCGGTTGGGATCCGGGCAAACGGCAGAACTTTTGATTTTGCAACCCAATGATGCAATGAATAACGCAATCCTGCGGGCTTGCCTGGGACCAGTAGGGGCGTTGCTTTTGGCGTGTCTGTTCCTGATCGTTTTCTATCGGCTTTGGTTGACCCGTGCTTTTGCACCTGCCTATGCGGCGCAAAAGGCACAGTTGGACTTTTTGTCTTTGGCAGGCCATGAATTGCGCACCCCGGTTACGGTGATTCGCTCCAACACGGAACTGTTGGCACAGGGAAAAGCCAGTTCTCCCGATATGCTGCACAACATTCAGACCGAAACCCTACGGATGGATGTTCTGATTGAAGACTTGATTCTTTTTTCTCGGGTACAGACCAAAAATCTGCGGTTGAATCTTCAGCGGGTGGATGCCTGCGAACTTCTGCTGGATTGCTACACACGGTTTTACCCGCTGCTGAACGCAGAAGGACGCCATCTGATTTTGCAGCCCCCACCGGAAGAGGATGTATCCTTGCAGGCTGACCCCATGCGTCTGGGCCAGATGCTGGGAATCCTTGTGTCAAACGCCAACGCCCATACACCTGCGGGAACGACAGTGACGCTGGGGCTGGAGCAAAAAGACGGCTGGGTGGAACTGTATGTACAGGACGACGGCCCAGGCTTGCCTTCGGACAGCAAACAGCCCGAGACGGTCCAGGGCACACACCTGGGGGTGGGACTTCCCATCGCCCGGGAACTGGCAAAAATGCAAGGCGGTACTCTATTGCAGCAAAACATAAGCCCACATGGCGCCCGTTTGGCTTTTCGCTTTCCGCTGATGCAGGATTCACTTTAAAACACTGCCCGGAACCGGGATGGGGCAATTCCGGTTCCGGGCCTTTTTTGAGCAGGCTTACAGGATTTTTTGAGATAGGATTCGGTATGCTGACCTTGTTCCCCAATATAGAAAAGGAGGTCTTTTTTATGACAAGACGCGGAATACGCCACCAGGCGGCCGGGCTTTGTGCGGTTTTGCTGCTGAGCGGCTGCGGGACAGGGTTTTACCAAACCGAAGGAGAGGAGGCAGCGTCCGGCAGCGCAATGATGGAAATTGCGCAGGTACAGGAAACCGACGCCACACCTGCCGGGTTGGAGGGGCACACCGTACGGCAACTGACCGCCGGTGCAGATGGCGAACCGCTTCTGGTCACCACCGATGCTCAGGCAATGCCCCATGCATACCAGAGGGAAAACGGAGAGTGGCAGGAGCAGGATAATGCGGCTATCGTTTCATGGGTTCAGGAGAACCAGGTCTATAATCGAAAGTACTATTACGATACCACGGGCAGCTGGTGGGCTGTCATCCAAAACGGAAATTCTATTGTACAGGTCCTTCCCGACGGGCAATCAAGAGAAGTAGTGCTTCCCGAAGATGTGGCACCGGGCAAGTATGTGGCAATCTACGGATTTGCAGACCGAGGAGACGGCCTAGTTTGTTTTGCAGCCAATCAGACAGAGGAAAAGAACGGCCCGGACCCCGGAGGCGTATGGTTCTTGGTGGATAGCGATACCGGCCAGGTGACCCAGACCTTCTCGGTGGACTACGGAATGGATTATCGCCCGGTCTTTTATCAAGGGGACCTGGTCATTTATGACTATGCGGCCACCACTCTGAAAGAATATGATGCCCAAACAGGCCAGCTTGTGCAGGAAGTTCCCATCGAACGGCCGGACACCCTGCCCGCTGCTGCTGCCATGACCGAAGATGGGATATACCACTACTTTGTGGGCAGCACCGGTTTGTATCGCCGCCCCCTGAATGGCGACTTCACACAGACGGTCACAGATGATATTTTACTGAACTGCATGTCATCCAACTTCGAGGCTATGGGATTGTATGTAGAAGCGGACGGCGCCTATCTGATTGCCGGCAACGAAGATGGAAAAATGAAACTGTACAACCTTTCCATACAGGAAGGTGAAGCAACGGCGGCAGAAACCACACTCACGGTATGGGCTATGGAGAGTACACCCATGCTGCAGATTGCGGCACAGCGGTACCAGTCCCTTTACCCGGAAGTGAAGCTGAACATTGTTACTGGCCGCAGCGGGGAGGAGGATTCTGTTTCGGAGGAAGACATTCTGCGGCAGCTGAATACTGAACTTCTCAGTGGTGAAGGGCCGGACTGCCTGATTCTGGACGGCCTGCCCGTTCAGTCCTATATCCGGCAAGGCATGCTGCAGAACTTGGACGGCCTGGTTACAGAAAGTGAATGCTACTCCAATATTTTGAACGGTTATGCGGAGGAAGATGGCTTGTATGCAGTACCCGCTTTCTTTGCGGCGCCGGTCTTTGCCACTGTACAAACAGAAGGGGTTCCCGCCAGCCTGGAAGAACTGGCCCGGTTGTTTGATAGCGGCGACTGTACGGCCGGGGCCTGGAAAGAACTTTTTGAAGTGGTTTATCCGGCGGTGGCGAACCGAATCTTCCCGGATGGAGAACGTCTGGATGAGGCCGCTCTCTCTGACTTCTTGGAGCAGACAAAACGCATGGTACAAAGTGCAGGCATTACCCAGGAGAGTATGCCCATGGCCAGCGGTACCAGCAATCTTATGGTAACCAGTGAGCTCCCAACCAGCCGATTTGCCCTGCAAGAGGGAACGACCACATCCGCGATTTTTCGCATGACAGGCATCAGCCAGGCAGTTTCCTTGCTGACCCAGCGGGAAGGTGTGACACTGTCTCCGCTTCTCGACGGGACTGCAGAGGGGCAATTCTTGCTGGGTATCCGTGCCGGAACCCAAAACCTTCCCCAGGCCCAGGATTTTGTCCGTATGATGCTGGAAGACGAGCAAATCCAGCAAAGCAATGTGTACGGCGGTATGGCAGTGCACCGCGACATGGAGTTACAGGCATTGCAGCAGACGATCCAAGATGGTTATACCCAGGAAGAACGGGATACCTTTGCTATGAACCCGCTGGAATACTCTTGGGATGAACTGGCAGAGAAATATACAGAATTGGTAAATCCCGCCGCAGCCGGGACCCTGCAAACCATCGTTTATGAGCAGGCTGTACAGGTCTATGGCGGGCAAATCACCCCCGAGAAGGCTGTGGAAGAAGTAAAGGCACAAGTGAAAATCTATCTGCAAGAACAGGCATAAGAAAGGTCCCACCGGGAAAATATCCCCGGCGGGACCTTTTCTATTCCTGATGACCTTCCATTGGGAGTTGGCACAGGCCAATCGACAGGCAGACACTGGCGGTGATGGAACAGGAAACGCCTTTCCAAAGCAGTTCTTTTTGCCATCCCAGAAACACTGAGCCGGGAAATACAAGTTGTTCTTGCCACCGTGTGTGCAGCGTTTCCAGAAGGGACTGCCAAAATGCAAGGTTACTCCACTGTCCGGGTATCAACCACGAAGGCAGAGCCTCCAAAAAGGCGGGAAGCAGAAAGGCAACCACAAGAGCAAGGAGCCATCCCGCGATTTCGCGGCGGCCTTTGTGCCTGGCGGAAGAAGGCTGCTTGCCGAAAACAAGCAAAAGGCAGAGTCCTGTCACTAAAACCGGGAACCAACAGAACAATCGGATTGGCAGAACCAACGCACTGTGCCAGCCGATGGCCTGCGGCACTCCAAGACCGCTTTGTACAGCAAATTCCCGGGCGGCGGTATAAAAATCATCGGGAGCGGTGGTTCGATCGGATGCGCACACCATGACATGGTCAAAGGCGGTGCCGGACTCTGCCCGGATGCACAGCATGGGAATCGTACTTTGAAATACCCCGCAAACTTCTGCGGTGTCATCCAACTGTTCGGAGCGCAGCGCACAGCCGATAACATCATCGCTTCCCCAAAGATTCTGGGCTAATTCGGTGCTGATAAGGGCCTGCCGAGGCCCGGCGGGATACGTTCCGCTGCACAGAGAAAATGGCCACAGAGCAGTGGTTTCTCCCAGGTACTGGATACAAATCACATCGTCTGTATGAAACGCGCCGTCACAGGTGATAAGGTTCTGGCACCAGAAAGTCGGCCACAAGCCGGAAATGTTCTGCTCAGACCCGGCATAATTCCGGGCACGCTCTGCCTGGGCATTGGGGATAGGCTCTGTATAATACAATTCATTTCGCCTTGTGATACTTTGCAGCGCAGACAAAGCATTCAGGCTCTGCCACCAGAAAAACAGCCCCACCAAACCTGTCAGGAGAGCAGTATATCTCCGAAATCCTTTGTGCCCGCTCATGATGCCGCCACCTTTACCGCATCCCCGGCATACAGGGGCTTATCTCCACGGATAGCTACCTTTGCTTGCAGGGAAATTCCTTCCACGGCAGCGGTGGTGTCGTTTTTCTCCAGCAACGTAACAGGTAAGGCGGTCAGCTTGTTTTCGACGCCCAAAATGGTGGAGGTACTCTCTACCAGATACACATACCAACCGCTGCTGTCCTGATGAAGGGCGGAAACCGGCAGGCAGGTTGTGTAGTGCTGGGATGGAAAACGCAGCACTGCTTCGGCACTGCCGGAAGTCCAGCTGCTGTCATCCAGAAGAACCGACAGGATGGTTTTGCCGTCCAATTCCCGGGAACTCTGCAAACTGCCGTTGCCGCTCACTTTCCCCTGCGTGACCTCAATTTCCGAAGGCTGCCCGGGAAAATCTTGGAAATCCTCCGTTTCCATTTCCAGGTTCAGCAGCCACCCGCTTCCTGTTTCTCCCAGGGTGACGGCAACACCATCGCAGCTGCTTCCCACAACAGCGTATACGGCAGTTATGATACCTGCGGTATCAGCAAGCACCTTGCCGTCCGTTTCCAGCAGTGCTTCGTATTCTTCTTGCTTTTCTAAAAGGGCCTCTATCTGCTGCTGTAATACGGCGGCATCCGCAGATGACACGGCATTGGATGCATCGGCTTGACGCTGCTGCTCCGCGTATGTATCCAGGGCGCGCTGTAAGGCCATCTCGGCATCCTGTACCGCACGGTCTGCCGCCAGTTGAGCATCTTCGGAAGTGTCCGGATTCTCCAGACAACGCTGCTGGTCCTCCTGGGCGCGCTGCAATGCCAGTTGGGCATCGGTGAGGGGATCGGTGGGAGCATAGTCCGGCTGTGCGGTCAGCTGCTTTTTCTGGGCACGCAGCTGAGCAATCTGTGCATCCAAAGTATCCAGCTTGTTTTGCAGTTCCTCCCCGGAAAGGCAAAGCAGCACATCTCCCACCTGTACCGCTTGTCCGGCTTGCACCAGCACTTCGGTCACGGTTACATCTTCCGGCAGTAAAATCCGGGTTTCCTTTTGCGGAATGATCGTGCCGGAGCAGGTTGTTGTTTGTTCAATCTCGCCGCCTCCCGGCGTACCGATGGTCACCGTAGGCATGGCGGTGCTGCGGGCCGCTCGGCTCAGCAAGGCAAACAGAAACATCAAAGCGGCAAAACGGGCTGTAAACAGCAGTGGTGCGGAAGGCTTTAACCTGAGTGCCGGCAGACGAATCCTTGGCAATTTCCGTAGTTTCATTTCAAAACACCTCGTTCCATATCGGAGAGCAGCGCGTCGCTCCCCAGCCAAAACACAAGCAAAGGTGGGAGCAGAATCACCAGGCTGGCAGCGCAACAAAGGGCGAAGTTTTCGGTGGTGACCTGGGGAAGGTAAAGGCTCAACGGCCAAAAAGATTCCACGCGCAGAAAAGCCAACGGTTGTTCTATGCTGTTCCAGCATTCCCAGAACTGTAACGTCATGGCAGCAAAAAGTGTTCGTGAAATCAGAGGCAGACCAATGCGTAAAAAGCAGGTCCACTCGTTGGCGCCGTCCAGATACGCCGCTTCCAGGCAGGAAGCAGGAATACGTTCGAAGCCTCTTCGCAAGAAAAAGACAGGAAAAACCGCAAACATTCCGGGTAGGATGATGGCCCAATGGGTGTCCAACAATCCAAAACGTCGCAGTACAAGAAAGGTAGGGACCATGGAGACCTGAAAGGGGAGAACCATCAAAAGAAAATACAGCCCCCATACCAGACTGCGTCCGGGAAACGAATACCGGGCCAAAGCCCAGGCGGCGAGGGCGGCAACCAGCAAGGAACCCATGACCTGGGGAATGGTTTGAATCAGGCTGTTGCCAAACATCACAAAAAATTCCGGGCTGTCCAGCAGCAACTGAAGAATTGATTGCAAGGTGGGCCAACAGGGCAACAAAGTCCAGGTAGAGGTTTGGGTGCCCTCAATCCCTAAGCCAAGAGCCGGGCCGAACAAAAATACCAATTCATCGGTGGAACGGAAAGCGGCTGTCAGTGTAAACCAGACCGGCCAAAGTGTGCAAAAAATGGCCGGCAACAGAAATAACCACAGCAGCCAGGTTTTGCGGGGCTTCATGATTTACCGGCGTCAGAGCCTGCTCGACGCCGATACAGAACCACGACTGCACGCACCGCAGCCATGATGCTGCCAAAAACAGACAGGACCAGCATAACAGCGGCACTCAGCCGCTGCATATCCAGGGCCAGAAACCAGTTGTTCAAAAGATGTGGGAGCAGGTAGATACTGTCCGGCGGATAGTTGCCTGCCAGAAGCCAGGCTTCCCGAAAGACCCGGAAGCACCCGATGATTCCAAACAAGGAGGCCAAGCCCAAGGAAGGCGGTAGGGCCGGCAATGTAATGTACAAAAAGGAACGCCACGGCCCGGCCCCGTCTATGGCGGCGGCCTCATACAGGACCTTGGGGATGCTGCACAACCCGGCCATCCAGATGAGGAGCGTGTAGCCGAGATTCTTCCAGATAAAGGTGGCAACCAACACCCCAAACACGGCATCGCTTTTTAGAAAGGAAACGGATGGCAACCCGAAATGTTCAAGCCAGCTGTTCAGCAGCCCGACGTCCTCGAACAAGATTTTCCAGGTCAACGCGATTCCCGCTACGGGCAACGCGGGGGGAAGAAGGAGCAAGGGCTGTACATATCGGCTGCGCGGCAGCAAAAGCCAGAGCAGCCAGGCCAGCAGCAAACCTGTTCCCAGCAACAACGGCAGACAGGTGCCCAGAAAGCACAAGGTGTTTTTGGCTGCCAAGCGGAATGCAGAATTTTGCAGAACACTTTTGTAATTGTCCAGCATGACAAAACTGCTCCGCCTTGCATCGGAAAAACTCCACACGGCAATTTCCCCAAAGGGTACCAGATAAAACAGGCAGGTCCCGGTCAAGCTGGGCGCAAGAAAGGCCCAGGGGAGCAAGCCGCGGTGACGGCTTCCAAAAGCGATCTTTATTTTCATGGGAAAACCCTCCTTATACAGCAAAGTTTACCGGGCAAAAGCTGAAAAAATCCTGTAAGCATCTCAAAGAAAATGAGAAGCGGGTCGGATCGCCAATAAAAAACGATATGGCAGGGCTCCTCCAAGTCGGTGCATGCAAAACTGTCTCAGAAGTACATGATTTTACGTATTCAAGGGTCTGTTTATATTCCGCTTGGTATGATACAATAAATTCGCGGTTTAGGTTTATAAGATACTTTGATATAGACGGAACCCACTCAAAAAGCAATAAACGGAATTGAAGGAGGAAAGCGATATGAAAAATGTACTCATTTCCATGGCGGTAATGTTCCTGCTTGCCGTATTCCCCGGCGGAGGTTTTTGGGCACTGCTTTCAAACCTGATTGGCGGCGGAGTGTCTGAAACATACTTGTATCCCATCTATGGGGGCATTATCCTGTTGACGGGCTTCGTTGTCGGCTGCACGTCGGTGGTGTTGAATGAAATCAAGGCCCTCAAAGAGGAGATCAAAAGTCTTAAGGAACAGGCAACAGAAAAAGAATAACAGCGTACATGACGGCGCGACAAAAAGGCATGGGCGAAATGCGTCGCTTCGTTGACGACGGATTCTCGAGGCGGTCCGCTTTACTTTCGAACAACAAAACAGGCGGTATGCTGCCCTTATCGGGAGCATATCGCCTGTTTTTGTCAGCAACCGCAAAGGCTGACTTCGCTATTTGCCGGGGAAATATGCCGATCGAAAAAAATCAGATCGTGCGGAAGCCCTTGCCGATGATCTCGCTGCTGTTGACGATCGTGATAAAGGCGTGGGGATCGCTTACCCGCAGGAAGGTGCGCAGCAGCGCCGCCTGGTGGCGGGTCAACACGGTCATCAGTACGTGGGTGGTATCGTGGGTGTACGCGCCGCTGGCGATCTGTTCGGTGGCCGAGCGGTTCAAACTGGTGACGATGAAGTCACGCACCGGCTCGGGGTTTTTGGTCACGACTGTGCACACCTTGCGCAGGTTCAGGCTTTCAATGGCGCTGTCCACAACGGTGGATTTGAGGATCATACCCAGGATACAGTACAAGCCGGTCTGCGGACCGTACAGATAGGCGGCCACCAGCACGATGCCCAAGTCGCTGATCATCAGGGCGCGACCGATCTCCAGGCTTGTGTACTTGTTCAGGATCATGGCCACAATGTCGGTGCCGCCCGTGGAAGCGCCGATGTTGAACACGATGGCGCTGCCCACCGCCGGCAAAATGACCGCGAAGCACAGCTCCAGGAACATATCCTGAGACAAAGCGTGCTGCATGGGGAAGACCCCTTCGCAAAGGCTCACATACAAAGAAATCGCGAAGGAAGAGTAGATGGTCCAGCCCATGGCCTTGGCGCCTAAGAATACGAAGCCCAAAACCACTAAAGCGGCGTTGATGATCCACATAAAGCCGCCCACCGGCAAACTGGGGAACAACGTGGCCAGAATGATGGACAGACCCGACGTGCCGCCAAAGGCAAAGTGGTTGGGGGTTTTGAAAAAGTGGATGCCGGCGGCTGTCAGAAACAGCCCGGCGTTGAGCAGGGCGAAGAATTTCAGGTTGTTGGCCATGTTTTGCTTGCCCATCTGCCGTCGCAGGTCTCGCAAAACGGCGTATGCCTTGGCGTTGTTGGTCTGGTCGATCTTTTTCGTGCTCATCACAGATTCCCCTTCGCGTGCGTTGTTGATGCAAGGCCCTCGGCCGCAAGATCCGCAGCGGCCGCCAGCTTCGTCGTTGACAAACGCGCCGGTCTTTGTTATGGTTTCGATAGATGGCGCGGTCGGCTTCAACGTTCGCCCTTATTGTAGCATAGGCGCTTGCGCTTTTCTACTGCGAACGAATATTTTTGCCGCGAAAATCCACAGCCATGAAGGAAAGAGGATTTGCCATGATTTATACCGTCACGCTGAATCCGGCCCTGGACAAGACTGCCGTGGTGGAAAATTTTTGCCTGGATACCGTCAATCGCATCAAAGACCTGCGCACCGACCCGGGCGGCAAGGGCATCAATGTGTCTAAATTGCTGGCGGCCTGGGGCGTATCGGGGACGGCGCTGGCCCTTTTGGGCGGCGGGACCGGGGCCCGCATTGCACAGGAACTGGCGCGGCAGGGCATTCCTGTATGGTGCGAGGAATCCGCCGGGGAGACCCGCACCAACCTGAAGCTCATCGATCCTGTGCGGGGCACCCACACCGACATCAACGAACCCGGCCCCGTCGCAGACCCGGACGCTTTGCACCGGCTGCTTGTGCGCCTGACAGACGCCGTAAAACCGGGGGACATCGTGGTTTTGTCCGGCAGTCTGCCGGCCGGCGCGCCCGTCAACACCTACCGCACGTGGGCCGCCGAGACGGCACAGGCCGGGGCCCGTGTGTTTTTGGATGCGGACGGGCCGGCGCTGGCCGAAGGCGTGCAGGCGGCGCCGTACCTGCTCAAGCCTAATGACGCCGAACTCTCCCGCCTGGTGGGGCGGGAACTGCACGATCCGGCGGATGTGGCCCGGGCCGGGCAGACGCTTCTGGACGCAGGCGTTCGACGCGTGGTTGTGTCCATGGGCGGCCGCGGTGCGGTGTTCCTGACCGGGAGCGGCGCGTTGTATGCGCCGGCGCTTTCGGTGCCTGTGGGCAGCACGGTGGGGGCGGGGGACAGCGTGGTCGCCGCTCTGGCCGCAGCGCTGGCGCAGGAGCTGGACGAAGAACAGACGGTCCGTCTGGCCATGGCGGCCGGTGCGGCGGCCGTGCAGTGCAGCGGCACCCAGACCCCGGACCCGGATGCGATTCGGCGGTTGATATCTCGCGTGGAATTTACCTCTTTGCAATATTGAGCTGAGCAGAAAAGGAGAATCTTGCCATGAACGATCGGTACCAAACCCTGACGAGCCTGCCTGCCGTATTGCGCGGCGGTGACTATAACCCCGATCAATGGCTGGACCGCCCGGATATTCTGGAACAGGACATCCGCCTGATGCATGAAGCCGGCGTCAACACGGCCACGCTGGGGGTGTTTTCCTGGACGGCGTATGAGCGCGCGGATGGGGAGTATGATTTCGCCTGGCTCAAAGAGCGCATGGATGCACTGTACGCGGCAGGGATCTGCACCGAACTGGCAACCCCGTCCGGTGCAAAACCCAACTGGCTGGCCAAGGCAAACCCCGAGATCCGCCGTGTTCAGGTGGATGGTCGCCGTGACAAGCAGGGCAGACGGCACAACCACTGTTATTCTTCGCCGGTCTACCGCCGCAAGGTCGCGCAGCTGCTGGAACGCCTGTGCGACGCCGTGGGCGACCATCCGGGCCTGATTGCCTGGCATTTGTCCAACGAGCTGGGTGGGGCCTGCCATTGCCCGCTGTGCGCCGAACGGTTTCGGACCTGGCTTCGGCGGCGTTATCACAACGACATCGACGAGGTCAACAAGGCATGGTGGACCGGCTTCTGGAGCCATATCTATACCGATTTTGACCAGATCGACCCGCCTTTTGACAACGGCGAGCAGAGCGTCAACGGTCTTTTGCTGGACTGGCGGCGCTTTACCACCTGGAACGCGGCGGACTACCTGGACACCGAGATCGAAGTGCTTCGCCGCCGCACGCCCAACATCCCGCTGACCACCAATTTCATGTCTTATTATCCCGGGTTCGACTACCATGTCCTGGCCCAAAAACTGGATTTTGTCAGCTGGGACGCCTACCCCCAATGGGGCGAGCCGGGTCATGACGATACCGATGTGGCCATCCGTACGGCGTTCGAGCACGCCTTGATCCGCGGGTGTAAGCCGGGACGGCCCTTCCTGCTCATGGAATGTACCCCGAGCCTTGTAAACTGGCACGCGTACAACAAGCTCAAACGTCCTGGCGTCAATCGTTTGGCCGGGTTGCAGGCGGTGGCCTGCGGCGCCGACGGCGTGCAGTATTTCCAGTGGCGGGCCGGGCGCGGCGGTGTCGAGCAGTTCCACGGGGCGGTGGTCGGCCATGACGGCCGGTCCGACCACCGGGTGTTCCGGGACGTGACTGCCCTCAATGAGGATCTGGGCCGCCTGGCCGGCGTGTGCGGCAGTTATACGCAGGCCGGCGCCGCGCTGCTGTTCGACTGGGACAGCCGCTGGGCGCTGGAGGACGCCTGGGGATTTCAGAAGCAGGACAAAAAACTGCGGGAATGCGCGGTCCGCCTGTATGCGGGGCTTAACCGGCACGGCGTGGACGTCGAGGTGCTTGGCCCCGAAGCCGGGTGGGAGACATACCCCCTGGTCGTACTGCCTATGCTCTATCTGACAAAGCCGGGCTTTGCGCAGCGTTTGGATGCGTATGTGCGCAGCGGCGGCGTGGCGGTGGCTACCTACATGCTGGGATATGTGGGCCCTACCACGCTGGCGCACCTGGGTGGTTTCCCCGGCGAAGGGCTCAAAGACCTGTTCGGCGTGACGGCCCGAGAGATCGACACCCTGTATCCGCAGGACCAAAATGCCGCAATCTGGGGCGACGGGGCAAATACGCCCATTGTTGATTACTGCGAACTTCTGGAACTTGCCGATGACACCGAGGTGCTGGCCCGTTATGCCGACGATTTTTATGAGGGAACGCCTGCCGTGACCCGCCGTGCCGTCGGCCGCGGGGCCGCTTATTACATCGGGGCCCGTCTGGACGCGGTAGGCGACGAGCGCGTGCTGTGCCGTGCCTTGCGGGACGCCGGTCTGCCGGATGAACTGCTGCCCGACGGCATCGAATATCACTGCCGCCGCAACGGCACGGAGCGCTGGCATTTCTACCTCAATACCGCCGAAAAGCCGCGCCGCGTCCGACTGCCCGCCGGCGTGGAGGCTTTGACCGGCAGGCCGGTGGGCGGCGAAGAAGAACTGTCCGCTTTGGGCGCAGCCGTGGTGCGTGAGGGGCGCTGAAACCGACCGTCCGGCCCGCAAGGGAAAGAAAGGAACTGCCATGCAGTATCGTAAAGACAAGACCGGCCGCCCGCTTTCCGTTCTGGGTTACGGATGCATGCGCTTTACGCGCAAAGGCGCGGGCATAGACCTGGACAAAGCCGAAAGGGAAGTGCTTGCGGCCATTGACGCCGGCGTCAACTATTTTGACACCGCCTACATTTACCCGGGCAACGAGGCCGCGCTGGGCGAGATCCTGGCTCGCAACCATTGCCGGGACAAGGTGTACATCGCCAGCAAACTGCCCCAGTACCTGGTGCGCAGCCCGGCGGACCTGGACCGTTATTTCGGCGAACAGCTGCGCCGGTTGCAGACAGAGCGCATCGACTATTATCTCATGCACATGCTCACCGATGTGGAAAGCTGGCATAAAATGGAGAAGGCCGGCGTGCGGGAATGGCTGGCCCAAAAACAGGCCGCGGGGCAGATCGGCCAGGTAGGGTTTTCCTTCCACGGCAACACCGCCATGTTCCTGCGTTTGCTGGATGTGTACGACTGGGATTTTTGCCAGATCCAATACAATTATATGGATGAGTACAGCCAGGCCGGTCGGGCAGGGTTGGAAGCTGCGGCGCATAAAGGGTTGCCTGTCATCATCATGGAACCGCTGCGCGGCGGCAAACTGGTGAACCTTCTGCCCGAAACCGCCCGCCGACGCTTTGCCCAAAGCGGCAGGGACTGGACCCCGGCCGAGTGGGCGCTGCGCTGGCTGTGGGACCAGCCCCAGGTGACCTGCGTTTTGTCCGGCATGAACAGCCTGGATATGCTCGCCGAAAACTGCCGCATTGCAGACAGTGCGCGTCCCGAAGACTTGACCCCCGAGGACAAGGCGTTGCTGGCGCAGGTGAAAGCAGACGTTGAAGCGAAGGTAAAGGCCCCTTGTACGGGCTGTGGTTACTGCATGCCATGTCCCAAGGGGGTGGATATTCCGGGCGCGCTGCGCTGCTATAACGAGATGTATACCGAAAACAAGCGGACCGGTCGCAGGGAATACTGGCAGGTGGTGTCGCTTCGCCGCAAGGCGGCGTTTGCCACCCAGTGCGTGGGGTGCGGCGCGTGTGAGAGCCATTGCCCGCAGCACTTGCCCATCCGTGCGCTGCTTAAAGAGGCTGACCGCGCCCTGCGCCCGCCCCATTACCGGGTGGCCACCTGGGTGGCGCGCCGTTGGCTGTTCGGCCGCGAGCGCTGAACCCTGCCGAAAAATTGCGCCGCTTGCTTGACAACCCAAAAATCCATGTTACAATAAAGCCAATGTGCGTGGGGCGGCTTTGCCCGCCTTCCATGCAAATGAGTTTGGCCGGGCGCCTGTACGGGGCGCCTAAAGCTCATCGGACAGGGCTGGCCGCTGCCGCGTGTGATGTAAGGCATCACAACATTATTGATCGGGCGTTGTGCCCGCAAAATTTTATAAGTTGGTCACTTGAATAACCCCGTGCGGATGCACACCACTTGTGAAACGTCAATAAGAGTCGCAGAGAAGCCAGACCCATTTGCTGGAACCCTCTAAAGAACGTAAAGACGAAAAATTGCAGTCGGCTTTGCCGTGCCCGGTCCAACCGGGTCAAGTTCTGCTGATCACAGGCGGTGTGCCCCCAAGGGCGCGCCGCCTGCTTTTTTGTCTGCGCGGGTGTGGCCGGCTGGAAAGAGGGATGGGTTTGGACCTGGAACGTCAAAAAAGAGCGCCGATCTACGCGGCGCTGGAACGATTCCGCCGGCAGCGGGTGGTCCCCTTTGATGTGCCCGGCCACAAGCGCGGGCGCGGCAACCCCGAACTGGTGGAACTGCTGGGCGAAAAGTGCGTGGGCATCGACGTCAATTCCATGAAACCGCTGGACAATCTGTGCCACCCGGTCTCGGTCATCAAAGAAGCGGAGGAACTGGCCGCCGACGCCTTCGGCGCGGCGCACGCCTTTTTGATGGTGGGGGGCACCACCAGCAGCGTGCAGGGCATGGTGCTCAGCGCCTGCAAACCGGGGGACAAGATCATTTTGCCGCGCAACGTGCACAAAAGCGCCATCAACGCCCTTGTGCTGTGCGGCGCGGTGCCGGTATACATCGATCCCAAGGTAGATGCCGAACTGGGCATTCCTCTGGGCATGGAAGTGGCGGACGTTCGCGCCGCTATCGAAGCCAACCCCGACGCCAAAGCCGTGTTCATCAACAACCCTACCTATTACGGCATCTGTTCCGATTTGCGCAGCCTGGTCAGCCTGGCCCATGAACACGGCATGCTGGCCTTGGTGGATGAAGCCCATGGCACCCATCTGTACTTCGGCCCCTCGCTGCCCTTGAGCGGCATGGCCGCCGGCGCCGATATGGCCGCCGTGTCCATGCACAAATCCGGCGGCAGCCTGACCCAAAGTTCGCTTTTGCTGTGCGGGCCCAACGTCAACGCCGGGTATGTGGGCAACATCATCAATCTGACCCAGACCACCAGCGGCTCCTATCTTTTGATGGCCAGCCTGGACATCAGCCGCCGCAATCTGGCCATGCGCGGGGCGCAGAGCTTTTCCAAGGTGGTGGACATGGCCGAATATGCCCGCCGTGAGATCAACGCCGTGGGCGGGTACTATGCCTTCGGGTCGGAGCTCATCAACGGCGGCAGCATCTTTGACTTCGACGTGACCAAGCTGGCGGTCAACACCCGCGGCATCGGCCTGACCGGCATCGAGGTGTACGACCTGCTCCGGGACGAATATGACATTCAGATCGAGTTCGGCGACCTTTCCAACATGCTGGCTTATATTTCTATCGGCGACCGCATCCAGGACATCGAGCGCCTGGTGGGGGCGCTGGCCGATATCCGGCGTCTGTACGCCAAGCCCAAAAGCGCGCTGTTTACCGCCGAATACATCACCCCCAACGTGGCGGCCACGCCCCAGCAGGCCTTTTACTCTGAAAAAGAAAGTCTGCCTTTGCGGCAAACGGCCGGGCGCATATGCAGCGAGTTTGTCATGTGCTATCCGCCGGGCATCCCGATCCTGGCCCCCGGCGAGGTCATCACGCCCGAGATCATCGATTACATCGAGTTTGCCAAAGCCAAGGGATGCTCGATGCAGGGCCCCCAGAGCGAAGATATTTCGGAATTGTGCGTACTCAAGGAGGGTTGACCCGTGCAGGAAATGGATTATTGGTTCGGCGAACTGCACACCGACAACGTCAAGACCTGCATCCGGGTCGAGCGTCAGTTGTACAGCGCCACAAGCGATTTTCAGCGCATTGACGTGTTTGATTCGCCCGAATTCGGGCGGTTCCTGACCTCCAACGGCAGTGTGATCTTTTCGGAAAAAGATGAGTTTACCTATGATGAAATGATCGTCCACGTTCCCATGGCCGTGCACCCGGATGTCAAGCGCGTGCTGGTCATCGGCGGCGGGGACGGCGGGGTGGCCCGTGAACTGGCTCATTACCAGGAGATCGAGGTCATCGACGTGGTGGAGCCGGACAAGATGTTTGTGGACGTCTGCCGCAAGTTCTTCCCGGATAACGCCTGCGGCCTCGACGATGTGCGCGTGCGCGTTTACTACGAGGACGGCCTGCGCTTCCTGCGCGGGCGTGAGGACGACTACGATCTGATCATCAACGACTGCACCGACCCGCTGGGTCATGCGGCAGGGCTGTTCACCAAAGAGTTCTACGGCAGCTGCTACAAGGCTCTGCACGAGGACGGCATCATGGTCTACCAGCACGGCAGTCCTTTCTTTGACGAGGATGAGGAAAGCTGCCGCGCCATGCACAAGCGGGCTTACCGCTCGTTCCCCATCAGCCGCGTGTACCAGGCCCACATCCCCACCTGCCCGGCCGGGTATTGGCTGTTCGGCTTTGCCAGCAAGAAATACCATCCGCTCAAAGACTTCGACCCCAAGCGCTGGAACAAGCGCGGCATCAAGACCTGGTACTACACCACCCACCTGCATCGCGGCGCTTTCATGCTGCCCCGGTATGTGGAAGAACTGCTGCAGGAAGAAGAAGACTGACCCTTGTACATCGGAGCCCCAAACAGGAAAGGAGAACCCACCATGAGCAAACTGCTTGTCATCGGCTGCGGCGGCGTTGCCAGCGTCGCGATCCAGAAATGCTGCCAGAACCACGAGACCTTCACCGAGCTGTGCATCGCCAGCCGCACTGTCTCTAAATGCGACGCGCTGAAAGCCAAGCTGGACGCTGCCGGCACCCCGGTCAAGATCACCACCGCCGCCGTCAACGCCGACGATGTGGAGGATGTTAAGCGCATCATCAAGGAATACGGTCCCGACCTTGTTCTGAATGTGGCGCTGCCGTACCAGGATCTGACCATCATGGACGCCTGCCTTGCCTGCGGCGTGCACTATGTGGACACCGCCAACTATGAGCCCGAGAACACCGACGACCCCGCTTGGCGCGCCATCTACGAAAAGCGCTGCCGGGAAGAGGGCTTTACCGCTTACTTCGATTACAGCTGGCAGTGGGCCTATGCCAAAAAGTTCGAGGACGCCGGGCTGACCGCCATCCTGGGCTCCGGCTTCGACCCGGGCGTGACCAGCGTGTTCTCGGCCTATGCCCTCAAGCACTATTTTGACGAGATCCACACCATCGATATCCTGGACTGCAACGGCGGCGACCACGGCTATCCCTTCGCCACCAACTTCAACCCCGAGATCAACCTGCGGGAAGTGTCCGCCAACGGCAGTTACTGGGAAAACGGCCATTGGGTGGAGACCAAGCCCATGGAGATCAAGCGGGAATACGATTTCCCCCAGGTGGGCATGAAGGACATGTACCTTTTGCACCATGAGGAGATCGAGAGCCTGGCCAAGAACATCCCGGGCGTCAAGCGCATCCGCTTCTTCATGACTTTCGGCCAGAGCTATCTGACCCACATGAAGTGTCTGGAAAACGTGGGGATGCTCTCCACCAGCCCCATCAACTTTGAAGGCCACGAGATCGTGCCCATCCAGTTCCTCAAGGCGTTGCTGCCCGACCCGGCGTCCCTGGGCCCCCGCACCGTGGGCAAGACCAACATCGGCTGCATCTTTACCGGCGTGAAGGACGGCAAGGAGCGCACGATCTACATCTACAACGTCTGCGATCATCAGGAATGCTACAAGGAACTGGGCAGCCAGGCCATCAGCTACACCACCGGCGTGCCCGCCATGATCGGCACTGCCCTGGTGGCCAACGGCCAGTGGCGCAGGCCCGGCGTGTTCAACCTGGAACAGATGGACCCCGACCCGTTCATGGAGATGCTCAACCAGTACGGTCTGCCCTGGGTGGTGGATGAAGCCCCCGTCACGGTGGAATGATGGAGCGTCAGGCAAGCATGGAACCGGGGCTGCGTACCCCGGTCTACGTGGTGGACGAAGCCGCGCTGGTGCGCAATCTGACCATCCTGCAAGGGGTCCAGCAGCGCACGGGCTGCCACATCCTGCTGGCGCAGAAGGCCTTTTCCATGTTCCGGGTGTATCCGCTCGTCGGTCAGTATCTGGCCGGCGCCACGGCCAGCGGTCTGTATGAAGCCCGCCTGGCTCACGAGGAAATGCCCGGGCGGGAAAACCATGTGTTTTCGCCGGCCTATACGCCTGAAGAGATGGAGCAACTGGTCAAAATCTGCGACCACATCAGTTTTAACTCCATCGCCCAGCTGGAAGCCCACCGTGCCCTCTGGCAGGGCAGCGGCGCCAGTGTGGGGCTGCGGGTCAACCCGGAGCATTCCACTCAGGAGGGCCACGCCATCTATGATCCCTGCTCCCCGGGCAGCCGCCTGGGCATTCGTCTGCGCGACCTGCCCGAGCAACTGCCGGACGGGGTGGAAGGACTGCATTTCCACACCCTGTGCGAGCAGGATTCCGCCCCGCTGGTGGAGACCTTCGCTGTCTTTGAAGAAAAATTCGGCCGGTATCTGCCGGGACTCAAATGGCTGAACCTGGGCGGCGGGCACCACATCACCCGGCCCGGATACGATCTGGCTGCATTGGAAAAACTCATTCTCTATATCCGCCGCACGTATGGCGTCGAGGTCTATCTGGAACCCGGCGAGGCCATCGCCCTCAATGCGGGCAGCCTGATCACCACGGTGCTGGACGTTGTACCCGCCGACATGCCGGTGCTGATCCTGGACGCATCGGCGGCCTGCCACATGCCCGACGTACTGGAAATGCCCTACCGCCCGCCGCTGTTCGAAGCGGGCGAAGCGGGGGAGAAGGCGTTTACCTGCCGACTGGCCGCCCGCACCTGCCTGGCCGGGGATGTCATCGGCGAGTACAGCTTTGACGCCATGCCCTGCATCGGAGATCGATTGGTGTTCGGTGATATGGCCATTTATTCGATGGTCAAAAACAACACCTTCAACGGCATGCCCCTGCCCGATATCGTTTTGCGGCGTGAAAACGGAGATTGCGAACTGGTGCGCCGCTTCGCCTACGAGGATTTCAAGACCCGCCTGTCCTGAGCTGGCAGACTGCCATAAGGAGTACGAATGTCTGATTTTGCGATGCCCGCTGAATACGCCCCCCACCGCGCCACGCTGATGATCTGGCCAGTGCGTCCGGGTAGCTGGGGCAAGGACCCAACCGATGCCCAGGCCGCATTTGTGCGCGTGTTTGAGGCGATCACCCAAAGCGAAGAACTGTACCTGCTGGCCGGGGCCGCAGACCTTGCCGATGCCCGGGCAGCCGTGGCTCATCTGCCCCGCGCCCATGTGCTGTGCATTGAAAGCGACGATGCCTGGGCCAGGGACGTGGGCCCCACCTTTGTGAAGAATGGGGAAGGGGACCTTGCCGGCATCAGCTGGCGCTTCAACGCCTGGGGCGGGGAAGTGGACGGCCTGTATGCCCGGTGGGATCGGGACGACGCCGTCGCCCCGGCCTTCTGCAAAGCCTTGGGCGTGCCCTGCATTGACGCCGCGCCCTTTGTGCTGGAAGGGGGCAGCATCCATACTGATGGCGAGGGTACGGCCCTTGTGACCGAAAGCTGCCTTTTGTCCGCCGGGCGCAACCCTGCCATGACCCGCGAAGAGATCGAAGCGGAGCTCTGCCGGCGTCTGGGGGTACGTAAGGTCCTGTGGCTGCCCCGGGGTATTTACAACGACGAGACCAACGAGCATGTGGACAACGTCTGCGCCTTTGTGGGACCGGCTACTGTGGTCCTTGCCTGGACCGATGATGTGACTGATCCTCAGTATGCCCTGTCGGCGGCGGACCTTGCCTATCTGCAAAGTGCGACCGATGCCAAGGGACGTCCTTTGACCGTGCACAAGCTGCCCATCCCGGATCATCCGATCCTGTGCAGCGAGGCGGACTGCGACGCCTACGACTTTGCCCCCGGCGAAGATGTGCGCACCCCCGGCGAGCGCCTGGCGGCCAGCTATGTCAATTTCTACTTTACCAACACAGCGGTGCTTGTGCCCCAGTTCGGCGGCGGGAATGCCCCTTCGGACGCCCGGGCGCTGAAAATCTTGCAGCGCCTGTGCCCTGATCGGAAGGTGATCGGACTGCCGGCCCGGGACATTTTGCAGGGCGGGGGAAATATCCACTGCATTACCCAGCAGATCCCGCTGTAAGGAAGGAGGGCTTTTTATGCCTCAGATCACCGTAGCCGCCATTCAGATGGACTGTACGGCCGACCCCGCACAGAACCTGCGCCACGCCGAGACCCTGGTCCGCGAAGCCGCCGCCCAAGGCGCGCAGATCGTTTTGCTGCCCGAACTCTTCGAGCGGCCCTATTTCTGCCAGGAGCGCCGGTACGAATATTACGCCTACGCCACGCCTGTGGCCGAAAACCCGGCTGTGCGCCGTTTTTGCGAGGTCTGCGCCGAGCTGGAGCTGGTCATGCCCGTCAGCTTTTATGAGGCTGATGGCACTCGCCTGTTCAACAGCGTGGCCATGATCGATGCCGACGGCAAGGTGCCGGGGGTGTACCGCAAGACCCATATCCCCGATGACCACTATTACCAGGAAAAATTCTACTTCACGCCGGGCAACACGGGGTTCCGCGTGTTCGAGACCCGTTACGGCCGGGTGGGCGTGGGGATCTGCTGGGACCAGTGGTTCCCCGAGACCGCCCGCTGCCTGGCGTTGGCCGGGGCGGATGTGATCTTATACCCCACGGCCATCGGCAGCGAGCCGATTTTGGATGTGGACAGCGCCGGGCACTGGCAGCGTACGATGCAGGGACATTCGGCGGCCAATGTGGTGCCGGTGGCGGCCGCCAACCGCTACGGCGTTGAAACCGTGACCCCCTGTGCCGAAAACGGCCGCCAGCAAAGCGCTTTGCGTTTTTACGGCACCAGCTTTTTGACCGACGAGACCGGCGCAGTGCTGGCCCAGGCCGCCCGGGATGGAGATGCGGTGCTGACCGCTTCTTATGATTTTGCGGCCATCCGTCAGGCGCGGATGGAGTGGGGGCTGTTCCGCGACCGCCGCCCGAGCTGCTATGGCGCTATCTGTGATCAGCCGTGAACGAAGGATAAAACCAAACACGCCCGTCTCCCGCCGCTTTGTGCGGCAGGGGACGGGCGTGTTTTTGCTGTGTGCTTGGGTCAGCGGCGCAAGGCTGGCGTAAAGCAGCGGAGGCCGCCGTGCAGGCTGTGTTATTGCTCGCCGGCGGTTTCCTTGGGCAGCAATACGTTCATCAGAATGGCCACGAACGCGGCGGGCACGATGCCGGAACCACCGAAGATCAGCTGTACAGCTTCGGGCAAGCCGGCCAGTACGGCGCTGTTGGCGCCAAGACCGTAGCCGAGGCCCAATGCCACCGACACGATGGACATGCTGCGGGCTGTCAGGGGTTCACGGGTAATCAGCTGGATACCGCTCATCACGATGGAAGAAAACATGATCACGGCGGCGCCGCCCAGGACGCTCTGGGGCATGATGGACACGACAGCCGCCAGCTTGGGCAGCAAACCGCACAACACCAGGAACACAGCGCCGCAGGCCAGGGCCATGCGGTTAACGATTTTGGTCATGGTGACAAGGCCCACGTTCTGGCTGAACGAGGTGTTGGGCAGAACACCGAACAGCGCCGCAAAGGAAGAACCCAGCCCGTCACAGATCACGCCGCCGGCCAGTTCCTGGTCGGTGGCCTCGCGGTCCATGCCGCCTTCGGTCACACCGGAAATGTCACCCACGGTCTCCACGGCGGTCACGATAAACATGATCATCACGGGGATGATGGCGCGCGGGTCAAACACCGGCTTGACAGGCATCAGCTGGGGGATCGAGATCCAGTCAGCCTGGGCTACCTTGTCCCAGTTGAGCACCCAGGCCTTGGTGTACTCAACACCGTCGGCGGTGACGCCGGTGGTGGACAGGAAAAGGGGCAGTACCGCGCAGATCACATACCCGCAGATGATGCCGATCAAAATGCAGGAAGAACTGGCCAGGCCCTTGGTTCCGTGTTTCAGAATCAGCACGATGATCATGACGGCCAGGCCGATCAGCAGGTTTTCCAGCGAACCGTAATCCGCGGCCGAGGTACCGCCGCCAAAAGAACCGACGCCCACGCTGATCAGCGAAAGACCGATAGAAAGCACCACCGTGCCGGTGACCACAGCAGGGAAAAAGCGGCGCAGCGGTTTGAGGAAGGCGCCGAGCACCGTCTCAAACAGGCCGCCCAGGATGGACGCGCCCATGATGGCGCCGTACGCCAGAACGCCGCCGCCCATGACCTTGACGACGCTCTGAAACACGCCGATAAAGCCGGAACTGGTGCCCATGATGATGGGCACCTTGCCGCCCACCGGGCCGATGGCAAACAGCTGCACCAGGGTGACGATGCCGGCCACCAGCATGGCGTTTTGCAAAAGCGCCACCTGGATCTGGGCGAACTCCTCGGCGCCGCCGCCGGCCGCGCACAGGCCGGTGATGATCAAAATCGGGGTCAGGTTGCCTACGAACATGGCCAGCACATGTTGCAGGCCCAGTGGGATGGCCTGCCGCAAAGGCAGTCTTCCCTCAAATTCGTAGGGGGTTGAATACTGGATTGTTTTTTCCATGTTGTTCCCTCCGCACATAGATGTGACGATTGTCCAAACGAAGACCATTATAGCAAAAAACTCGGCGTCCCACATACTTTTTGTCAAAAAAGCAGGGCGGACGCCGTGTTTTCTACTTTTTATTCAATTTTAACGATGAACCGTATGCCGTTCTTGGTCTGCCTGCCGGAAAAGATGTGTGACGCCGTAAATGCGCTTTGTTTGACGGGGGCGGCATGCCGATCCACGCCGCGGCAGAAACGCGGGCGGACGCTTGAAAAAGACGTTACCCGGGCAGAATGCGCCCGTCAACGCTGATCGTCACGATATGGCAGGGAATCGCCTTGCCGCTGTCGGCGAGAGCCCGGCTCACCGCGTGGGAAAGCCCGCCGCAGCAGGGGACCTGCATGCGAACGACCGTCACCGACGAGATGTCGTTGTCTCGAAAAATGTTGCAAAGTTTTTCGCTGTAATCGACGGCGTCCAGCTTGGGGCAGCCGATCAGTGTCACCCTGCCGTGCATGAAGTCCTCGTGCATGCGGGCGTAGGCATAGGCGGTGCAATCGGCCGCGATCAACAGCTGGGCCCCCGCAAAAAAGGGGGCGTTGACGGGCGCCAACTTGATCTGCACAGGCCATTGCCCCAGCTGTGAAACACGGCTGTCTGCGGGTTCGACACAAGGGTTACAGGCCGGCGCTTCCAGTGTGCGCGTGCGGTGGCCCGGGCATCCGCCCCGGGCTGCGCCGTCCCGGGCGGCGTTGGCCCGTTGGGTCCGTTCAACGGCGGCCTGATCGTATGCGTCCGCCTCCCGTTCCACAAACGTGATGGCGCCGGTGGGGCAGGCGGGCAGGCAGTCGCCCAGCCCGTCGCAGTGGTCGTCGCGCAGCAGCACGGCTTTGCCGTTGCGCATGCCGATGGCTCCTTCGTGGCAGGCAGCGGCGCAGGCGCCGCACCCGTTGCATTTGTTCTGGTCGATGTGAATGATCTTTCGGATCATGGCGGTCGTTCCTCCGTTTTTTCTTGGGATGACTTTAGTATACCGCATCGAAAGAGATGATTTTGTTGTCCTGACAACAAAATTGCGCGTCTTGCACAAAGAAAGCCCCGTCGATTATAAGACATCTTGCACAAAAATATCGCTGTTTCGTACAATGACGCTTACCCGAAGCCTGCGCTTGGTGGTATAATCAAATGGAAAAGCAAACAAAGAAAGGCGGAAACGATTATGTACAGCGTGGGCGATGTGGTAATCTACGGTATGCACGGCGTGTGCCGGGTAACGGCGGTGGGGCCGCTTGCGCTCAAAGCGGGCGGCAGCGCGCCCTATTATACGCTGCGGCCTTACTACCAGCCGGATCTGATCATTTACGCGCCTGCGGATAGCGAACAGGTCGTGGTGCGTCCGCCGGTCAGTGCCGGAGAAGCCGAGAAAATCATTGACGAGATGCCTGATATTCCGCAGTTGCGTATCGAAGACGAAAAAGCCAGAGAGGATACCTACCGCCGTATTTTGCACGGATGCGATTGCCGGCAGCTTGCCGGCATGATCAAAGCTCTGTATGCCAGACAGACGATGCGAGCCCGTCAAGGGCGGCGGGCGACCAGCGTTGACGGGCGCTATTTCCGTACGGCGGAAGAACAGCTGTACGGCGAGCTGGCCTATGTGCTTGGGATTCCCCGGGAAGACGCTCCGGCATATATCCAGACCAGACTGGGGCAGACCGGAACTACCTGAACGAGTCGGGCGGCCCTGTTGCGGGAAACTTCGGAACAGGATATACTGTTGGTATACCGGCGGCTATCGGGCCGCCCGAGAGGAAAAGGAGCGTGCCGTCCATGTATTCCGATCATTTGCAGGAAATCCCCATTACAGAGATGAAAGGGCTTTGCATCGGCAATGCCCAGAATGTCGAGGCAGCCACCGGGTGTACGGTGCTGCTGTTTGGTTCGCAGGGCGCGCCTGCGGGGCTGGATGTGCGCGGCGGCGGCCCGGCTTCGCGGGAAAGCGAACTGCTCAACCCCTTGGCAGCGGCAGGGGTCATCCATGGAATCTTGCTTTCCGGCGGCAGCGCTTTTGGCCTGGATGCCGCGGGCGGCGTTCAGCAATATCTGGAAGAACGCGGCATTGGGTTTGACGTTGGCGTGACCAAGGTGCCCTTGGTCTGCCAGTCCTGTCTGTTCGATCTGATGGTGGGCGACGGACGTGTGCGGCCAGACCGCGCCATGGGGTACGAAGCCTGCCGGGGGGCCGAATTGGGCAATTACCGGGACGGCAACTTCGGAGCGGGTACCGGCGCAACGGTGGGCAAGGCCCTGGGGGCGCCCTACTGCATGAAATCCGGCCTTGGCAGCTATGCGGTCCGCGTGGGCGCTTTGGAAGTGGGGGCCCTGGTGGCCGTCAATGCCCTGGGGGATGTATATGACTGGCGCACCGGCGTCCGCGCGGCAGGCCTGCGTGGGGCGGACGGGCGGTTTGACGCCGAGGGGATGGACAGTGAGTCGGCACTTTTGCGCCGCACCGAGATCGTGGAAAACAAGTTTACCGGCAACACCACCCTGGGGGTCATCCTGACCAACGCGCGTTTTGGCAAGGCGCAGCTGTGCAAGATCGCAGGCATGGGGCACGACGGATATGCGCGGGCCATCCGGCCGGTGCACACCTCGGCGGACGGCGACAGCCTGTACGCAGTCAGTCTGGGCGATGTGGCCGCCGACCAGGACGTGGTGGGGGCGCTGGCAGGGCGTGTGGTGGCCGAGGCCATCCTGCGCGCGGCCCGGGTCCGGGGCGCTTACGGCTTGCCCGGGGCGCTGGACCCTTAACATAAAATTCCCTGCATTCCGAAAACGACCGCTCCGTTTGGGGCGGCCGTTTGTTTTTGTGCGGGCGGACCATACTGTTGGACAAACGTCCTGCGGTATACGCGCCCACGGTTCATAAAAATGTTACATGGCGCCCATCCCGAAACCGCGGCCGTACGTTATGCTGTGCGCGGCGCGCGGCATTGCTTTTGCGGCGGGCAGGGTGTACAATAGCACATATATGCCGCCGCGGGGCCGAACGGAGTACCCGCGCCGTGGGAAACAGGAGGTCGTTTTGGCAAACCTGAGAAAACAAAAGGACGCGTTGGTCGCTTATTTTAAGGCCGGATGCAAGCCGGAAGGTCAAATGCGGCTTGGGTTGGAAGTAGAACATTTTGTGACGCATACGGACCAAAGCCCCGTGGATTTTGAAGAGATCGGCCGGGTGATGCAGGCGCTGCAGCAAAGCGAAGATGTGCCTGTGATGCAGGACGGGGTCTTTGTTGGATTTTATAATGACGCATATTCCGTCAGTCTGGAACCTGCCTGTCAATTGGAGGTCAGCATCTGGCCGCAGGACAACGTACCCCAACTGATGTCTGTTTACGAGCTTTTTTGCGAGCGGCTTCGCCGCGTTCTGGCCCCAATGGAAATGCGCGCCTACGCGCTGGGGTATCATCCGTCCCGGCGCGCCGCATCCCTGCCGCTGATCCCCAAAAAGCGCTACGAAGTCATGGATCGCTATTTTCAAAAGCGTGGCCATCACGGCGTCAATATGATGCGCGCCACCGCATCGACCCAGGTGTCGGTGGATTATTTTTCCGAGCAGGATTTTGTGCGCAAATACCGCGTGGCCTGCCTGATCACGCCGCTGCTGGCCCTTTTGACCGACAATGCGCCGATCTATGAAGGCGAGGCCAACCACGCATACAGCGTGCGCACGAGTATCTGGAATGACGTGGACGCCGACCGCTGCGGCATTCCGCCGGTCTTGATGGACCCGGATTTTGGATTCGAAACCTATGCCGACTATGTACTGCAAAAGCCGTTGGTGGTATCCCGCCACGGTCAGCGCACCGAGGGTGTGGGCCGCAAATCCGCCTTTGAGGTCTACCCCTCGGCCATCAGCCGCGAGGAGATCGAGCACGTTTTGTCCATGTTCTTTTTTGACGTGCGGCTCAAAAACTATATTGAGATCCGTGTGGGCGACGCCATGCCCGCGGCCTTCATTGCCGGCTATGTCGAGATGCTGCGTGCGATCTTTTCCAGCCCGGCCGCCCAGGAGGGCGTTCTGCGCCATTATGCGGACGCCACGGTGGAGGCCATCGAAGCCGCCAAGCTGGGTGTGTGCCGCAACGGTTACGGCGCCCAGGTCTACGGCCGGCGGGCCGAGGATGAGATCGCCTGGCTGCTGGCACAGGCCAAAAGCCGCATCCCCACCCCGGAAGGACGCCGCCGCCTGGAACCCCTGGTGGCGCTGGCCGCCCGCAAAACCACCATACGGGAACTGAAATGCTATGAATTTTGAAACAAACAACGCTCTGCCGCTTTACGACGAGTATATGACCATGGCCCGGCAGGACCCCGACCTGCTTCGGGATTTTGAGGCCATCGTCGAATATATGAAACACTCCACCGCGATCCATCACGGGGAATATGTGCGGACCTGCTTTGCGCCCAAGCTGCTGACCGAAAGCCAGTTTGCCCGCATTGGGGCCGATATGCAGGTGCTGTACGGAATCTTTGCCAAAATGAGCGACGCTTATTTCGGTGACGAGTCCTATCGGGCTCTGTTCGGGTTTGATGCGCGCACCGAAGCGCTGATCCTGCACGCCAACCGCGTGCCCAGCGCGCTGCCCATGGCCCGCATCGACTTCTTTTACCATGAAGATACCGGCGAGTATCGCTTCTGCGAGTTCAACACCGACGGCACCAGCGCCATGAACGAGGACCGGGAACTGCACAATGCCCAGCGTCTTTCCGGCGTGTACAGGGCCTTTACTGCCGCCCACAAGACCCGTCAATGCGAATTGTTCGACAGTTGGGTGGATACGTTTTTAAACGTGTGGCACAAGGCCGGCGGGCAGGGGCTGCCCAACGTGGCTATTGTGGATTATATGGAGTGCGGTACCGTACAGGAATTTGAGATCTTCCGCCAGTATTTTGAACGGCGGGGCGTTCCGGCTGAAGTGTGCGATGTGCGCGCGCTGCGTTACGAAAACGGGGTGCTGTACGGCGCGCAGGGCCGCCGGGTGGACGCCATCTACCGCCGTGCGGTGACCAGCGACGTGCTGGCCCATTACGACGAAAGCGCGGCCATGCTGGATGCGGCCCGGGATGGCGCCGTGCTGCTGGTAGGGGATTTCCATACCCAGCTTGTACACAACAAGCAGATCTTCCGCGTGATGCACCTGCCCGAGACTTTTGCGCTGCTGACGCCGGCAGAGCAACAATATATCCGGGACCATGTGCCTTATACGGTGGCCTATACGTCGGACCTGGCCGGTCAGGTGGCGGCGGAAAAGGACGCCTGGATCCTCAAGCCCTACGATTCCTATGGGTCACGGGGCGTCCATGCGGGGGTCGAATTTTCGGCTGCGGACTGGCGCAGCGTGGTGGAAAAGACCCCGGCGCAGGGGTATCTGCTCCAGCGCTTTCACATGCCCTATGTCACCGAAAACTATGGTCTTGCCGGGCAGGAATTCGGGCGCAACCGCTACTACAACCTGACGGGCATTTATACCTATGACGGTGTGGCGCAGGGGGTGTATTCCCGCGTATCGCTCACGCCGATCATTTCTTCCCAATACAGCGAAAAGACCATTCCGACCCTTATCGTGGACGACTGATGAATGAGTGCGTCCCTTTTTGCCGATACTAAGCCGAAAAGGCCCGGTAACAGGGGAAAGGGGCGCGAATATGCGCGAATCTTCCTACCATGCGATCCTGACGGAGATGACGGTCCGTGCTTTGTGGGAAACGCAGAACGTCATCGACTGCATCCCGGATGAATTGTGGGAAAAGCCGTTCGGCGGCGCACCGCTGTGGCAGCACGTATATCATACGCTGCATGCGCTGGATCAGTGGTTCATCAATCCGCGGGACCGGGACTATGTGGAGCCGCCCATCCATACGCCGCTTTTGCAGGACCTGGACATCTACCCGGCTTCGGTGTTGTCCCGCCGCCAGATCAACGACTATTTTCATACCATCAAGGCAAAGCTGTCCTTGTATTTGACGGCCTTGCATGATGAAGACCTGCTTCAGCGGCCCGAAGGCTGTGAGTGGACTCGCCTGACTTTGATCCTGGCCCAGTACCGTCATTTACACCTGCATGTTGGCACCCTGATGGGATTTATACAGGCGGCCACCGGGCTTTGCCCGCGGGTGCTGGACCTGGGTACAGAGATCCCCCTCGGGCCCTACGACCCCTACCAGTGAAAGAAGGACGTTTCCATGAAAAAAATTCTGCCGACGATCGTTCTGGCCCTGCTGCTGTGCGCCTGCGTCGGGGGCGGGGGCAAAGCCGTGGTCTGGCAGGAAGTGCTGCCCCAAAGCGATGTCGAACTGTCGGTGTCGGGCTGCGAACTTGAAGCGGGGGATACGCTGTACACCCCGCCGGACAGCGACGCCCCTGTCAGCGTGTTGTTGCTGCGGGCGGACGACATCGCCTTGCTGACGCTGGACGGGGACGCGGAAATGCAGATTGCTTTCGCATCTCCGAAAGAGGACGGATATGGTCTGTACACCAAGACCACGCCCATCGAAAAGGTGGATTATGTGCCCTTGACGGGTGAAGAAGGGCAGCAGCAATATCGGTTTGATACGGCCTACTGTTTTGTTGTGACAGTCACCACCGAAGCGGGAACGGATACGCTGATTCTGGACTGCCGCCGTGAAGTGTGACGGCGCTGCCATACAAAAATCGCCGACCGCAATCATGCGGCCGGCGATTTTTGATATGGAAAGCAAAACAGTCAGGACTCGATCGAGGCGGCCGTCTCCAGATAGACACTTGTGGAAGGGAAGGCAAACTCGCACCCCAGGCGCTGCATCAGGTCCATGATCGCAAGGTTCAATCGGTTTTTCATGGCACGGAAATCCGCCAGACCCAGGGCCGTCACATACATACGCACATCGATGTCGATGCTGGAAGCGCCGAACCCCGACACAACAATCTGCACCGTTTCGGCGCGGACATCGGAGTCCTGGCGGAGCAGTTCGGTCAGTTCGGCGCACAGGGCTTCGATGTTCTGACGGGGGGTGCTGTAAGTGACGCCGATGACAAAGCTCCACAGCCGGCTTTTGCGGTCGGTGACGTTTTGGATGTACTCGGCGCTGACTTTGGAGTTTTCCACCGTGATCAGGCAGTTGTCCGGCGTGCGCAGCTTGGTGGAGCGGAAGGAGATCTCTTCCACCGAGCCTTCAAAGCTGCCCAGCACGATGTAGTCGCCGATGCCGAAAGGCCGTTCCATCACCAGGGTGATGCCGGCGATCAGATTGGACAGGGTGGACTGGGCTGCCAGCGAGACTGCCAGGCCGGCCACCCCCGCGCCGGCCATCAGGCCGGCCACCGGCACGCCGAAGGTCTCCAGAATGGCCAGCACCGTAATGAGCATCACAAGCACACGGTAGATCTTTTCAAAAAATCGGGTCATGGTCTTGTTGCTTTCCAGATCCAGGCGGTTCTGGGCGCTGCGGAACAACAGGCCGCACAGCGCTTCGCTTCGCCAAAATCCGAGACCGATCAAAGCGATGCTCACGGCGCCGAACACCGGCCATGCCAAAACGGCGGTCTGGCGCGGCGGGATGGGCAGCGGGCAAGCCAGCACGGCGAGAAAAATCAAAAACCAGCGCAACAGATGCACCAGCGGGATCGAAAAGCCGTCGAACAGGATGCGCAGCCATTGCGGCATAAACCGCTCGGTGCGTCCGCGCAGCCATATGATCAGCTTGTGGTAAAGCCTTGTGCCGAATACGGCCGCCAAAGCCAGCACGACGGTCAGCGCGGCACGCAGCACGACGCTGTTGTTGGAGGATACAAAGCCGAGAAAATCGGCCCAGAAATTTGCAAGCATACGAAACTCCTTTGCTTATGGCAGGGATATACAAGCCGATTATACCACAGATGGTTGCAATTTGCAAAAACTGTGCTATACTGTTGTGCAGAAAGTCTGTTTCAGGGCGGGGTGAAATTCCCCACCGGCGGTACAGCCCGCGACCGGCCGCTCATGCGGCCGCTGATTCGGTGAAATTCCGAAGCCGACGGTATAGTCCGGATGGAAGAAACGGAAGCTACGCTTGTTTTGCTTTGCTTTCCTGCGCCCTGCCATATTTTGATGGCAGGGCGTTTGTGTTTGCAGAAAGCGGCGCCTCCCGATCGGCTGTGGCAGGTCTTTCCCAATAAAATGCAGGCCGCAACGGCCGGGAGGTAATTTGTATGCAAACCAAAAGCCACATTCGCGAGCTGACTGTGACCGCCATGCTTTCGGCGGTCGGATTTGTGCTGATGATGATCGATTTCAGCCTGCCGATGTTCATCCCGTATTTTGTCAAGATGGATATTTCCGAACTGCCGGCCTTGCTGGCCTCTTTCAGCCTGGGCCCCGTGTACGGTGTGGCCGTGTGCCTGGTCAAGAACATTCTGGCGGCTATCTTCCACGGCTCGACCGGCGGTATCGGTGAAGTGTGCAACTTCCTGCTCGGCGCGGCCTTTACGGCGACGGCCGGGTTGATCTACAAGCATCACAAGAGCCGCAAGACCGCGGCGCTGGGCGCGCTGGTGGGCGCGGTCGTCATGGCTCTGGTCAGCGTGCCGGTCAACTATTTTATTACCTACCCGGTGTATGCCCAGATGTTCGGGGGCATGGACTTGATCCTCGGCGCTTACCAGGAACTGAACCCCAACGCCGACAGCCTTTTGTTTTGCCTGGTGATGTTCAACCTGCCGTTTACTTTTGCCAAGGGGCTTTTGGATGCGGTGCTGTGCTTCCTGATTTACAAGCCTCTTTCCCCGATCCTGCATGGCCGCCGCTGAACTTTGTGCAAGGCTGACAAAAAATCTGTCGGATAATCGTTGACAATCCCCAAGCAATGTGCTATGATACATTCAGACATCAGAATCAGGTGACTTATCAAGAGTGGCTGAGGGAACAGGCCCAGTGAAGCCCGGCAACCTGCGCATGGCGTAAGGTGCCAAGTCCTGCGGGAAACCGAGAGATAAGCGTTTACGCGCGTTTTCCGCTGCCCTGCGGAAAACGCGCTTTTTTCGACCCCTGGCGCGGGGGTCGGGGTTTTCGTCAGGTTGCCGTTCTGACCCGCAATTTTCTCTCTCATCAAGGAGGCAACAAACCATGTCCAAGTTCCTTTTTACGTCCGAATCGGTGACCGAAGGTCATCCCGACAAGATCTGCGACCAGATCTCCGACGCCATTCTTGACGCCATACTCGCCCGGGACCCAGGCGCCCGCGTGGCCTGCGAGACCACTTGCACCACCGGCCTTGTCCACATCATGGGCGAGATCACCACCAGCTGCTATGTGGACATCCCGGGTATTGCGCGGGAAGTCGTCAAGGATATCGGCTACGACCGCGCCAAGTACGGCTTTGACTGCGACACCTGCGGCGTCATTGCCAGCATCGACGGCCAGAGCCCCGACATCGCCCTTGGCACCAACGATGAGGTGGCCGGCGCCGGCGATCAGGGCATGATGTTCGGCTACGCCTGCAACGAGACGCCCGAACTCATGCCGTTGCCCATTTCGCTGGCCCACAAGCTGGCCAAGCGTCTGGCGGCCGTGCGCAAGAGCGGCGCGCTGGCCTACCTGCGCCCGGACGGCAAGAGCCAGGTCACCGTGGAGTATGTGGACGGCAAACCCGTTCGCGTGGACACGGTGGTCATTTCCAGCCAGCACAGCCCCGACGTGACCCAGGACCAGCTCAAGGCCGATATTATGGAACAGGTCATCAAGGCCACCATCCCCGCCGAACTGCTGGACGAAAACACCAAGTACTTCATCAACCCCACCGGTCGCTTTGTGGTCGGCGGGCCCCAGGGCGACAGCGGCCTGACCGGGCGCAAGATCATTGTGGATACCTACGGCGGGTATGCCCGCCATGGCGGCGGCGCCTTCAGCGGCAAGGATCCCTCCAAGGTGGACCGTTCGGCTGCCTACGCCGCGCGCTGGGTGGCTAAGAATCTGGTGGCCGCCGGCCTGGCCGATAAGTGCGAGGTCCAGCTGGCCTACGCCATCGGCGTGGCCGAACCGGTGTCCATCATGGTGGACAGCTTCGGCACCGGCAAGGTGGCGGACGATGTGCTGGAAGCCGCCGTCAAGAAGGTGTTCGATCTGCGTCCCGCCGCCATCATCCGGGACCTGGACCTGCGCAAGCCCATCTACCGTGCTCTGGCAGCTTACGGTCATATGGGCCGGGAGGACCTGGGCGTCAAGTGGGAGAACACCGACCGCGCCGACGCGCTCAAGCAGGCTGTGGCGGGCCTGTAAAGGGGGAAAAACCAAATCTGCATTCAAAACGGGACCGTTCTTTTGGGACGGTCCCGTTTTTTGGACGCACGAACACTTTAACGCTTTACTTGGCAAAAGTGCCGAACGGGTGTATACTGGTTACAAACCCATATACGAAAGGAACGCGAAGATACATGAACATCCGCAGAGCCACCTTGCAGGACACCCCCCGCATCAACGACCTTCTGTTGCAGGTCGAGCTGGTGCACCACCGAATCCGCCCGGACCTGTTCCGCAACGGCGGGCGCAAGTATACCGATGAACAGCTGGCCGAGATCATCGCCGACGACGCCCGGCCCATTTTTGTGGCCCTGGACGATGAGGGCAGGATGATGGGCTATGCTTTCTGCATGTTCCAGCAGCACATCGACGACACGATCCTCACCGATGTCAAGAGCCTGTACATCGACGACCTGTGCGTGGACGAAACCGCCCGGGGACAGCATATCGGCCATGCGCTGTATGAATATGTGCGCCGGTTTGCCAAGGACAGCGGCTGCTACAATCTGACCCTGAACGTCTGGGCCGGCAATGACAGCGCCGAGCGCTTTTATCAGAATTGCGGCTTCCGGCCCCAGAAAACCGGCATGGAAATGATCCTGTGACCAACAAGTAAAACCGCCCTGTGCAGCGACCCGGTAACGGGAAGACACAGGGCGGTTTGTCATGTCAGGTTATGTTTATTATAAAAATCGGTCAGTTCCCGCTGGTTGTGCAGGATCACGACTTTGTCCGCCCAGCGCTGCGCCACTTGGGTAAAGGCCTGCTGTTTGCGTTGGGTCCGGCCCTGGTACAGCACCCACCAGATAAATTCGGCGTCGATCTTTTCGGGGCAGCCTTCGCCCATGGAGGCCCGGGTCCTGCCGTGCCAGCGCGCGAACCGAGCCAGGACCCGGTACAGGCAGGTCCAGCGCCCAAAATCCAGGAAGAGGATGCAGTCGGACGCAGTCAGACGTTCCTCATACCACAGGTTCGTGTAGTTGCCGTCAATGATCCAGTCGTCGTTTTCATCCAAAAACGTCCGCACCATGCGCAGCTTGGTTTCTGCATCCCGCTCGACCCAGCCGGGGGCGAACTGTACCCGGTCCAGATGCAGGACAGGCAGGGCATAGCGCTTTGCCAGCGCGGCGGCCAGCGTGGATTTGCCGCTGCCGCTGTATCCGATGATGCTGATCTTCAAAGCAGGTCCCTCCCAAACAAAACTGTGTTCGCCGCAGGTCCTGCCATTATAGACCGCGGGCGCCTGCCTGTCAATCCGATTTGCCAAAATCGGTCGGATTGGGTATAATATGGAAGTATTTTGGGGTGTTGTACCCCAAACGGGGAAAGGAGGGGTGGTCTTGGCCGAGGATCTGCTCAAGCTGGAAGGCGTTGTGGAGCGTGTGATCTTTGAAAACGCCGACACCGGGTATGCGGTGTTTGAGGTGAATGCCGGCGGCACCGATGTGGTGGTGGCCGGCAATGTGGGCGGCATCGACAACGGCATGTCGGTGGTGGTGTACGGTCAGATGACCACCCATCCCAGCTATGGCGAACAGTTCCGCGCCCAAAGCTGCGAGGCGGCATTGCCCCAGGACACGGTGGCCATCCGCAGCTACCTGGCCAGCGGTGTTCTGCCTTATATCGGCCCCTCCACGGCCAAAAAGATCGTGGAGCGCTTCGGAGCAGAGACCCTGACCGTCATCGCCGAGGAACCCGAGCGACTGTGCGAACTTAAGGGCATTACCCCCCAAAAAGCCGCCGCCATCAGCCATGAGTTCCGCCGTCTGTACGGCGTGCGGGAGGTCATTGCCTGGATGGGGCGTTTCGGTTTGTCGGCCCAGACGGCCGTGACGGCCTACCGGGCCCTCGGAGCCCACACGGTGGACGCACTGAACAAAAACCCGTACCTTTTGTGCGGCGACCCGCTGAACCTCAAGTTCAGCCAGGTGGATTCCATCGCCAACACGTTGCAGGTGGCGGCCGACAGCCGCCTGCGCATCAGCGCCGGCGTTCTTTATACACTGCGCCACAATGCCGGCAACGGGCACACCTGTTTGCCGCGCACTAAGCTGACCGACGCCACCGCACGTTTCCTGCGTGTGACGCCGGAAGTGGTGGATGGCGCATTGTGCAGCTTGCTGGAAGAAGGGGAGATGCTTTCGCGCACCTTTGCGGGCGTCGAATATATCTATTTGCCCGACCTGTTCGCGGCGGAGCGGGATATTGCCGAGCGTCTGCGGGAACTGTCAGGATATCCCACCGATGCGCCGCCCACGCTGGAAAATGACATACGCGTACTGGAAATGGCCCAGGGATTTGCGTACGCGCCTTTGCAGCGCGACGCCATCCGCCTGGCGCTTTCCAGCCGGGTCATGGTCCTCACGGGCGGTCCCGGCACCGGCAAGACCACCACCGTTAATGCGATCTTGAGCCTGTACGAGGCTTTGTTTGACCGTGTGGCGCTGTGCGCGCCCACAGGCCGCGCCGCCAAACGCCTGAGCGAACTGACCGGGCACAGCGCTTCCACGATCCATCGCCTTTTGGAGGTGGATTATTCCACCGGCACGGTGCGATTTATCCACAACGAGAAAAACCTGCTGCCCTTTGACGTCATCATCCTGGATGAGATGAGCATGGTGGACGTCAAGCTGTTCCAGGCGCTCTTGGCTGCCGCGCGCCCCCATTGCCGCATCATCATGGTAGGGGACGCTGATCAGCTGCCCAGCGTGGGACCGGGGAACATCCTGGGCGAGATCCTTGCCGCCGACATCCTGCCCACCGTACGCCTGACCGAGATCTTCCGCCAGGCCCAGCAAAGCCTGATCGTGCGCAACGCCCACCGCATCGTACAGGGTCAGATGCCCCAGAACGGAGGACGCAGCGATGACTTTTTTATGCTGGAATCCTTCGGCCCGGCCGCCCAGCGCCTGATCTGCGACCTGGTGGCGGACCGCCTGCCGCGCAGCTATGGTCTGGATGCGGTGCGGGACATTCAGGTACTCTGCCCCACCAAGGTAGGGCCGGCGGGCAGTGTGGAGCTCAACCGCCGGTTGCAGGCCCTGCTCAACCCGCCCGCGCCCGAAAAACCGCAGATCACCTGGGAACAAAGCGGCCGGGTGCTGCGCTGCGGTGACAAGGTCATGCAGATCAAAAACGACTACGACATCACCTTTGAGCGCGCAGGCGCTGAGGCAGGTGTCGGCGCTTACAACGGGGACCTGGGCGTCATCACCGAGGTGGACGTGTCCGGCCGCAGTGTCACGGTCATGATGGACGATCGTCGGTACGTCTATTCGGCGGACCAGTTGGCCGAACTGGAACCGGCCTATGCGGTGACCGTGCACAAAAGCCAGGGGTCGGAGTTCCCGGTGGTCATCATCCCTGTGGCGGATGTGCCTGCCCGTTTGTGTTACCGCAATTTGCTGTACACAGGCGTCACCCGCGCCCGCAAACTGTGCGTGCTGGTGGGGACCGGGCGCACCGTGCAGGCCATGGTGCGCAACATGCGCCAGAATCTTCGGTTCAGCGGACTTCGGTTTCTTTTGGCCGGTCCCGATGGGTCTACACCGTGACCGCCCGGCTGGAAAAATTGGCCGCGCTGCTCTGGCCAAGGCGCTGCCCGTTTTGCGGCGGATTGTTGCCGGCGGAGGGCGGCAACGGGATCTGGTGCGCAGACTGCGAAAAAGCCGTGCGGCGTCTGCTGCGTTGTACGCCCCGCCTGAAAGAGACCGAGCACGACCTGTACGCGCTGACCGGCGCGGCGTCCGCCGCCCGGTACGATGAGCAGATCCGCTATGCCGTGTTGAGCTGCAAGCTCCACGGGCATCCATGGTATGCCAGGGAACTGGCCGATCTGATCGCCGTGCAAGTCTTCGGCGCGCAGCCGAATGTTCGCGCGGGACGCCCCGTATACGAGGGGGTGCCGGGGTTCCCGGTTTGCAGCGCCGTCGTGCCGGTGCCGCCAAGGACAAAAGGGAGCTTTTCCCTGGCCGACGCCTTGGCCGCGCGGTTGGCGAAAATTCTGGGCGCGCCGCTGTTGCGGGTCTTGACCGTCACGCGGCCTATGCGCCCGCAGAAGGGGCTTGACCGTCTTGGCCGCATGCAAAATACCCGCGGCGCCTACGCTTGCCGCAAGGGAGCCGATCTTGCCGGCATGCGGATCTTGCTGGTGGACGATGTGATCACCACCGGCGCGACGGTGTCGGCCTGCGCGCTGGCGCTGCTGCAAGGCGGCGCGGCGTCGGTGTTTGCCGTCAGCGTTGCCGCCGAGACCAGGGCCGATCCTGTCTCGGGCGATTCAACCACAGCACATGAGGAAAGCAGATGAAACAATACGACATTGGCATCGATCTGGGCACCAGCTCGATCATCATAGCCACCGAGCAGCAGGGCGTGGTCCTGCGCCAGCCCAGCATAGGCGCGGTGGATACGCGCAGCAACACGGTCATCGCCGTGGGCGAAGAAGCCGCCCGCATGATCGGCCGCGCGCCCCGCTATATCGATTTGATCCGCCCGTTGCGGGACGGGGTCATCCAGGACCACCGCATGACCAACGAACTGATCGTGCGCTTTGTCGGCCAGGTGTGCCCGTCGCGGCTCATCCGGCCCCGGGTCGTTGTGTGTGTGCCGGCGGCCATCACGGGTATTGAGGCAGACGCGGTGGTGGAGTCGGTCATGGCGGCCGGCGCACGCCAGGTTTTTCTGGTGGATGAGCCGGTGGCGGCTGCCTTGGGGGCCGGGCTGGACATTCGTACCCCGCAGGGGTGTATGGTCATCGACATCGGCGGCGGGTCCACCGATATCGCGGTCATCAGCATGGGCGGCAGGGTCCGGGCAGCCAGTTTGCCGGTGGCGGGCAACGCCTTCGACAACTGCATTGCCCAGTATGTGCAGGAAAAATTCAGTATCGCCATCGGCCCCGCCACGGCCGAAGCCTTGAAAAAGCAGGTGGCCTGCTGTTCGCAGAGCGAGTTTGAGGGCGTGATGGAGGTGCGCGGTCATTCGTGGGAGACGAACCTGCCCGCCCGCCGACTGATCTATACAAGAGACCTGTACGCGCCGGTGCGGGAACTGGCCGCCCGCATTGCGGCTACGGCCCACAGCGTTTTGGAGAGTACCCCGCCCGAACTGGCTGCTGATGTGGGCAAACATGGCATTTTGCTGACGGGCGGCGGGTCCATGCTGCGGGGGTTGGCCGGGTATCTGGCTGGCGAATTGCATGTGGATGTGGCCATCGCGCCCGATCCGTTGAACTGCGTGGCCCGGGGCACTGCGGCCAGTCTGTCGCTGGGACGTTACCTGACGGCCGGGTTCCGGGACGCCACGCCCAAGATCTGGAAAAGCCGTCTCGTCGGTCCCCGGGACCCTTTTATTGACTGACAAATTGTGCTATACTAAAACTTCAAGAAATTTGCCCGGGTCTGCGGGGCGGCGCTCGGCCCAACCGCGGCAATCAAACAGAGGAACGAACATCCATGTCTGACGCCATCACAAACGAATTTATACAACTGCGGGACCAATATATTGAGTCTTGCTTTTCCCGCCTGAACCCCGTGCAGCGCGAAGCGGTCTTTGCCATTGACGGTCCGCTGCTGATTTTGGCCGGGGCCGGCTCCGGCAAGACCACCGTGCTGGTCAACCGCATCGCCAACATGATCCGCTTCGGCCACGCCCACGGCAGCCGGTATGTCTTGCGTCCCGTCACGCAGGAAGATGTGGACCATCTGCGCGCCACCATGCAAAGCGGCCGTCAGCCTTCCGCCGACCAGCTGCGCCTTTTGGCCGTGGACGCGGTGCGTCCCTGGAACGTATTGGCCATCACCTTTACCAACAAGGCGGCCGGGGAACTCAAAGAGCGCCTGAAAGCCATGCTGGGGGAGACCGTGGGCGGCGATGTGCATGCGTCCACCTTCCATTCGGCCTGCGTGCGCATGCTGCGCCGTGACGCTGAACGCATCGGATTCCCCACCAGCTTTACGATCTACGACTCCGACGACCAGCAGCGCGTCATCAAGCAGATCTACAAAGAACTGCTGATTGACGACAAGTTCCTGCCGCCCAAGCAGGCCATTGGCCGCATCAGCGGATTCAAGGACAAGCTGCTCTCGCCCGAAGATGTGGCCGCCGAACCTCCCAAGGACACCAAGGCGGCTTTGGTCAGCAAGATCTACTCGGCCTATGCTGCCCGGCTTAAGACTGCCGGGGCCATGGACTTTGACGATCTGATCTATCACACCGTGCGTATGCTGGAAAACGACGCCGAAGCGAGGGAATACTACCAAAACAAGTTCCGTTACATCGTTGTGGACGAATACCAGGACACCAGCGTTGCCCAGTTCCAGCTGGTCCGCCTGCTGGCGGGCGGGACCAACAATGTTTGCGTGGTGGGCGATGACGACCAGTCCATCTACAAATTCCGCGGCGCCACCATCGAGAACATTCTGAATTTCGAACAGGTGTTTGCGGGTGCGCGCACGATCCGCCTGGAACAGAACTATCGTTCCACCTCCAATATCCTGGACGCGGCCAACAGCGTGATCAAAAACAACAACGGACGCAAGGGCAAGACCCTTTGGACCGAGAATGGCACCGGCGAAAAGGTGCATCACTACACAGCGTCCAGCGAACAGGACGAGGCCAGCCACATCGCCGAGGTTATCGGCCAGAACCTGCGCGAGGGCGCCCACCTGCGGGACCATGCGGTCTTGTACCGCATGAATGCCCAGTCCAGCCCGGTGGAAGCCTATTTTGCCAGAGCCGGTATTCCGTACCGCATCGTGGGCGGGCAGCGCTTTTTTGACCGCAAGGAAGTCAAGGACATCAACTCCTACATGGCGGTGGTGGTCAATCCCCGGGATGACGTGCGCCTGCGCCGCATCATCAACGAACCGGCCCGCAAGATCGGCGCCACCACGGTGGACAAGATCGCCGAACTGGCGGCGTCCCGCGGCACGTCCATGATGCAGATCATCAGCGAAGCGTCCACCTACCCGGCGCTGGCCCGGGCCGCGTCGGCCCTGGGGGCTTTCTATGACATGTACCGGGAGCTGCGGGACCTGTCGGTGACCTTGCCGCTGGACGAATTTGCGGGCGAGGTCATTCGCAAGACTGGGTACGAGGCCATGCTCAAGGCCCAGAAGGAAGAAGGGGAGTCCCGCCTTGAAAACCTGGGCCAGCTGGTCAACTCGGTCAAGACCTACGCCGACCAGAACGGCGAGGACGCGACCTTGTCCGGCTTTTTGGAGGAAGTGGCCCTGATCGCGGACATCGACTCCTACGACGAGAACGCCGACTCGGTCACTTTGATGACGCTGCACAGCGCCAAGGGCCTTGAATTTCCATACGTGTTCATCATCGGTATGGAGGACGGCGTTTTCCCCGGCGAATTGACCCGTTACAGTGAAGAAGATATGGAAGAGGAACGCCGCCTTTGTTATGTAGGCATCACCCGCGCCAAAAAGGAATTGTACCTTTCTTCTTCCCGCACGAGGATGCTTTTTGGCCAGACAAAGCGCAACCCGCCGTCCTGCTTTTTGAGTGAGATCGATTCCGACCTGATCGACGCCACCGAAAGCCCTGACCTTGCCTATTCGGGCGGGTTCGGCGCCGGGTACGGCAGTTATTCAGCTTCAGTGCCCGGTGGGCGCAGCGGATACTCCGGCGCGTCGAGGGGGTATCTGAATTCCGAATATAACGCCGGCGGGTTTGGCGGCCGGTATGCCGGCGGACGCAGCGGCTTCTCGGTATCCGGCGGCAACGAGAGCCCCCGGGGCGTCGGCGGCAGCCGCACCGTTTCTTCCGGCGGGTTCGGCGCCGGGTACGGGTCATCCCGCGGCACGCGACCGGCAGGGGGGACTTCCTCGCTGCTGGGCGGGGCCGGGCAACCTGCCCCCGCCAAAAAGGGCGCCGCCTATGCGCCGGGCGACCTGGTGGACCACAAGGTGTTCGGTAAGGGCAAGGTCATCCGGGTCACGCCGGTAGCCGGGGACTGCATCGTCGAGATCCAGTTTGACCGCGTGGGCGTAAAAAAGACCATGGCCAACTACGCGCCGCTGACCAAACTGACCACCGAATGACAGGGGAGGGATCGCTATGCTCGTAACACTTATCACCCATACCGCCGACCCGGAGCGCACTGTCGCCGCGGCGGCTAAGCTGTGCTATTCGGACGCCCACATCGATACGCTTCTGGACGGCCTGACGCCGGATAAGACCGCGGCGTTTTTGCAAAAGCTCAGCGACCTGGGCCATGCCAGTCCCATCGAACACGCCAGCTTCACCTTTGGCGTCGAGGGGGTCAGCCGTACGTTCCTGGCCCAGGTGACCCGGCACCGCATCGCGTCCTTCAGCGTACAGAGCCAGCGCTATGTGCGCCTGGAAGATTTCCGCTATGTCATCCCGCCGGAGATCGAAGCCATCCCCGAGGCCAGACAGGCGTTTATCGACGCCATGAACGAGGACGCCCGCCGTTACCTGGACCTGGTCGGCACGCTGGAGGACGCCCACACCCAAAAGCTCATGGCCCAGGGCCTGGACGAAAAGGCCGCCCGTGCCAAAGCGTCCAAAATGGCCAACGAGGACGCGCGCTTTGTTTTGCCCAACGCCTGCGAGACCAAGATGGTCCTGACCATGAACTGCCGCAGCCTGCTCAACTTTTTCAATCTGCGCTGCTGCGAGCGGGCTCAGTGGGAAATCCGCGCCGTGGCGGACCGCATGCTGGAATTGGTGTATCCGCTGGCTCCGCATATCTTTGCGTCGGCGGGGCCCCGCTGTCTGACAGGCCCTTGCCCCGAAGGCAGGATGTGCTGCGGCCGGCAGGCTACCGTGCGGGAAAAATATGCGCAGCTGAAGGAGGCGGCCTACCATGGGTAAACTGATCATTTTCGAAGGTCTGGACGGGTCCGGCAAAGGCACCCAGACCCAATTGTTCTGCCAGGCGCTGCGCGACAAAGGTCAGGACCTGCAGCAGATCACTTTCCCGGATTATGAGAGCGATTCTTCCGCCCTGGTCCGTATGTACCTGTCGGGGCAGTTCGGGCCCAAACCCGACGATGTCAACGCCTATGCGTCCGCGACCTTCTATGCGGTGGACCGCTTTGCCAGCTACAAGACCAAATGGGGCGAGTTTTACCGCCGGGGCGGGTTGGTGGTCTCGGACCGATACACCACCAGCAACGCCGTGCATCAGTGCTCCAAGTTGCCGCCCATGCACTGGGACGGATATCTGGAATGGCTGTTCGACTTTGAATACAAAAAAATGGGCATCCCGGCGCCCGACGCCGTGGTGTACCTTTCGGTGGACATCGAAGTGTCCCGCCGGCTGATGCTCAAGCGTTATGGCGGCGACGAAAACAAAATGGACATCCAGGAAAAGGACGACGAGTACCTGGCCCGGTCCCGGGCGGCGGCGGAATACTGCGCCCGCAAACTGGGGTGGGAACGCATTGTCTGCACCAAAGAGGAAAACGGCGTCAAGGTCATGCGCAGCGTTGAAGATATCCACGCCGAGATCATGAATCGACTCAGCGGACTGGTCTGATGCCGTAAGCTAGGGAAGGAGGCTTGTGCATGGGCAGTGTTCTTCGCAAGGCAACGGCAGCCGACGTTCCCGTTCTGGCCGGATTCCGGGCCGAGTGTTTCGGGACCACCCGCGCTGAGGCCGAAAGCTGGCTGCAGGGCATTGCCGGGCTGGACAACGTCCTTGTTCTGGAAAAGACCGCCGAGGAAAATTCGCCCGCCGTGGTGGCGGCTATGTTGGGGGCGGTGCCCGTGGAATGCGGGCACCGGCGGGGGGTATGGCTGTGCGGTATGGCCACTCGCAGCGAATTGCGGGGCCGCGGATTGATGAACCGCCTGCTGGATACCTGCCTGCGCGCATACGCCGCAGGCGGATATGACTTCGCCGTCACGGTGCCGCCGTCCTCCCAGGCGGCCCATGGCTTCAAAAAGCTGGGGTTTGCCAACGCCTTCTCTCTCAGGATGGTGCGCAAGCCGATCGATCGCAACCTGCGTGCCATCGCAGAGTTTGACAACCTAACCGTGCGGCGGTTGATGGATCTGCGCCAGCGCTATCAGCCGGCCTGCGTTTTGCTGCCGGAATCTACCGTGACCGAGATGGTCCTGCGCCTGTATCGGCGCGGCATGACCATTGTGTCCAATCAGCGCGGTTACGGGATGTACTGTCAGCAGGGCGACGTGCTGCAATTTATCGAACTGCAAGCCGACAACGACCATTGTGCCGACGTTTTGCTGCAAGCTGCCCGGGAAAAGACCGGCGCCAGCCGCGCGGTCATCCTTCTGGCCGAGAACCAGGCTTTGTATCTGGGGGCAGGCAAGCGGTGCGGGTATGCCATGCTGCGCTTTTTGTCAAATCCGTTTCCCGTTACGGACGTGTATTTCCGCCTGCTCCAGTAAGCAGGCGCCAGGACTGACGGCCCGCCGCAGGCGGGCATAACGATACAAAAGGAGAAAATCATGAGGATCAACCGCCAGGCGGATCAGCCGTCCCAACAGCAGCCGGCCGCACCCGACCAGATGCCGCGCCGCAAAGCCTACGATTTTGAACAGGACAATGCCTTTGAGGAAATGCCCGAGGATCCCGAACCGCCCCGCCGCAAGCGTGGTTCCCGCTTGGGCTGCGCCGTGGTGCTGCTGGTGGTGCTGGCGCTCATCGGGGTCGCCGGCTGGAACATTTTCCGCTTCTACAAAGAAGTGGACGGCCAGGGCGGCCGCGGTCAGGAGCAGGTGGTCACCATCGAGCAAGGGTCCACGGTGGCGGACATCGCCGCTGTCCTCAAGCAGGAAGGCATCATCCAGTACGAATGGCTGTTCAAATATTACGCCAAGTACAGCGGCCGCGCCGGCAATATGCAGTACGGCGACTTCGAATTGCACCCCGGTATGTCCTATAACGAGATCATCACCGCGCTGAGCGAGCAGAAGGTGTTCCGCGAGACCGTGCGCGTGACCATCCCCGAAGGCACCACCGCTGTGGGCATTGCCCAGTTGTTCGTAGACCAGGGCCTGGTGGACAGTGTACAGACCTTCCTGGATTGCGCCGAGGGCAACGACGGCTCCGATTTTAGCCAGTACGCCTTCTGGAACGAGATCCCCGACAACGAAGGCCGCCTGCTCAAGTGCGAGGGGTATTTGTTCCCCGACACCTACGAATTCTATACCGACGCTACGGTGTACGACATTGTCAACACGCTTTACGGCGAATTTGACAAAAAGACCGCCGACCTTATGGATACCATCGCCGAAAAGGGCACTACGCTGGACCAGGTGGTCATCATGGCCTCCTTCATTCAGGAGGAAGCCGGTCTTCCCGAAGAGGATTACCGTGTCAGCGCCTGCTTCCACAACCGGCTGGAGTCTGACGATCCGCTGTGGGCCGACCATCGGCTGGAATCCAACGCCAGCAGCTATATCACCAACGACGGCGACAACAACTATCTGTGGAACTCGCCCATGGCCCAGTATATGGGCTGGCCGGAAGCCGGCGCCATCCCCGAAGAAGTCCTGGCTGCGTACGACACCTACCGCATCAGCGGTCTGCCGGCGGGGGCCATCTCCAACCCCGGGTATGCCGCCATCGACGCGGCGCTGAACCCGGATGAGGACTTCATGGCTGAAGGCTATTACTTCTTCGTCACGGGCCACCCGGACTCCGACGTGGCCGGCCAGTATTTCTACGCCAAGACCGCGGACGAGCATTATCAGAATTGCGTCACTGCGGGATGGGCCTGATGTCGTTCAGAAGGGAGCCTGTATGCTTTCACAGCCGGAATTGCTGTCCCCCGCGGGCAGCCTGGAGACCCTGAAATACGCGGTGCTGTACGGGGCCGACGCCGTTTACTGCGCGTTGCCGCAGTTCGGCATGCGGGCTGCGCCGCCCAACCTGACCAACGACGAACTGCGCGAAGGCTGTATCTTTGCCCACGCCCGGGGGCGCAGGGTCTATCTGACCCTGAATGTCCTGCCCACCAACGAGGAGCTGGCCGACCTGCCCCAGGTCATGCGGGACGCCGCCGATGCGGGGGTGGACGCCTTCATCATTGCCGACCTGGGGGTGCTGGCCCTGGCCCGGAAGTACGCGCCCGGTGTGGAGGTGCATTTCTCCACCCAGGCGGGCATTGCCAACTACGCCGCCGCCACCGAGGCCTACCGCATGGGCGCCAAGCGGGTGGTGCTGGCCCGGGAACTGAGCCTGACCGACATTGCTTATATTCGGGACCACACCCCGCCCGAACTGGAACTGGAAGCCTTTGTGCACGGGGCTATGTGCATGAGTGTGTCCGGGCGTTGCTTGTTGTCCAGTTATATGACGGGACGCAGCGGCAACCGGGGTGAATGCGCCCAACCCTGCCGCTGGAAATACCATCTGGTGGAGGAGCGCCGTCCCGGCCAGTATATGGAGATCGGCGAGAATGAAGACGGCAGTTATATCCTGAACGCCAATGACCTGTGCACGGCGCCCTTTATTGACCTGCTGTGCAAGGCCGGGGTGGACAGCCTGAAGATCGAGGGCCGGGCCAAGACGTTTTATTATGTGGCTTCGGTCACAAGCGCCTACCGCCGCGCACTGGACGCCTATCTGGCCGACCCCATGCGGGAGGACTTCACCCTGCCCGATGACGTGATCGACGAACTGAACCGTACCAGCCACCGCCATTATTCTCCCGGATTTTACTTTGGCAAAGAGCAGGCCTTGCAAACGCCCAGCCATACCTATGTGCGCGAATGGGATTTTGTGGGTACGGTGGATGAATGGGCCGACGGCGTGGCCCACTGTACCCAGCGAGGAAAGTTTTGCCTGGGGGACACCCTTGAGGTATTGCAGCCGGACGGTACGGTACGGTCGCTTTGCCCGGCCTGGATCAAAAACGAGGAGGGCGAGACGGTGGATGCCACCCCGCACCCCATGATGCGCTATACCATTCCCTGCGAGGCGCCCTTGATGCCGTACAGCCTGCTGCGCATGCCCAAAAAGGAATAAGCCCGGCGCCCGTTTGCGAAACGCCCCAAAGACCGCTCCGTTTTGTGCCCTGCGCAGAATGGGCGGTCTTGCTGTATCAAGGCCGGGGAGCTGCATGGACAAGGGCGCCTGCGCATCGGCCGAAAACGAAAGAAGGAGAAGTCATGCCGATTACACCCGAGACCTTGGCGCTGGCCTGGCTGGTGTTGGCCAATGCGGTGGGGTTTCTGCTCATGGGGGCAGACAAAGTCCGTGCCAAACGGGATGCCTGGCGCATCCCCGAGCGAACATTGTTCCTGACAGCGCTGCTGGGCGGCAGCGCCGGCGTTTGGGCCGGGATGTACGAATTTCGCCACAAGACGCGCCATTGGTATTTTGTATGGGGCGTGCCGCTGATTTTGGCGGCGCAGCTGTTGCTGCTTTTTTGGCTCAAAACGAACCTTTTGTAAATTCGCTGCAAAACAAACGCGCATTTCTTGCCTTGGGGCGGCGGCTGTGCTATACTGATATAAATTTGACAGCTGTACAAAGAGGTGCTTGTTTCATGATCTGCAATACCATTCATGTGGGGCCCAACCATGCGGCCCTGACCTGCTACTTGCAGGATAAAAGCGCGGCTATGCCCAATACCGACGTGCGGCCGGCGGCCTTGATCTTCCCGGGCGGCGGATACCAGTATTGTTCTGACCGCGAAGCTGAGCCCGTGGCCCTGGCCTATATGGCCGAAGGATACAACGCCTTTGTGTTGCGCTACACCACCGGCATGGACTGTCCGCTGGACAAGGCGTTGCAGGATGCCCAGGCAGCGCTTCGCTATGTGCGGGAAAACGCCACCACACTGAACATTGATGCGCGCAAGGTGGCGGCCATCGGCTTTTCTGCCGGTGGGCATCTGGCGGCTGCCCTGGGTACCCAAAGCGAAGAAAAGCCCGACGCACTTGTGCTGGGCTATGCCGTGACCATCGGCGCCACCTGGGCCCCCATGGGCCGGGTGGGGGAGCCGGATCTGGCGGCATTGGTCAGCGACGAGACCCCGCCCAGCTTTCTGTTTGCCACCCAGGGGGACAGCCTGGTCCCGGTAAAAAACAGCCTGGTGTTTGCCGATGCGCTGGGGAATCATGACATTCCCTTTGCCCTGCACATTTTCCCCACCGGCGAGCACGGGCTGTCCTTGGCGCGGCCCTGCACCAGCAACGGCGACGTAGCCCGGGTCAACGCGGGCGTGGCCCGCTGGCTGCCCTTGAGCGTTGAATTTTTGCAGGATATCTGGGGCGCTTTGGGCGTTGTGAAGCCCAAACCCGAACTCACGGCCCAGATGGGGGGCGGCAAGGTTGGGCTGGACGTGCCCTTTCGCCGGCTTTTGAAAAAACCGGCCGCCGCCGCTGTTTTGCAGCGCCGTTTGCCCGAGGTGATCGGCATTTTGCAGCAAAACCCGCTGCTGGCAGGCGCGTCGCTGCGCCAGTTGTCCGGGTTTATGCCGGATGCCTACCCGGAAGAATTGCTTCGTTCCATTGATGAAGAATTGGCCGGGATTTGATCGGGCCCGGCCTTCCGACAAAGGAGTTTGCCATGTTGTTTGTGTACTATCCGCCCTGTTCCACCTGCCAGAAGGCAAAAGTCTGGTTGGATGAACACGGTCTGACCTACGAAGAACGCCATATAAAAGAAAACAACCCCACCTACGACGAACTCAAGACCTGGTGGGGGATGAGCGGTCTGCCGCTCAAACGCTTTTTCAATACCAGCGGCCTTTTGTATAAGTCCATGCAGCTCAAGGATCGTCTGCCCTCCATGACGGAGGAGGAACAGCTGCAACTTTTGTCTACCGACGGCATGCTGGTCAAGCGTCCCATCGTGATCGACGGCGGCAAGGTGTTGGTTGGCTTCCGCCCTGCCGAGTGGGAAGCGGCCTTGCTGTAAATGTGCCCGCCGGCGGGGAATCCCCGCCCGGCGACCCGGGCTTTTTGCCGACGGAGGTGTGAAGATGTCTGACCAGACCCAACCCGACTACGCCGCCCAACTCCATGGCGGCGGGCTGTACCTGCCCCAGGGCGAACAAATCATCGCGGACCAGCTGCGCTGCCTGGAACTTTTGTACGATTTTAATGCCACACGCCCCGGCGAACAGGCACGACGCACCGAATTGCTGCGCAAAATGTTTGCCGAGATCGGCGAAAACTGTTATATCGAACCGCCCCTGCACGCCAACTGGGCCGGACGTCATGTGCATTTTGGCGACAATGTGTACGCCAATTTCAACCTGACGCTGGTGGACGATACCCACATTTATGTTGGCAGCTGTACGATGCTTGGCCCTAACGTGACGCTGGCCACCGCCGGACATCCGATTTTGCCCCAGCTGCGCGCCCAAGGGTACCAGTACAACCGCCCTGTGCACATCGGCAAAAACTGCTGGCTGGGGGCCGGGGTCGTGGTGCTGCCGGGCGTGAGCATCGGCGACAACACGGTGGTGGGCGCTGGCAGTGTGGTCACACGAGATCTGCCGGCCAATGTGGTGGCGGCGGGCAATCCCTGCCGGGTGCTGCGCCCCGTTGGGAAAAAGGACAGGGAAGTATATTTCCGGGATTGCACGATCCCCGAGGAATTTCTGAAAGGCCTGCAATCAACGAAGGAGGAGGCGCCGTGATGTTGTTTTCAAAACGAAAGACGGCGCCGCTGACGCCGCCCGAAGGCTTTGACCGGGCCGATATCCGCACCGAGAGCAGCATTTGCACCGGCGAGACGACCATCGGCTTTTATGACGGCCGCACCGGGCGTCTTTTGCAGGCGGTGGCTGTGCGCACCGAACGGGATATCGCCGAATTTTACCGTTCGTACGGTTTTGACCCGCCCGTGGAACTTGTTTGAGATTTTGGTCGAGTGGCCAGTTTTTGGCCTTTACCAGCTGTGATTTTATTAACTTTGTAATATATTTTGCCAATTTTTGCACGCACGCACAAAAATTGCGCGTTTTTGGGTCTTGTCGCCGGTGCGCCCCTTTGCAGCCGCATTTTTCGGTGCTATACTTATTAGCGTAAGACAAGTGCGCCGGCGGCTTTGGGCCGCGCGAAGCGAAAGAATCGGAGGTTACCAATGGAACTTTTTGAACGGTTTGAGACCCAGCTCAAAGCCGACCCCAAGACCATCGTCTTTACCGAGGGGCCTGACGCCCGCATCCTCAGTGCGGCCAGCCGTCTGCTGGCAGGCGGCATCCTGAAGGTCATTCTGCTTGGCAATGTGCAGGAAGTCCGCGATGCGGCGGCCAAGGGTGGCTTTGACATCACCGGCGCCGAGATCATCGACCCCACCGCCTATGAAGGCTTTGACGACATGGTCGCCAAAATGGTGGAACTGCGCAAAGGCAAAATGACCGAGGAACAGTGCCGCGCCGCCATGGCCAAGGGCAACTACTTCGGCACCATGCTGGTCAAAATGGGCAAGGCGGATTGCCTGCTGGGCGGCGCGACCTATTCCACCGCCGACACCGTCCGTCCGGCGTTGCAGCTCATCAAGTGCAAGCCCGGCATTAAGGCGGTCAGCTCCAGCTTCATTCTGGTGCGTGGTGACGAGACCCTGGCCATGGGCGACTGCGCCATCAACATCGATCCCACCGAGGACGAGATCGTGGAGATCACCGTCGAGACCGCCAAGACTGCAGCTGTCTTTGGCATCGATCCCCGCGTGGCGCTGCTGTCCTACTCTTCCAAAGGTTCCGGCAAGGGCGAGACCGTGGACAAGATGCGCAACGCCACGGCCCGCGTACAGGCCGAGCATCCTGAACTGAAGGTGGACGGCGAACTGCAATTCGACGCTGCTGTCGCTCCCGAAGTCGGCCAGCTCAAGGCCAAAGGCTCCCCGGTGGCGGGCTATGCCAATACCTTCATTTTCCCCAACATCAACGCCGGCAACATCGGATACAAGATCGCCCAGCGTCTGGGCGGGTTTGAGGCATACGGTCCCATCCTGCAGGGCCTGAACGCACCCATCAACGACCTGTCCCGCGGCTGCAACGCCGAGGAAGTGTACAAGATGGCGCTGATCACTGCCGCCCTCATCTGACACGGAACATTCACCTGACGTACATAGCCAAACGGGCCGCCGAGTTACTTCGGCGGCCCGTTTGCATGTACAGCAAAAAGCCGCCCCGGCCGAATTCCAACGGTCGGGGCGGCATGTGTTTTGCAAAAAAGAAAATCGCGATCATTCCTTGCCCGGTTCCAGTTCGTCCAGTTCCCGCAGCCACAAGGTACAGCTGGCATCGCTGGGCATGCGCCAGTCGCCCCGGGGCGACAACGTGACCGAACCGACCTTCGGGCCGTCGGGCAGGCAGCTGCGCTTGAACTGCTGGGCAAAGAAACGGCGATAGAAGTTTTTCAGCCAGTACAGGAGCACTTCATCGTCGTACCGCCCGGCGAAGGCGGCGCGGGCAATATGGTAGATCTTGCCAGGGCCGAAACCGCAGCGCAGCACATAGTACAGATAAAAGTCGTGCAGCTCATAGGGGCCCACTAGTTTCTCGGTCTGCTGGCTGATCGTGCCGTCCTCGGCGGCGGGCAAAAGCTCGGGGCTCACCGGCGTGTCCAGGATGTCCAGCAGCACATTGTGCAGCGCCTGGTTGCCGCAGGTATCGGCTACATAGCGCACGATGTGACGCACCAGCGTTTTGGGGATGCCGGCGTTGACGCCGTACATGCTCATGTGGTCCCCGTTGTAGGTGGCCCAGCCCAGAGCCAGCTCGCTCAAATCGCCGGTGCCGATGACGAACCCGCCGTGCTTGTTGGCGTAATCCATCAGTTCCAGCGTGCGTACCCGGGCCTGGCAATTTTCAAAGGTCACGTCATAGTCGGTGTCGCTTTGCCCGATGTCGGCAAAATGGCTGCGTACCGTATCGGTGATGTTGATCTCCATAAAGCGCACGCCCAGCGCCTCACACAAAATCTCGGCGTTGGAGCGGGTGCGGTGGGTGGTGCCAAAGCAGGGCATCGTGATGGCCACGATGTCTTTTGTATCCCGGCCCAGTACGCGGCAGGCGCGTACTGCCGCCAGCAGGGCCAGGCAGGAATCCAACCCGCCCGAAATGCCCACCACCGCGCAGGCGGCGTGGGTGTGTTCCATGCGCTTGGCCAGGCCTTCGGCCTGGATGCGCAGAATCAGCTCACAGCGCTCGGCGCGGGCTTCGTCGCTGCCCGGCACAAAGGGCGTTGGCGAAAAGCTGCGCTGCAACGTAAGCGTGCAGGGGTCCAGGTCAAATTCCACGACGGGCGCATCCAACGGGCAGGGGACAAAGGTGGTGTTGCGTACCCGCTCCTGGACCATGCGTTCCACGTCCAGTTCGGTCACGGCGCACCCGCTGCCAAAGGGGGCGGCCTCGGCCAATAGAGCTCCGTTTTCGGCGATCAGGTCGTGCCCGGCAAAGGTCATGTCGGTGGTGCTCTCGCCATGACCGGCGTCAGCGTAAACGTATCCGCACAGCAGTCGGGCGCTCTGCCCGCTTACCAGTTCGCGCCGGTAGGCTGCTTTTCCGATGGTCTCGTCGCTGGCCGAGAGGTTGCACACCACGGTGGCGCCTGCCAGGGCCAGGGCGCAGCTGGGAGGCACCGGAGCCCACAGATCCTCGCAGATCTCGGCTCCCAGCACAAAGGCGGGCATCTGGCGGCAGGCAAACAGGAGGCGGGCGCACATGGGTACGCTCTGCCCGGCCAGGGTCACCGTCTGCGTGCTTTCGGGCGCAGGGGAAAAGTGGCGCTTTTCATAGAATTCGGCATAGTTGGGCAGATGGGTCTTGGGGACCAGGCCCAGCAGCCGCCCGTCGCACAGCACCGCCGCGCAGTTGTACAATTTGCCGCCCTGCTGTACCGGCAGACCGGCCAGCACCACCAGATTCAGCCCCCGGCTGGCCGCAAGCAAAGTGGCCAGAGCCTGTTCAGCCCCGCCGCACAGAGTCTTTTGCAAAAACAGGTCGCCGCAGGTATAGCCGGTCAGACACAACTCGGGCAGGCAGAGCAGCTGGACTTTTTGTTCGGCCGCACTGCGCATGACCCTGACGATCTGTTCGGCATTGTAGGCGCAGTCTGCCACGCGCAGGGCGGGGCTGACGGCCATGCAGCGGATAAATCCGTATCGCATACACACGCATCCTTTGCTGTTTGTTATCTGTATCATACCATAGGATGGGGACCCCCTGCAAGGAAAACGACTTTTTCATAAGACAAAATGTAATATATAGTTGACATAATGTAAGGCGTGTGCTATACTGTGCCTGTAATCAAGCGAAGGGGGCAGCCCCGGAGCGAAAGGAGGAGGTCCCTTGGCCAAAAACCTGAAACTGAAAGCAGCCCGCGCCGAAAAGGATATGACGCAGGCGCAGCTGGCCCAGGCGGTGGGGGCTACGCGGCAGACCATCAATGCCATCGAAAAAGGGGAGTATAACCCCACGATCCGCCTGTGCCGGGCCATTTGCCGGGTGCTGGGCAAAACACTGGATGAACTGTTCTGGGAGGAAGAAGAATGAAGAATCCTTTTGCAATAAAGAGCCAACTGGACGAAATGCAGATGCAAAAGCTGCTGAACGTCAACTACCGCGGGTTCTGGGGCGTGTGGGGTGCGCTGCTCGTCGCCGTTGTGGTACAGGCTGTGATGGACGTGCCGGCCGAGCAGTATATGGCCGAGTGGATCATCTTTATGCTCATGTGCGTTTACGGGCTGGAAGAGTATCTGCGCAACGGCATCTGGACCACATTCGACACGCAGCCCAACGCCAAAACCAATGCGCTGTGGTCCTTGCTGGCCGGCGTGGCGATCGTCGTATTTTATCTGGTACGCAACAGCCGGCAGGACTGGTGGCAGTGGAAGTATTGGTTTGGTCCGGTGTGCGTCGGGGCATTTACCTTTGCGCTGACATTTGCGCTGCTGCAAGCCAGCGCCTGGTTATACTACAAGCGCCGCAAATCTCTGGACGGCGACAGTGAGGAATCCGGGGATACCCGGCAGCCCCCTACGCAGGTCTGACCGAAGTACGGAACCTGAAACAGATGAAAGAGGAGAAAGACAATGAAACAGGAAACAAGCCGAACCGCCCAACGGCAGGAACTGATCTTTTTGCTGATCGCTTTTGGTATTCCGTACCTGATGGGCATCCCGCTGTATCTGTGCCAGCAGGCGGGGGGCAGCATCGATGTGTTCCCCAATGCCCAAATGTTTTACCCCGCAGCCGCGGCCATGGTGGCGCTGTTGGCAGCGGGCGGGAAGCGGGCGCTGCCCAAGCGCTTTTACGGCCTTTACCTTGCGATCACGGTGTTGATGCTGGCAAGCTGCTTTGGCGCGCTGGCTGCGCCCGGCCTTGACTGGCTGAGCATTTGCAGCTATGTCATCGTGGTGGGCAGCGTCCTTGCCTGGATCTTGCTGCTGACCGAGAAAAAAGCCGTGCGCCATGCCGCGGGCCTCGGCTGGCATGGCGGCGCAAAAGCGCTTTTGTATGTGGCACTGTTCATCCTGCTGCGCACAGCGTCGGTGTTTTTGTCCACGGTGCCCACGGGCGGCCTGGGCGAATACCTGGCTTACTGGGCTACGCCCGCGCCCTGGCTGCTCTTTGCGGTGCTGATCCCCAATTTCTTTTTGAGCTTTTTGCCCTTTTTCGGCGAAGAATACGGCTGGCGTTATTATTGGCAGCCCCGTATGCAGCGGCGGTTCGGGCCGCGCCTGGGCGTGGTGATTCTGGGTGTTGCGTGGGGGCTTTGGCACCTGCCGCTGAATCTGTTCTATTACAGCACCGAGACATCGCTGCAAAGCCTGGTCAGCCAGATCATCGCCTGTGTAACGCTGGGCGTGTTCTTTGCTTGGGCCATGCTCAAGACCGACAATATCTGGGTCCCGGTGCTGCTGCACTACTTCAACAACAATCTGATCCTGGTATATACAGCTTCCTCCGACATCAGCGGTCAGATCATCTCCTGGGCGGATGTGGGCATTACGCTGGTATTGTATGTGGTGTTGTATCTGCCGGCGTTGGCCTCCAAGGTGTTTGAGCGCCTGCCGGAGGACCCGGACACTTTGCCGGAGGCGGACTCTGCCGCCGACGCCTGATCCCTGTACGATCAAACATGAAAAGCCCTCGCCTTGCCGCATGTACGGCAGGGCGGGGGTTTTGGTCTTTTTTGGGGGCGGTTTACAGCTCAAACGCAGCTTTCAGCGCGTCAAGAGCGGTATCCTCGTCCTGCTGACGGATCAGCAGCGAAATGTCCAGGTCGCTGGTGGTGATCAGAACGATCTCCACGCCGACTTTGGCCAGCGCGCCCAGGGCCCGGGCGGCCACGCCGCAGCTGGTGACCATTTCTTCCCCGAACAGGTTGATTTTGGAATACCCGCCCGAGATCAGCGGCGGGTTATCGTGCACCGCATCGGGCAAAGCCACCATGACGGCGGAAAAGTTGTCGTAGCTGGTGGTGAAGCTGAAATCCACCACGTCCCCGCGGGGCGCGCTCTGGCAGATCATATCCACCACGATGCCCGACTTGGCGAACACCTCCAGGTGGTCGGCCAGGCTCTGGGCGCTGTACCGCGCGCCGGGGAAGGTGGTGAGCATGATGTTTTGTTCACTGGAAATTTTGCTGACACCGTACATGATCCCTCAAATCCTTTCTGTCGGGCCAAGGCCCGTTTGGTCTGTCACTCCATCACGAGGAACTGCGCATCCACGCTTTGTTCCAAAACCTCACAAATGTACTGCCGGCTCAAGGTAAAGTTGCCGTGGGCCGCGCCCAGTTCGTCGGTGTAATCCCGCAGCAGGTATACCCGGATGTCGGCATAGCCGCTTTCGTACTGGGTCACGGTGGGGTACAGCAGCGGGTCTTTCAAAAGCACTTCCACACTGCCGTCCGGCATCGTGGTCTTTTCAAATTCTATGCTCAGGATCACGCCGATCATGTTGTCGGCCTGGGCCTGGGCGCTGATAAAGTTGCCCAGCGAATACGCCACAAAGGCTTTGCGACCGTCCTGGGCCGTCAGCCATTCGGCGGTCTGGGTGACGTGGGGATGGGTGCCAATGATCAGGTCCGCCCCCTGATCGGCCAGCCACTGGGCTTTTTCCCGCTGGGCGTCGGTCACGGTGTGACTGCCTTCCACGCCCCAGTGACAGCTGACCACCAGCACGTCGCAGTTGGGCCGCATGGTTGCGATCTGCTGGCTGATGATGTCGGTCTGGTCCAGGTAGACCACACCGTATTCGCTGCCGGACGGGGTGGGAAGGCCGTTGGTGTACTCGGTGTAGGACAAATATCCGATGGTGATGCCGTTTACCGTATGGTAGGACAGATTGTCGTAGCTGTCCAGATCATAAAAACCGGCAGTTACCACATCCTCTGGCATGGCGGCCCAATGTTCCATGGACGAGGCGATGCCTTGTGCGCCTTTGTCATAGCTGTGGTTGTTGGAAAGGCTGAACACCCGGAACCCGATATCATACAGTGCGTTGGTGATGTCCCCGGGGGTGGAGAACATTGGATAGCCGGAAGGCTCAAAGGCGTCGTTGACCAGTGTTTCCTGGTTCAGCCAGTTCACGTCATACCCGGCGTAGAAATCCCGCATGTTCTCGTACGCGTAGGTGAAATCATAACCGCCGTCCCCGGCGCGCCGCCGCGCCTGATTGTACAGCCCTTCGTGGATCAGATTGTCACCCGTGGCCGAAAACCGAACCGTTTCCACCATGGGTGTGGGTTCGGGGGTGGGTTCGGGCGTGGCGGTGGGGGCGGGCGTTTCGACTGTCTGCACCGGCAGGGCGTCGCCGGCGCTGCCGCAGCCGGACAAGCACAAGGCAACGGCCACGGCCAAAACGGCACGCAGGCGGACAAGGCGCTTTACAGGCATGACAGCTTCCCCCGCAAAAGATCGTCCATGGTGTAGTATCCGGGGGCGCGGCCTTGCAGGAATAAAGCGGCCTGGACCGCGCCGCCGGCGAACACACCGCGGCTCTGGGCCGTGTGGCTGATGGTCACGACCTCCTGGTCGCCGCAGAACAGCACGTCGTGATCGCCCACGATGCCCCCGCCGCGCACGGCGCTGAGCCCCAGCTCCTGTGCGCCGCGCTTCTGACGCACACTGTGGCGGTCATAGACATACTCGTACTTGCCGCCTGCCTGGGTGTTGATAGCGTCGGCGATCATCAGCGCGGTCCCGCTGGGGGCGTCCAGCTTGTTGCGGTGGTGCTTTTCCACGATCTCGATGTCGAACTCGCCGTCAAACAGGGCCACGGCGCGCTTGCACAGTTCAATGAGCACATTGATGCCCACCGACATGTTGGCGCTGCGGAAGACGGCCACCTTTTCGCTGGCGGCTTCCAGACGGGCCTCGTCCTCGGCATTCAAGCCGGTGGAGCAGATCACGCAGGGCAGCGCATGAGCCGCGCCGTATTCGGCGGCAGCCACCGCACCCTTGGCGCCGCTGAAATCAATGAGCACGGCGCCGGGGCAGGGGGGCAGTTCGTCAAGAGAGGCGTACACCGGCACTTCGCCGATCTTGCCGGCCGCCTGGTCCACGCCGGCTTTGACACGGCAGTCGGTGCGCGGAGCGATGGTGTCGATGAGCGCGTGTCCCATGCGCCCGCAGATGCCTTGGATGATGATATCGGTCATGGTTCCACTTCCTTATCGGTTGATCAAACGCGGACAGGGTCCGGCGGCCCGGCAATCCTGCGGAACACGGCGGACCCTGTCTGTGGGTTCTGTTTTTTGCGGGGGCTCACAAAAGCCCGTACTCTTTCATGGCGGTCTCCAGGCGCTGCTGCACGGCGGCGTCGGGATCGCAAAGGGGCAGACGCAGCGGACCGGCCGCCCAGCCAAGGCGGTTCATGGCCCATTTGACCGGGATGGGGTTCACGTCGGCAAACAGAGCATGGCACAGCGGCATGGCCTTGAGCTGCAAGTCGCGGCTGCGGCGCACGTCCCCGTCGAACCAGGCCTGGCAGATGTCATGGGTCTGGCGGGGCGCCACGTTGGACAGCACGCTGATCACGCCCTTGCCGCCCAGGGACAGAATGGGTACGATCTGGTCGTCGTTGCCGGAGTAGATGTTCAGCTCCTCCCCGCACAAAGCGGCCACGTCGGCGATCTGGCTGATG
>DBRU01000110.1:57918-60171 GCA_002306375.1 Faecalibacterium sp. UBA1360
CGGCACGTTGTACAAAATGCAGGGCAGGTTTACGGCGTTGGCGATGGCCGTGAAATGGGTGATAAGGCCGCGCTGGCTGGCCTTGTTGTAGTAAGGCGTCACCAGCAAAAGGGCGTCCGCGCCGGCCTTTTCGGCTTCCACCGAAAGGGCGATGGCGTAGTCGGTGTGGTTGGAGCCGGTACCCGCCACCACCGGGACGCGGTGCGCGGTACGTTCGACCGCACAGCGGATGCAGGCGATGTGCTCCTCGTGGGTCAGGGTGGCGGACTCGCCGGTGGTGCCGCAGATGATGATGGCGTCGGTGCCGTTTTCGATCTGGTGATCGATGATGCGACCCAACTCGTCAAAATTGGGGGTGCCGTCCGCGTGCATCGGGGTGATGATGGCTACGCCGGCGCCGGTGAAAACAGGTGTTTTCATAAGCAGGTTCTCCTTTGTTGCTTTGCCGCAAAGGCGATGAAGGAATGGGGGATCAGTCAAAGTAGCCCTTGGCTGCCAGCAGTTCGGCCAGCAGTACGCCGCCGCCAGCCGCGCCGCGCAGCGTGTTGTGGGACAGGCAGACGAACTTGTAATCGTACTGGGTATCCTCGCGCAGACGGCCGATGCTCACGGCCATGCCGTTTTCCAGCATGCGGTCCAGNNCTGCAGGTCCTGGGCCGGGCCGTGGAACTGCGCCCAGGCGGACAGGATCTCCTCTTTGGTGGGCTTATGCTCAAAGCTCACGAACACCGCGCCCATGTGGCCGTCGGACACAGGCACGCGCAGGCACTGGGCCGTGAAGGAAGGCCCGTCGGCGCATACGATGCGGTCGCCCTCGATGTGGCCCCACAGCTTGAGGGGCTCCTGCTCGCTCTTTTCTTCCTCGCCGCCGATGTAGGGGATGACGTTGTCCAGAATATCGGGGAAGGTCTCAAAGGTCTTGCCTGCGCCCGAAATGGCCTGGTAGGTGCATACGAGGCACTTGGTGATGCCGTATTCCCGCAAGGGGTGCAGGGCGGGCACATAGCTTTGCAGGCTGCAATTGGACTTGACGGCGATAAAGCCGCGCTTGGTGCCCAGACGCTTGCGCTGGGCGGGGATGATCTCAATGTGGTCGGCGTTGATCTCGGGCACCACCATGGGCACGTCGGGGGTAAAGCGGTGGGCGCTGTTGTTGGACACCACCGGGCACTCGGCCTTGGCGTAGGCTTCTTCCAGAGCCTTGATCTCATCCTTTTTCATGTTGACGGCGCAGAAAACAAAATCTACCTTGGCAGCCACGGCGGCCACGTCGGCGGCGTCCATCACCACCATATCCTTGACGCTGTCGGGCATGGGCGTTTGCATGGCCCAGCGGCTGCCCACCGCCTGCTCGTAGGTCTGCCCGGCCGAACGGGCAGACGCGGCCAGCGCGGTGATCTTGAACCAGGGATGCTGGGCCAGCAGGGTGATGAAACGCTGCCCCACCATGCCGGTGGCGCCCACGACGCCCACATTGTACTGTTTCATTGCGAAGAACCTTCCTTTCCTTGACCAAACACGCGCGTTCATGCACAGTGTATGCGCGCGGTCGTGCAGGGCGTTCGCCCTGCGTTGTGATCGGTCCCTATTGCCGACGGGCAATAAAAAAACCGGCTTGAAAACCGGCACAAAATGCAATATAATGATACATTGCATAATCAACACAGCGCACCATGCCAATGCGGCATGACAGTTCCGTGCCTGTTCGGCGGCGGACCCAGGCCGATGCGTGCCGTGCATCGCCTTCGGCGGACAACCCTTTCGCCGCGGCCGCTGCCTGGCCGGCCGAAAACCACGGATACTGATGTTGCCCGCGCCTCTGTGTTCAGCGGTGGGCGAAACGCCCGCCGTCATGTGTTCATAATAGCATCGACGATGCTGATTGTCAACGTAAAAGGGAGCAAAACCATGCTGAAAAAAGACTTTTGGTATGACCTGCCCAAGCACCTGATCGCCCAGCAGCCTGCCGACCCGCGGGACAGCGCCCGTCTGATGGTGCTGGACCGCAAGAGCGACGCCATCGAGCACCGCGTGTTCCGCGATCTGCCGGAGTATCTGCAGGCCGGGGATGTGCTGGTCATCAACAACTCCAAGGTGTTGCCCGCTCGCCTGATCGGCGTCAAGGTGCCTACCGGCGCTGTAAGCGAACTGCTGTTGCTGCGCCAGGTCAAGGGGGATACCTGGGAATGTCTGGCCCGGCCCGGCCGCCGTTTGCAGCCCGGCACCGAGATCCGCTTCGGCGACGGGAGCCTG
>DBRU01000110.1:60265-81789 GCA_002306375.1 Faecalibacterium sp. UBA1360
TCGCCCAGGTCACCCTGCATGTGGGGCTTGGGACCTTCCGCCCGGTCAGCGAGGATTCCATCGAAGATCACCAGATGCACAGCGAATGGTACTGTGTGGACGATGCAGCCGCCGAGGCCATCAACAAAGCCCGGGCGAACGGGCACCGTGTGGTGGCGGTGGGCACCACCAGCTGCCGCACGCTGGAAGCCGTCTGGGCCAAATACGGCAAGATCGTGCCGTGCAGCGGCAACACCGATATTTTCCTGTATCCGGGCGTGGAACTGCACGCCATCAATGCCCTGGTCACCAATTTCCATTTGCCCGAAAGCACTCTGATCATGCTGATCTCGGCCTTTTACGGCTACGAAAAGACCATGCGCGCCTATGAAGTCGCAGTACGGGAACAATACCGCTTTTTCTCCTTCGGCGACGCCATGCTGATCCAGTGACGGGGGACTGCCATGCTTGATCTGATCTTGTTTGCGGGGCAGTCCAATATGGCGGGGCGAGGCGACGCTTCCCAAGCGCCGGTCCCCGGGCCCGATATGGGGTGGGAGTACCGGCCTATCACCGCACCGGGGCAGCTCGTGCCCATCCGGGAACCGGTGGGCCGGGACGAGAACCGAACCGGCGGCATTGACGACGGCGACAAAAAATCCGGCGGTCTGGTCAGCGCCTTTGTGTGCGAGTATCATCAGCGCACGGGCCGCCAGGTGGTCGCCGTGTCGGCCTCCCAGGGAGGGACCACCAGCAAGCAGTGGACGCAGGTCCTGGCCCGAGACGCTGCGGGCCGCCTGAAGGCCGCCCGCGCCTGCCTGCACGCCAAGGGACTTGTGCCCGACCATGTCTTTGTCTTATGGTGCCAGGGGGAATCCGATGGCGACCAGGGAGTGGATGCAGTGCGCTACGTTGCCAACTTTGATGAGATTTGGTCGGTCCTGCGCGCCGCCGGGGCCGAACATTGCTTTCTGATCAGTATAGGGCATTTCAATTTGCTGCGGTATCCCCGCGGCATGTACGGCCTGAGCGGGGAAGAACTGGACGATCGGTATTCGGTGATCCGCAGCGCACAGCACGAGCTTTGCCGGACCCATGACGATGTGAGTCTGGCGGCGGATTTTGAGCCCTGTCTGCCGCTGATGAAGGATGAATTTCACTATTACCAGGCGGCGTACAATGCGGCCGGCGCCAAAGCGGCGGTCAGCATGGCGCGCCATATTGAGCAAAACGGATGAAGGGGGCCAAAGATGGAGATCCGAAAAGGGACTGCCCGGGATCTGGAGGCGCTGGCCTACGTCGAAGGGGAATGCTTCCCGCCGGCGGAAGCAGCCGGCAAAGCGGCGCTGGCGGCCCGTCTGGCGGCGTTTGCGGACCACTTTTACCTTTTGTGGGACGGGGATACACTGGCGGGGTTTGTCAACGGCATGGTCAGCGACAGCGCCGATCTTTTGGATGAGATGTACGCCGCCGCTTCCCTGCACGACGAAAGCGGCGCCTGGCAGATGATCTTCGGTTTGGACGTGATTGCGCCGTATCGCCGCCGCGGCTGCGCCGAACGGTTGATGCGCGCGCTGATCGAGGACGCCCGCGGGCAGGGGCGGCGCGGTGTGGTGCTGACCTGCAAGCCTCACATGCTGCACTATTATGCCCGCCTGGGGTTTGCGGACGAAGGCGTCTGCGCTTCGCAGCACGGCGGCGTGCAGTGGCACCAGATGCGCCTGACCTTTTGAGGTGATACCTTTGAAATATCCGGGAAAGGGGATACAGCCATGAAATTGATGATTGCTTCGGACATTCACGGCTCCGCCTGTTATTGCAGACAATTGATGCAGGCCTATGAGAGGGAAACGCCCGACCGGCTTTTGCTGCTGGGGGACCTTTTGTACCATGGCCCGCGCAACGACCTGCCCCCGGAGTATGCGCCCAAGGCTGTGATCGAGATGCTCAACACCCGCCGGGATGCTATCTTATGTGTACGGGGCAACTGCGAGGCGGACGTGGACCAGATGGTTTTGGATTTCCCTGTGCTGGCCGAACATTGCCTTTTGTATCTTGGCCCCCGCGCGGTGTTTGTGACCCACGGCCATGTATACAACACGGCCAACCCGCCGCGGCTGGCAGTGGGGGATATCTTGCTGCACGGGCACACGCATGTACCGGCATGCGAGATCTTTGGGCGCGACAACCTTTATCTGAACCCCGGGTCGGTGTCTCTCCCCAAGCAGGGCAGCCCCCACAGCTATATGATGCTCACCGACGAAGGCTTTGTCTGGAAAACACTGGAAGGCGAGATCTACAAGCACCGCCAGCGGTAAAGCGTGAGAGGCACCGGGCGCAACAAAGATGCAAACGCGGCGCCCCACTTTTGGCGTTGGGCCGCCTGTATGCGGTTCGGGCGGATCGTCCATGGGAAAACAGTCGCCGTTGTGGTACAATGACTTTCGGCGGCCTGCGCCGCCAAAATACAAAATATATGGGGGTCATATTGGTGGAAGTCGCTTATCTGGTACCGGGCGAGGAACGGTATAAAACCTGTGCCGACAAATATGGAAAGGAGCAGGTGGAATATTCCTACCGCGCCGAAAGCGGCGAACTGTTCAGCTGTGTCTCCCATTCGCTGGAGGAAGCCTACTCCATGTGCGAAGATTGGCTCATGCGCCGGCATCGGGGCTGATCTTGCCGGTCTATATCAAGAATAAGCCGTGGACCGTCTTTTTCAAGGTCGGACTGCGGCTTTTTGTATTTGCAGGGTTATTTAATGCTTTGCACGGCTTGTTCGGCAGCGCATAAAAGCGAGCCCGTGCACTGAGGCAGATAGGCGTACAAAAAGGACTTGGCCGCCTCGTCGTCGGAGATAAGGATCAGGAAGATATCGGCGAAGACCTCGGTCAGGCGGTGCCCCGCGTCGGCCAGATACTCCTCGTCGTGCCGCCAAAAGGTCACGCCTGCGCAGCGGTAGCTGGCAAGCAAAACGTCCTGCTCCGACGGGTGCGAGGCAAACAGGGCGAACAGGATATCGCTGACGGCCGGATTGCGGAAGGCCGATGTGCTGAACACGTCTCCTGGCTCCAGATCCCTGTATACCAGCGCCTGATCGCTCTGATACGCCTGGGCAAAGGCGGGACCCTGGGAATAATAGGCACAGCCGCCGTCTCGGGACCCCAGGTATCGGTCCACGGCGTGCCCGTATTCGTGTACGGCTTCCGCCGTCACATCCTCGGCCATTTGGGATGTCATGTAGACAAGATCCCTGCGCGGATCATAGCGGCTCTGGGTTGCGTCCTGTACATAAGCCACGTCGGTGGTCTGGCGGACCAGATCGAACAATAATTGGCAGTCAGGGTTGGCCTGCACCCCGTCAAAACACAGTGTGCGGGTTCCTGCGGGGATCAGGCTGGCCAGCAGCGCTTTAGGTGCCGCCCCTTTACGGCGGTGCAACCCGGCATATACTCCAAAAGACAGGGCAACGCAAACGACCAGCAGCAGGCCCGGAACCATGCACCGAAATACTCCCCGCATGACACACCCTCCCTTTGCGCTGTGATGGCGCATTGGTATCAGTATGGCGCAAAACGGGCGGGATATTCCTTTGGGCATACAAACGCCCGCCCGGACCAAACGGTCCGGGCGGGCGTTTCAATGTGTTAGGTGTGCGAATGGTCGGACTGTACGATTGCGTGTAAAAGGTCGTCGGGGATGCCGATGGAGGCAATGCGGACGGCGCCCGCGCAGGCCGCCCCGGCGCCCCGGTACAATCCCGGTTTGCCGCAGGTGAAGGTGACGGTGCAGTCTGCCTGTACCGCGTCGCCCAGTCGCTGGCCGGTATCCCCGTCAATGCCGGACGGCAGGTCGCAGGCCACCACCGGGCAGGGAGCGGCGTTGATCTGGCGCACGGCGGCCAGGTACGCCCCCTGCAAAGGCCGGTGCAGCCCGACGCCAAACAGCGCGTCCACGACCACGTCACAGTCCTGTAGATCGCGCCGCGTTTCGGGGTCGTAGGGGTCATAGGGCAAGGGAGAGAGCCCAACTTCCCGCAAGCGGGCGGCCATGATGGCGGAATCGTGGGTCAGGCAGGCCGGGTCGCCCAACAGCAGGCACCGAACCCGGCAGCCGGCCAGCGCCAGAAGCCGGGCGGCTGCCAGACCGTCGCCGCCGTTGTTGCCGGGGCCGCAGAAAATGACTGCAACAGCCGGGGCTGGGCCGGCGCAGTCAAGGGCAGCCTGTGCCAGGGCCGCGGCGGCTGTTTCCATCAGGGTAAGGGACGGGATGCCGCGCTGTTCGATGGCGGCGCGGTCCAGCGCCTGCATCTGGGCGGTGGTGGCCAGTATAGGCATGACAAAAACCTCCTTTTCCGTTAAAAAACGCGGACGCCCGCAAAACAGTACGGGCGCCCGCGTGCGGGTCATTCGGGATAGCGCAGGTGTTCGGCGTCCAGGGTGCGCAAAACGTCACACATCGCTTTACATTCGGCGCGGGCAGCGTCCGGGTCCATCAGACGGTAGTTGCCGCATTCCGCCTCCGACGCGCCGGGGATGGGGCCCCGGTATGTTGCCATCCAGGAAAAGCACTCCTTGACCAGCGCCAGCACGTCGGCGTCGCTCAAGCCTTGGGTCAAAAGGTAAAACCCGGTCAGGCAGCCCATGGGTCCCACATACACGACGCCGCTGTGCCAGCGGCTGTTGCGCGCGCAGGTGGCAAACAGATGTTCGATCGTGTGTGCGGCGGCAGGGGAGAGGTAATCCCCCCGATTGGGACGCTTCATGCGGATGTCCCAGGTGCGCACCTCGCCGTCCTGGCGTGACAGGTACACGCCGGGCAAAAGAGTCGTGTGATCTACACAAAAACTGGCGATGCGTTGCATACCTTACTCCATCATCAGCTGCACGACGCCATGCTGGCAGTCCAAAGAAATGTTCATGCCGTCGCGCAGCGTGCGCATGGCGCCCAGTGCGCCCACAATAACGGCCTTGTTCAGCGTCAGGGCCACGATGGCGGCGTGGCTGTTGGTGCCGGCTTCCTCGGTGATGACGCCGGCGGCCTGACGGATATAGGGCAGCATCTCGTTGGTGGTGTGAGGGGTCACAAGGATCTGGCCGGGCTTGAACTTCATGGCCACCTCGGCGGAGGTACGGCACAGGCACACGGCGCCTTTGGCGTTCTGAGTGCCGATGCCCACGCCGGTCAGCAGGCTGTCGCCCACCAGGTGTACCTTGATCATGTTGGTGGTGCCGGACACGCCCACCGGCACGCCGGCGGTCACGACCGCCATGCTGCCGGGCTGGACCATACCGGCGTTGACCGCGCACTCCACCGACATGCTGATAAGTTCGTCGGTGGAATGGGCATAGGGCATGACCAGCGGCGCGATGCCCCAGTGGATGTTCAGCTGCCGCTGGACCTGTTCGTCCAGAACGCAGGCGATGATGGGGGTGGTGGGGCGGCAGCGGCTGAGCAGGCGGGCGGTCTCGCCGCTCTTGGAAACCGTGATGATGGCGCTGGCGTGAATGTCGGAAGCCGTGGTGCAGGCGGCATGAGCCATGGCGGCGCTGACGCTCAGGCGGCTTTCATCGGCCTGGGCATGGTGCACCAGGCTGTTGTAGCTGGAGTCGGCCTCGGTGGTCTCGGCGATGGCAACCATGGCTTTGAGGGCGGCCACGGGGTACTTGCCGGCCGCGGTTTCACCGCTGAGCATGACAGCGGAAGAACCGTCGTAGATGGCGTTGGCCACGTCGGTGATCTCGGCACGAGTAGGCCGGGGATTGAAGATCATGGAATCCAGCATCTGGGTGGCTGTGATGACCACCTTGCCGCTGGACATGGTGCGGTCGATCAAATGCTTCTGGATGGCCGGGATCTCGGCAAAGTCGATCTCTACGCCCATATCGCCGCGAGCCACCATAATGCCGTCGGCCACGGCCAGGATCTCCTCGATGTTGTTGACGCCTTCCTGGTTTTCGATCTTGGCAATGATGCGGATCTTGGAGTGCGCCTCGTCCAGCAGGTGGCGGATCTCCATGATGTCGGCAGCGCAGCGGGTAAAGCTGGCCGAAATGATGTCAAACCCCTGCTCGATACCGAACTGGATGTCCTGCTTGTCCCGCTGGCTCATATAGGGCATGGACAGGTGCACACCGGGAACGTTGACGCCCTTTTTGGTCTTGATGACGCCGTCGTTCTCCACCACACAGATGATGTCGGTGTCGGTGACCTTTTCGATCTTGAGGCTGATCAGGCCGTCGTCCAGCATGATGCGCCCACCGGGCTGCACGTCGTGGGGCAGATCTTTATAGGTGATGGAGCAAATTTCGCTGGTGCCCTCTACATCCCGGGAGGTCAGGGTGAACTTCTGGCCGGCAGCCAGCTTCTCGGACCCGTTTTTGAAGGTGCCCATGCGAATTTCGGGGCCCTTGGTGTCCAGCATGGCTGCCACAGGCTTGCCCAGCTCGGCGCGCAGGGCCTTGAGCTTTTCCAGGCGACCGCGGTGTTCCTCGTAGTCGCCGTGAGAGAAGTTGAAACGGGCTACGTTCATGCCGTTTTCGATCAACTGGCGAAGAATGTCATCCTTATCGGTAGAAGGACCCAGGGTACAGACGATTTTTGTTTTGCGCATAAGTCTCTGCCTCTCCATTCCTATATGTTGGTTTTGTCTGTGCAAGTTTGCATACAAGATCATTATAATACACTTTCCGCGCTTCGGCAAGACGCAGGAACCGCTCCGCAGCATTTTACAGCGCGCAGATCTTGCGTTGGCCTGCGTCCGGGGGCGCATTTTACTTTTTTGAGGGAATCCTGTATAATTAAGATGCACCGAAATCCTCTGTGCATACCTTTTGTATGTACGGCACATCTTTTGTTAAGGAGAACCGCTCATGGCAAAGCGAGTGTTTTTGATCGTTCTGGATTCCTTCGGCATCGGCGCCGAACCCGACGCCGCGCTTTTTGGTGACGCTGGCACCAACACCCTGGCGGCCATTGCTGCGCACCCGAATTTTGCCGGCAAACATCTGGCAAAGTTGGGGCTGTTCAATGTCGACGGCGTACGCTGCGGTCAGGCCGACCCTGCGCCTGTTGGCTGCTATGCCCGCCTGCGGGAGGCCAGCGCCGGCAAGGATACCACCATCGGTCACTGGGAGATCGCGGGGCTTTTGTCGCCCCAGCCGCTGCCCACCTTCCCGGACGGATTCCCCGGGGAGCTGCTGGACGAGTTCACGGCCCGCACCGGGTACGGGGTGCTGTGCAACAAACCCTATTCCGGCACACAGGTCATCCATGATTATGGCGAGGAGCACCTGCGCACCGGCAAGCTGATCGTCTACACCTCGGCGGACAGCGTGTTCCAGATCGCTGCCCATGAGGACCTTGTCCCTATCGAAAAACTGTATGAGATCTGCCAGACCGCCCGGGACATGCTGCAAGGCCCCTGGGGCGTTGGCCGGGTCATCGCCCGTCCCTTTGTGGGCAGCTGCGCCGGCGACTTTGCCCGGACCCCGCACCGGCACGACTATTCATTGCTGCCGCCGGCCCCCACTTTGCTGGACAAGTTGCAGGCCGCGGGCAAACAGACCATCGGCGTGGGCAAGATCCACGATATTTTTGCCGGCCAGGGCGTGGGCGAGACCATCCGAACTGCCGGCAACACCGAGGGCCTGGCCGTCACCCTGTCGCTGGCCGATCGGAAGTTTGAAGGGCTGGCGTTTGTCAATCTGGTGGACTTTGATATGCTGTACGGCCATCGCCGGGATGTGGCGGGCTACGCGGCCGCCACGGCGGAATTTGACGCCTGGCTGCCCGCCTTTATGGACAAAATGCGTCCGGACGACATTTTGATGATCACGGCCGACCACGGCTGCGACCCGTCCTACCAAAAGACCACCGACCACACCCGGGAGTATGTGCCCTATCTTTTGTACGGGCAAGAACTGCGTCAGGGCGTGGACCTGGGAACGCGGTACAGCTTTGGCACCATTGCGGACACGGTCTGCCAGGCGCTGGGCGTGCCGGCCGATGTGGCCGGATGCGGGGTGTGGCGTGAAGTCGCCCGCTGAGGCGCCGACGCGCCGGAAAGGAAGGCTTTTGCAGATCGTATTGTATGCGCTGGCCGGGTTTATGCTTTTGTACTCGGTCCTTTTGGTGTTTACCAGCAATTTCAATTTGGGAAATCTGATCGTCTGGCTGCTTACCGCAGCTTGCTGGGTATACGCCCTGTGGCATCGCCCGCTCAATGCCTGGTTCACGGGCTGTACGGCGGGGCGCGTCACGTTGGCCGTGCTGGCGGTGGGGGCGGCGGTGTACGCGGTACTGCTGGGGTTTGTGGCCGTCAGCGGCTACGCCAACCCGCCCGCCGGCAACGAACAGATCGTTGTGGTGCTGGGCGCGGGGCTGCGGCGGGACAAGCCCAGCCTGCTTTTGCGCTATCGCCTGGACAAGGCCTATGAGTATGCTGTCGCTCACCCGGACGCCGTGGTCATCACCACCGGCGGCCAGGGCCGGGACGAGTGGGTGCCCGAAGGGCAGGCCATGCGGCAGTATCTGATCGACAAGGGTCTGGACCCCGACCGCGTCCTGGAAGAAACGCGCTCCACATCCACCGAGGAAAACTTTGCCTTTGCCAAACAGATCCTGGAAGCTGAGGGTTACGATACCGGCGGGTCTATCGTGTATGTGACCAACGCCTTCCACTGTTACCGGGCCGGCAAGTATGCCGCCATGGCCGGTTTTGGCGACGCCCACGCGTTGCCTGCGGGCATTCCGCTGCGCAGCGTGCCCACCTGTTATCTGCGAGAAGTGCTGGCCGTTTTGTACTACTGGGTGTTCCGCTCGTCGGAAAGCGGCTTCATGCAGGGCATGGTGGGGCTGCTGAGTTTGAACAAAAGATTCTTTTATCGCTGAATTTTGCGGGCCTTCGTCTGATGTAAGGAGGAAAAAAGTATCATGCAGATCCGTTATTATAAAGAATACAGCCACAATCTGGGCCGGGACATGGAATTTAAGGTTTACGGCCACACAGGCCGTCCGATTTTGATTTTCCCCTGCCAGAGCGGTCGTTTTTTTGACTGGGAGGACCGTGGGATGTGCAACATCGCCGCGCCCTGGATCGACGCTGGCAAATTGCAGATCTTTTGCGTGGACAGCATCGACGGCGAAAGCTGGGACAATCCCGGGCCCTGCCGCCCGCGCATCGAAGCCCATGAGCGGTGGTTCCGCTACGTCTGCGACGAGCTGGTGCCTCGCATGCTGGAGATCAACCGGGAACAGGGGCCCGACCATACGGGCCGCATCCTGACTGGCGGGGCCAGTATGGGGGCGGCCCACGCAGTCAACTTCTATCTGCGGCGGCCCGATCTGTTCGGCGGCACCATCGCCCTCAGCGGCGTGTATTCGGCCCGGATGTTCTTTGGCGATTATATGGACGATCTGGTGTATGCCAACAGTCCCTGTGATTATATGCGCAATTTCCCGGCCGGGCATCCCTACTATGACCTGTACGCCAAAGCCGACCGTTTTATCATCTGTTGCGGTCAGGGCGCGTGGGAGGACGAATTGCTGGCCTCCACGCTGGAACTGAAGAATATTCTCGAAAGCAAGGGCATCCACCCGTTTGTGGATATCTGGGGCAAGGATGTGGCCCACGACTGGCCCTGGTGGGAAAAGCAGTGGCCTTATTTCCTGGAGATGACGCTGGGCCAGCCGTGACCAAACACGCTAAACCAAAACAAAAACACCGCCGCGGGCGCGCTGTGAAGCGACATCCCAAGGCGGTGCTTTTCTGTTTTGGGTAGATTCAGGTGGCGGGAGCGTTTCGGTCATACAAAACCCGCAGGCCCTTGAACAAAAGGTCGGCATCGTACAGAACGCGGCGGCGGCAGCAGGGGATGATGCAGGGGGCAAGCCCGCCGGTGGCCACGACGGTCAGCGGTGCGCCCAGTTCGGCCTCCACCCGGTCGGTCAGACCCTCCAGCATGGCAGCGGTGCCAAAAATGGCGCCGCTGTTCAAACAGCCCACCGTATCTTTACCGATCAGGCTGGCAGGGGGTTCGGGGGCGATGGGAGGCAGCTGGGCGGTGCCGGCGCTGATGGCTCGCAGGCTGGTCTGTACCCCCGGCACGATAAACCCGCCCAGGAACCGTCGGTCGGCGTCAATGACGTTGTAGGTGCTGGCGGTGCCCAGGTCCACGGTCATGCAGGGCAAGGGATACAGCGCCGCGGCTGCTGCGGCGTCGGCCAGGCGGTCCTGACCCACGCGTTCGGGGGCATCGACCGCAAATTGCAGCCCCGTATCCAGGGTATGGCTGACCCGCAGCGGCGCCAAGCCGGTCAGGCGCAGGACGGCCCGGGCCAGATGATCGCTGAGCACCGGCACCACGCTGCACACGATGGCCCCCGTGCAGGCAGCGGCGTCAAAGCCCACCCTGCGCAGCAAAAAACGCAGTTCGGCTGTGTACTCGTCCTGCGTGCAGCGCGGGCGGGTCACCATGCGGAAGGTGAACAGCACGTTGGAGCCGTCCAACCCGCCGATGCAGATGTTGGTGTTGCCGATGTCCACCGCCAGGATCATACCGTTTCCTCTTTTCCGTTTCAGATCACTTTTCAGATCACTTTAGATTATACCAGCCTTTACAACGAAGTCAAACCGCCCTATAATAAAACCGACCACCGAACCCGTTAAGAGGAGGACCTGACCATGGCAAAGGACCTGCAAGGCAATACCATCGTGCTGGGCATCACCGGCGGCATCGCTGCCTACAAAATGCCCAACGTGGCCCACACGCTGGCCAAGCGCGGGGCAGATGTGCATGTGCTGATGACCAAACACGCCACCGAGTTCATCGCGCCCCTGGTATTTGAGACGCTGACCAACAACCGCTGCATCGTGGATACCTTTGACCGCAATTTCCAGTACGATGTGGCCCATGTCTCGCTGGCCAACACCGCCGACCTGATGCTGATCGCTCCGGCCACCGCCAACGTGATCGCTAAGTTTGCCCATGGTCTGGCCGACGATATGCTCACCACCGTAACCCTGGCTGCCGCCTGCCCCAAGCTCGTGGCCCCGGCCATGAACACCCATATGCTGGAAAACCCCATCACGCAGGACAACATCGAGACGTTGCGTCGCTATGGCTTCACAGTGATCCCTTCAGGGTCCGGCATGCTGGCCTGCGGGGATGTGGGCAGCGGACGTTTGCCAGAGGAGCAGACGCTGATCGATTATGTAGACCGGGAACTGCTGTGCCAAAAGGATCTGGCCGGCAAAAAGGTCGTCGTGTCCGCCGGGGCCACCAGCGAACCAATGGACCCGGTGCGTTATCTGACCAACCACTCCACCGGCAAGATGGGCTATGCCATCGCCCGGGCCTGTATGCTGCGCGGGGCCGACGTCACGCTGCTCAGCGCCGCCACCGCTTTGCGGCCGGTGCCGTTTGTCAAAACCGTGCCCTTTACCACGGCCGCCGATCTGTTTGAGGCTGTCAAGACCCATGCCCTGGATGCCGACGCGCTGGTCATGGCGGCCGCCGTGGCCGATTACCGCCCCGCCACCGTGGCGGCCAACAAGGTCAAGAAAAAGGACGGGGAGCTGAGCCTGGCACTGGAGCGCACCCAGGACATTCTGGCCTGGGTGGGCGCCAACAAACCGGCCGGGCTGTTCGTGTGCGGTTTTTCCATGGAGACCGAGAATCTTCTGGAAAATTCCACCGCCAAGCTGCACAAAAAGAATCTGGATATGATCGTGGCCAACAATCTCACGACCCCGGGCGCCGGGTTCGGAGTGGATACCAACGTGGTCACCCTCATCACGGCCGAAGGCTCTCAGGCCCTGCCCCTGCAAAGCAAGGACGAAGTGGCCATGCGCATCGCCGACGCCATCGCCGAAGCCTGAACTCCGCCTTTTACATCTTCAAAAGCGCCAGCATCTTTCCGCCGGAAAGGTGCTGGCGCTTTTTGTATGCCGTAAACAAAGATTTTGTCGGCAGATTTCACAACTCTTCAAAACTCTATCCCACAATTTTCACAAAGCAGGCCTATAATCAGGTACGGTCAACCATGCGGGCGTGGGTCAATGCGCCCGAACATCCAGTCGAAAAGGGAGTGTGTATCTTGATCGAAGTCAGCCATCTGACCAAGCGCTACGGCGCGCATGTTGCGGTCGATGACATCAGCTTTACCGTCGAGGACGGCTGCATTTATGGGCTTCTGGGCCCCAACGGCGCGGGCAAGTCCACCACGATGAACGTCATCACCGGGTATTTGTCGCCCACCAGCGGCACCGTCACCATTGACGGGCACGACATTCAGGAAGAACCCCAGGCCGCCAAGGCCTGCATCGGCTATTTGCCCGAGATCCCGCCGCTTTATACCGACATGACGGTGCGGGAGTATCTGGGGTTTGTGGCCGAACTCAAAGGCGTCAAGCCCAAGACTGCCCGGGACGATGATGTGGCGCGGGTGTGTGAGCGGGCAGCGTTGCAGGGGATGGAAGGCCGCCTGATCCGCAACCTGTCCAAGGGCTACCGCCAGCGCGTGGGCGTGGCGGCGGCGCTGTTGGGCGACCCAAAAGTCATCATCCTGGACGAACCCACTGTGGGGCTTGATCCTGCCCAGATGATTGAGATTCGCTCTTTGATCCACGACCTGGGCAAAACGCACACGGTCATTCTGTCCAGCCACATTCTCAGCGAGGTACAGAGCGTCTGCGACCGGGTGCTGATCATCTCGGGCGGTAAGCTGGCCGCTCAGGGCACGCCAGAAGAACTGGCTGCCAGGCTGGCGGCGCAGGGCGTGATCTCGGCCACGGCCCAGGGCACGCGGGAACAGGTGCTGGCCGCCGCAAAGGGTGTTGCGGGTCTGACCGATATCCAGATCACCGCCGAGCGCGCAGACGAAGTCAGCTTTACTGCCGCCAGTGCCGACGGCGCCGATCTGCGCGCGGCGCTTTCGGCGGCGTTGGCCGCCGCGGGCTGCCCGGTCTTGAATCTGACAAGCCAGCAGATGAGCCTTGAGGATATCTTCCTGCAATTGACCGAAAACGATCCCGCCGCGGCTGACGACCTCACTGAGGAAGGCGAGACTGCCCCCGAGGCAAATGAAGCGGAACCCGCAGAGCTCGAGGCGGAACCCGCGGAGCCCGAAGCGCCGGAAGAAAAGGAGGAATGAGCCGTGCTTGCCATTTTCAAACGGGAGACCAAAAGCTATTTCACCGGCATGATCGGGTATGTGGTCATCGGCGTGATCCTGGCGTTCATCGGCCTGTATTACAGCGCCAACTGCCTGATTTACGCCACGTCGGATTTTTCCATTATTTTGTATTCCACCACGCTGGTCATGCTGTTCGTGCTGCCGGCGCTGAGCATGCGCAGCTTTGCGGATGAACGCCGCAACAAGACCGATCAGCTGCTTTTGACCAGCCCGGTCACTGTGCCGCAGATCGTACTGGGCAAGTACCTGGCCCAGCTGGTGGTGTTTGCCGTGCCCTTGGCTGTGGCTTGTGTCATGCCGCTGATTTTGACGGCCTTCGGTACCGTGTCGCTGACCAGCGCCTATTCGTCGCTGTTCTGCTATTTTCTGTTGGGAGCCTGCTGCATCGCCGTGGGGACCTTTATTTCTGCCCTGACCGAAAACCAGATCATTGCCTACCTGGCTACCTTCGGCGTGCTGCTGGTGTGCTATCTGATCCAGAGCATCCAGACGCTGTTCACCAGCGGAAACACCCTGGCCTTTGTCATCTTCTGCATCGTGCTGGCCATCGCCTCGGTCCTTGTGGGTCTTTTGTGCAAAAGCGTCACGGTAGGCAGCGGCGTGTTTTGCGTAGGCGCGGTGGTGCTGCTGGTGCTGTTCAAGCTGCGCCCGGCCTGGCTGCTCACGGCGTTTGACAGCGTTTTGGACGCCATCGCGCTGTTCGCCCCCTTTGAGACCTTTGTGGGCGGTATGTTCAGCCTGACGGTGGTCGTGTATTATCTGTCGGTCTCGGCGCTGTTTTTGTTCCTGACCGGCCAGGCGCTGGAACGGCGCCGCTGGAACTGAAACAAGGAGGGGACAAGACCATGAAATTCCATTTCGGCAAAAAGAAAGGCGAACCGGCGCCCCAGCCCACCGAGGCCCAGCGCGCCAGCCGCCGCCGTACCCTTCATTCGGGCGCGTATGCCAGTGCGCTGGCGGCGGTGGTGCTGGTCCTGGTGCTGCTGCTCAATCTGGTGGTGGGGGCTATTCCCACAAAATACACCGAATTTGATATCTCCACCGGCAAGATGTTTACCCTGAGCGAAACCACGGTCAGTATGATGAAGGCGCTGGATACCGACATCCAGGCCTATTACCTGGGCGAGACCGGCAGCGAGGACGCCAACATCACCCGCTTGCTGGACCGCTATGCGGCCGAAAGTTCCCACTTTACCTGGCAGCAGCGGGACCCGGCGCTGTACCCGACCTTTGCGGCCCAGTATGACGCCAGCGATGCCAGCAACGGCAGCGTGATCCTGGTTTGCGGCGAGAATTCCGCCGTGGTGGATTACTACGATATGTACGAGTATGACTATTCCAGCTACTCTTACGATCTGAAATTCGCGGCCGAAAACGCCCTGACCACCGCCATTGCCCGCCTGACCCGGGACACCTCCTACACCTTGTATGAACTGACCGGCCACGGCGAGACCTCCCTTGGCAGCGACTTCACCGAAACGCTGGATAACGCCGGCGTCACGGTGGAGGAATTGAACCTCAACACCGACGCGGTGCCTGAGGATGCCGATATCCTGCTCATCAACGTGCCGCAGGCAGACTTCAGTACGCAGGACGCCGACGCCTTGCGCGATTATCTGGCCGACGGCGGCAAACTGATCGTGACAACCAGCCTTTTGTACGACACGCCCAACCTGGACGCTGTTCTGGCCGAGTACGGCATGCAGCGTCAGGAGGGCCTGCTGGTGGAGACCGACCCCGGTTACTACGCCTACCGCTATGCGGGCACCTATCTGCTGCCTGAGATCGAGTCCAACGACATCACGGCAGGCATCAGCGACGGCATGTATGTCTATGCGCCGGTGGCCCAGGGCATTGTGGAAGTTGAGGCCGACGACGAAGCCACCGCCGAGAGCGCTGGTTCTTCGCTGACCCTGACCGCTCTTTTGAGTACTTCCTCGGCGGCGTATTCCATGCTGGACTATGAGACGGCCACTGTTCTGGAAGAAGGGGAGAACGACCCCGTCGGCTCTTTTGCACTGGCCATGGCCGCCGAGGAGGATACCACCGGCGCCAAGGTCGTTTGGATCAACTGCGGCAATATCTTCCTGGACGATGTGAACAGCAGTGTGTCGGGCGGCAACGCCCAGCTGTTGGGCAGCATTGTCAACTGGATGAACGGGGAAGAGACCAACACGGTCATTGATTCCAAGAGCATGAGCGCCGAGACACTGACCGTTCCCGGTTCGCTGGTCATGCCGTTGGGGCTGCTGTTCGTGGTCGTTCTGCCGCTGGGCTGCCTGCTGGTGGGTGTTGTGATCAGCATCCAGCGCCGCCGTCGCTGAAGGAGGTAGCATACGATGAAACAAAAACGATATCTGCCGTTGTTGATCCTGGTCGGCGTGGTCGTGGTGCTGGGCATCCTGCTGGCGCTGCTCAGCGGCCTGGAGGAGGAAGAAGAAACCTCGGTGCCGCTGTTTGACCTGTCGGCCGACGAAGTGACGGGCCTGGCCTATGTGGACGCCGATTCCGAGGTGACGCTGCTCAAGGATGACGATGCCTGGACCATGAGCCAGGACCCCATGCTGCCCCTTGACACCGACACCGTGGATACGATGGTTTCGAACATTGCGGAGCTTTCTGCGCTGCGCGATCTGGGCGAGGAAACCGCCACCGACGATATGGGTTTTGACGAACCCACAATGGTCATTTGCCTGGCCACCGACGACATGGAACCTATCACCGAGACTTCCGTTGACGGGACCGATGACGGGACTGCCACCACCGAGACTGCCACCGCCGAAACGGCCGTATCGGACGGGGTGTATCTGGTGACCGTGGGTGCGCTCAACGACATCACCGATGCCTACTACGTCAAGGCGGAGTGGAACGGTCACGTTTATACCATCGCGTCCTCCAATCTTTCCAGCCTGCTCAAGACTCCGCGTCAGCTGTATGCTTCTCAGGACATCACTGACCTGGAAAGCGATGACATCACCTTGATGACGCTGGAAACCCCCACCGAGACGCTCTCCTTCACCCAGTCCGACGGCGTCTGGACATTGACCGACGACCCCGAATACACGCTGGACCAGGATGCGGTGGAAAAAATGGCCGCCACGATCTGCGCCCTGACCACCGAGTATACGATCACCACCCCTGAAGCGGACAGCGTATACGGTCTGGACGCGCCGGACGCCATTGTCAGCGTGCAGGCAGCGGACGGGACCACCCTGACCTGCACCTTTGGCGCCGTTACCGAGGCGGACGATTCCCTTTGCTATCTGCGTTCCAGCCATACCGCCGGCGTTGTGTACGAGGTCAACGCCGACCACCTGGCCGCCTTTGCCCAGAGCAAAGAGACCCTCAAGGGCGAAGAAGAAGCCACCGCCGAGAGCGCAGACGCCGAATAACCCCCGATACCGACATCCTCCCATTTTCATATCCAAACAGCCGCAGGGCGCGGCAGGCTTATGCCTGCCGCGCCCTGCGGCTTTGCTGCGACGTTTATTCGCTGTGTTCTTTTTTCCATTGTTTGATGTGTTCGAGCCGAGCTTTATAGCGCGCTTCCAGACCTTCCTCGGTGGGGACGTAGTATTCCCGCCCCACCAGGCTGTCCGGCAGGCATTGCATGGTGGTCAGTTTTTCGGCGGCCTTGTGAGCGTACACATACCCCTTGCCGTAGTCCAGTTCCTTCATCAGGCGGGTGGGAGCGTTGCGGATCACCAGCGGCACGGGTTCGGCCAGCTGGCGCACGGCGTCGGCCTTGGCGTGCTCATAGGCGGCATACATTGCATTGGAGCGGGGCGCCAAAGACAGATATACCACGGCCTGGGTCAAATGGACGGTACATTCCGGCATGCCCAAAAAATGGCACGCCTGATAAGCGGCCACGGTCTGTTCCAGTGCCCGTGGATCGGCCAGGCCCACGTCCTCGCTGGCAAAGCGGATCAGGCGCCGGGCTACATACAAGGGGTCCTCGCCGGATTCCAGCATGCGGGCCAGCCAATATACGGCGGCGTCCGGGTCGGAGTTGCGCATGGATTTGTGCAAAGCCGAGATCAGGTTGTAGTGTTCCTCGCCGTTTTTGTCATACAAAAGCGATTTTTTGGACGTACATTGTTCCAGCGTCTCTGGCGTGACCCGCACCGAACCGTCGGGGCCGACCTCGCCGTTGAGCACCACCATTTCAAGGGTGGAAAGCGCCGTCCGGGCGTCGCCGTTGGCAAACACCGCCAGGGCCTCCAGCAGATCGTCCTCGATGTGTACCACCTGGCTGCCAAAGCCACGCTCATCCTGCAAAGCCCGGCGCAAAAGTCCGATCAATTCCTCGGTTTTGAGCGCCTGCAACACAAACACCTTGCACCGGGACAAAAGCGCGCCGTTGATCTCAAAGGACGGGTTTTCGGTGGTGGCGCCGATCAGGATGATGCTTCCCTTTTCCACAAAGGGGAGAAAGGCGTCCTGCTGAGCCTTGTTGAAGCGGTGGATCTCGTCCACGAACAGGATGGTCTTTTCTCCGAACCGGCGGCTGTCCTCGGCCTGCTGCATGACGGCGCGGATCTCCTTGATGCCGCTGGTCACGGCCGAAAAGTCGATGAAATTGGCCTTGGTGCGGTTGGCGATGATGCGCGCCAGGGTTGTTTTGCCCACGCCGGGCGGCCCCCAGAAAATCATGGAGGAAATCTGGTCGCTTTCAATGAGTTTGCGCAGCACCTTGCCGGGGCCCAGCAGATGACTCTGGCCCACATATTCCTCCAGCGTGCGCGGGCGCAGGCGTGCTGCCAGCGGCTGGGGCAGGCGCGATTCAAACAGACTGGTCTGTTGCATAATTGACGCCTCCTTTTGTTTTATTATACTGCCTTTGTTCTGCCGCGCCAAGGGGTTCCTTTTTGCGGGTGCATGGTGTATAATGTCGCTGAAATCAAGCGAAAAACGAGGTGCCTGCCGTGCCTAATACACTGGACTCCGCCCTGTACCGGGCGTATGTTGACATCCTGCACGAAGAACTGATCCCCGCCATGGGCTGCACCGAACCCATCGCCCTGGCCTACGCCGCCGCCCTGGCTCGCCGTGAACTGGGCGTCATGCCCGATTCTGCGCAGGTGTCGGTCAGCGCCAACATCATCAAAAATGTCAAGAGCGTCATCGTGCCCAACACGGGCGGACTGCGGGGCATCGCAGCCGCCGTGGCGGCCGGTGCGGTCGCGGGCGATGCCGACCGCCAGCTGGAAGTGCTGGCCGCCATCACGCCCGAAGTCAGGGCAGAAATCGACTGCTGGCGCCGGCAGGCCCGGATCGAGGTGTGTGAAGCCGACAACGACCTGCTGCTGGACATCGACGTGACCCTTGCGGGCGGCGGGCACAGGGCCCGCGTGCGCCTGGTGGGCGGGCATACCAACGTGGTGCGCATCGAGCGTGACGGCGTGGTGCTGCAGGACCGCCCCTGCACCGAGACTGCCCCCGCCAAGGGAGCGGACCGGGCGTTGCTGGACGTGGAGCACATCGTGCAGTTTGCCGACGAACTCGACATCGAGGATGTGCGCGATGTGCTCAAACGTCAGATCGAGTACAACACCGCCATCGCCGAAGAAGGCTTGCGGGGCGATTATGGGGCCAGCATCGGCCGCATTTTGCTGCAAGCCTACGGCGACACCGTACACAATCGCGCCAAAGCTATGGCCGCGGCGGGGTCGGATGCACGCATGAACGGCTGCGAATTGCCGGTGGTCATCAACTCGGGCAGCGGCAACCAGGGCCTGACTGCGTCGCTGCCGGTCATCGTCTACGCCAATCGGATGCAGCAATCGGAAGATAAACTTTACCGTGCTTTGGCTGTCTCCAACCTTGTGACCATCCACATCAAGTCCGGCATCGGAAAACTCAGCGCCTTTTGCGGCGCGGTGGCCGCCGGCGTGGGGGCCGGGGCCGGCGTATGCTATCTGCACGGCGGCGGTTACGAAGAAATCGCTCATACCATTGTCAACGCCATCGCCGTGGACTCCGGCATGATCTGCGACGGCGCCAAGGCCAGCTGCGCGGCCAAGATCGCCTCGGCCGTGGAAGCCGGGCTGCTGGGCATGCAGATGCAGATGCACGACGCCCAGTTTTTCAGCGGCGACGGCATCGTGACCAAAGGCGTTGAGAACAACATCCGCAACATCGGCGCCCTGGCCCGGGAGGGTATGCGCGAGACCGACCGAACGATCATACGAATGATGACCCAGGACTGCTGACGTCAAAGGAGAAACAAACCATGGACCTTTTGCAACTGCTGCAAGACCCGGGCCGGGAATTTACCCCCATCCCGTTCTGGTTTTTGAACGGAGACCTGCGGGTGGAGGAACTGCGCCGTCAGCTGCGGGATTTCTGCGACCACGGCGTATATGGCGTCGTGCTGCACCCGCGTATCGGCCTGCCCAAGCGCATCGGGTATCTGTCGCCGAGCTTTTTTGGGTATATCCGGGCCGCCGTGCGCCAAGCCGCGGACCTGGGCATGACCGTCGTTTTGTACGACGAGGGAATGTACCCTTCCGGTTCCGCTGGCGGCCAGGTGGTAGAGGGACACCCCGAACTGCGCAGCGTCGGCCTGGCGTTGACGGGCGAACCGACAGCGAATGACACGGTCTTGTGCCGGACCAAGGCCGGATTCCTTGTGGAGCGACCCAGCGGCGGCACCATCCGCGGCCTGCACTGGGGCGAGGACGACGGTGAACCCTGTGCGCCGCCCAGCGCCGACATCCTGAACCCCACGGCCGTGGACCGCTTTATCGCGCTGACCCACGAGGCCTATTATCGTGAGCTGAAAGAGTGGTTCGGCACCACGATTCTCGGCTTTTTCACCGATGAGCCCAGTATCCTCGGCCGCAATGTCCAGGATATGCAGCCCTGGACCCACGGTTTTGCCGACGACTTCTCGGCCGCGGGCGGCAAGATCGAAAACCTTGCGGCGCTGTTTGCCGGGCAAAATAATCCCGATACCGACCTGTATCACCGTATGCTGCTGGAACGGGAAAGCCGTGTGTATTACGGTAAACTGAGCGACTGGTGCGCCGGGCACGGCATCGCCCTGATGGGGCACCCCCACCAAAGCGACGATATCGAGGTGGAGCGGTATTTCCACATTCCGGGGCAGGACCTGGCCCTGCGCTGGGTCGCACCCGAGACCGGCGGCCTGACGGGATTGGATTCCACTATGGGCAAGTGCAGCGCGGACGCGGCGTTTTTGGCCGGCCGGCGGCGCAATTCCAACGAGTGTTTCGGCGCTTGCAACCGAAACGGAAACCCGTGGCAGGTCAGCGGCGGGGACATCAAGTGGTATCTGGACTGGCTGGCCGTGCGCGGGGTGAATCTGTTCATTCCCCACGCTTTTTATTACAGCATCGCGGGCAAACGCAAAGGCGAACGTCCGCCGGATGTGGGGCCCAACAGCATGTGGTGGCCCTATTATGACCAATGGTCGCGGTATATGCGCCGGTTGTCCTGCCTGATGACCGATATCGACCTGCACGCGCCGGCGGCCGTGCTGTGCCGCAACCGGGATCTTCGCCCCGAAACGGTGGCCCCGCTGTTTGAACACCAGATCGGATTCCGTTACCTGCCGACCGGCGATTGGGCGCGCTGTACCCTGCGCGACGGAGCGTTGTGGCTGGACGGACATCGGTTTGAGGGCGTTATGGGGGAGGAGGGAGCCTTCCCCGAATTGCCGCGCCGTACCTGGCAGGATTTTACGCCGGACCTTGTGTGTGAGCCGGCGGCTCCGACGCTGCGCTGCGCTCACTTTGAGCGTGCCGGCGCTGAATGCTGGTTCCTTGTCAACGAAGGAGAAGATACCATCGACGCCGCCCTGACGTTACCCCGCAACGCTCTGGTGGGCCGGTACGATCTGTGGAGCGGCGAGGCCGTGCGCATGCCGCAGCCCCTGCGCCTGCATCTGAAGCGTCGGGAAAGCGTTTTGCTGTTTACCTGCACCCCGGCCGAATATGAAGCGCTGCCTGAGATGGTTGAACCTCTGGCTCTGCCGGTGCCCGGGTTTGCTCTTTCGCAGCAGGATAACAAAGCGGCCCGCCGTACCTATACGGCGGTGCTGCGGGCAGATGCCGGACAGTGTGCCCATGCACACCCGACGCTGACCCTGCACGCTGAGGAAATGGCCGAACTCTATGTCAATGACCGGCGGGCGGGCGTGGGCTTCTGGCAGCCGCAGGTGTTTGATCTGGCGGGCTTGCTGCACGAGGGGGAGAACCACCTGACCCTGATAGTCACCGGCAGCCCGGCCAATCGATATGGCCGGCCGGTCCCGTATGGTCTGGAGAAGTCCTCAACACATGCATAACAAAAAGGAAAGAGCCGCCCCGCCGGGGCGGCTC
>DBRU01000023.1 GCA_002306375.1 Faecalibacterium sp. UBA1360
CTATGTGAACGTGCTGGTCACCTCCAAGCATCCCCGGCCCCAGTGGCTGACCATGGAGCAGGCCGTCAAGCACTGCACCCAGGGCGTGGGCATCTGGGACTGGGCCTCCAACGACGCCGGTGAGGAGCCCGACGTGGTCATGGCCTGCTGCGGTGACACCCCCACGCTGGAGACACTGGCCGCCGTCAGCATCCTGCGCAAGGCCCTGCCCGAGGTCAAGGTGCGGGTCGTCAACGTGGTGGACCTGATGAAGCTGGAACCCAGCACCCAGCACCCCCACGGCCTGACCGACGCCGACTACGACGCCCTGTTCACCAGGGACAAGCCCATCATCTTTGCCTTCCACGGCTACCCCACGCTGATCCATGAGCTGACCTACGAGCGCGCCAACCGCAACCTGAGCGTGCACGGCTACCGGGAGGAAGGCACCATCACCACCCCCTTCGATATGCGGGTGCAGAACGAGATCGACCGCTTCCACCTGGTCAAGGATGCCATTCAGCATCTGCCTCAGCTGGGCAACCGCGGGGCGTATCTCATCCAGCAGATGAACGATAAGCTGGTGGAGCACAAGAACTATATCCACGAGGTGGGCCAGGACCTGCCCGAGATCCTTACCTGGAAGTGGGGGAACTGAACGGCGACCAGGCAAGGGCCGCCTCGGTTTTGGACATTTGCCTGCCGGGGCGCGTCCATTGAAAGCTCCGGCGATCAAAACACAAGGCCCCGGGGGCCCGGCGTCCGCAGCAATGCAGGCCGAGGCCCCCGGGGCCTTGTTATGAGGCAGGGAACAAAAACCAAGAGCGGGCAGGACCCGGCCCGCCCTGCCCGGGCACACGACCGCCCCCTCAGTCGCCCAATGTCAGGGTAAAATCCATGTGCAGGTCCCCGGGGCAAAGGGGGCGGCCGCAGAAGTTGCCCCAGGAAAGGGTGGGATGGAAATTCCCCACCGTGACCAGCAGGGCCTGCGCCCCTTTTTCGGTGCGGACCCCGGCCGACAGGCGTTCATCCGCGGGGTGAAGTTCCAGCGCCGCGCCGGAGGAAAGCGTCACCCGGCAGCGCAGGATGTGATCCCGCAGGGTGCGAAAATCGCGGCAGGGCTGCCCGGCTTCGTTTTCCTCCGCGCTGAACAGGAAGGGGTCCCGGGCGTCCGCGGCCCAGTTGTCGGGCTCGCCGGGGGACGGCGCGCAGCGCGCGACGCCCGCGGGGCGGCCGATGTGCCCCGCAGGATACCGGCTGTAGGGCGCGCGGCGTTCCCAGTCCATCTGCACCGCCGGGCCCGCAAGGCAAAAGCGGAGCCCGGCTTTTTCCAGCGCGGCGGGCAGTTCGCCCGCAGGCTCCAGGTCCCACACCACCCGCAGGCTGCTGCCGTGGAAGGCCAGGGCCAGCGTTTCCTGCCAGGCGTCCGGGTAGCGCCGCCGCAAAAGCAGGTCCGCCCCCGTCTGGGCAAGATCCAGGCCGCCTTCCAGGCAAACGGTCTCGGGCGGGCGGTCCGCCATCCCCTGCCGGTACAAGGCGGCGCTGGTAAAGATCGCCCTTCCGTCCCGGGCATCCCGCAGGACCAGCGTTCCATCCATGCGGTCCGCCTCCAGCAGCATCCCCACCGAACGGTAGATCAGGCGCAGCGGGGCGACTTCCTCGGTGAGTTTGAGCGGCGCGGGCGCCGCAAAGGTCTTGTCCGGCGCCTGCACCAGCGTCTGTTCCTCCACGCACCGGCCGTCATGCCAGAATTCCAGCCAGGCGCCCGGCTCGCAGGGGGACGGCAGCGGCAGGACCGCCCGCCCCTTTGTGTGGGGCGGGATGGAGGCCGGGACACAGCCGCGCCAGACAAGCGCCCCCGCCGGTGTGCGGACCCGGGCTTCCACCCGGGCCAGGTCGGTGTGGTCAAAGCGGTTGTACAGTTCCAGCTCCAGGCGGTCGTCTTGCGGGCGGACCGCCAGGACCCGCACGGGGGAAAAGGCTTTTCGCGTCAGAAAGGCTTCGGGCTTTTCCCGCTGGGATCGGTCCAGGATGCAGCCCCAGGGCCCGTAGCCCGCGGCGGGGCCGTTGCCGTGGCACTGGTGGCGCTTGCGCACGCCGCCGGGCAGCAAAAAGACATCGTCCACCGCCGCCCAGACCGCGCACCCCAACGCGCCGTCGGTGTCAAACAGATTGTCCCACCCCTGGCGCAGGCTTTCCCCCCAGGCCAGGCGGGGGCTTTCGTCCCGGCGCAGGGTCTCGAGGTTGTAGCAGCCCACATGGGCAAATTCGTCATGGAGCTTGGGCAGGTCGGGCAGGCCCAGCGCCCCGTCCACCGCCTGATAGTGCATGCTGAAAATATCGTAGGGGCGCGGGCGGGAGTCCACGGTTTCGGGATAGCTGAAAATGACGGGGCGGGTGGGGTCCAGGCTTTTGACCAGGTCGTACTCCTTGCGGAAAGCCCAGGTCTTTTCAAAGCCGGACTCGTTGCCCAGGGACCAGATCAGAACGCTGGGATGCGCCCGGTGCGCGGCCAGGGTCTCGGCCATTGCGTCCACAAATTGCTGGGGCGGGCAGTGGATCTCGACCCCGTTGGCTCCCTTGAAGCAGGCCGCGTTTTCCACCTCCACATACAGCCCGTATCGGTCGCAGAGCGACAGAAAGTGCTCGCTGGGCGGATAGTGGGACGTGCGCACAAAGTTCAGGTTGCAGCGCTTGTAGGCCTGCACCTCCCGCCGTTCTTCCTCCGGCGTCATGGACCGGCCGAACCGGGCGGACACATCGTGGCGGCAGGCCCCCCGCAGCTTGACCTCTTTGCCGTTCACATACAGCCGGTTGGGGGCGGTCGCCTTCGCCCCGCCATACAGAATCTCCCGCAGGCCCACGGCCTGCTCCACCTCTTCCAGCAGGCGGCCGCCTGCCGTCAGGCGAAGGCGCAGCGTATACAGAAAGGGGGATTCCGCCGTCCAGAGAAGGGCGTCCGGGACGATCTGCGAAAGGCCGAGGCCGTACAGGTCCTTGTCCGGCACGGAGCCGCCCGGGTCCGCGCCGGCGCGGCGCAGGTCGGCGGCGTGGCTTTCCGGGTGCCGGGCGCACCAGTCGGGCGCGGGGTCCATGGTCCGCGCCGGTTCCCGGCGAAGGGGCAGGCGGAACCGTTCCTCCACCGCCAGGCGGTTTTGAAGCACGACCCGGCCATGGGGGTCCGTCAGCTCCTGTTCCAGAACAAGGTCTTTGGGCGCGCCGCTTTCCGGCACAGCCACCGTGACCCCCAGCCGAAAACGGCAGGCCCCTTTTTCCAGAACGGTCTCGGGGATCACGGCCGCGATGTGGCAGGGCTCAAGCACCAGCAGGCTGACCGGCCTCAGAATGCCGCCGATGTTGAAATGGGCATAATAGCTGGCCCAGGAAGGGTCCCCCTGCATCCGCCCGTGGGGGTTCCATATGCCGGGCGTGTCGCCTTCCAGGTCCGCCACGCCCACCACCAGGGTCACGAACGGCAGGTCCCCAAAGTCCGAAATGTCGCAGTCGAAGGGGGTGAACCCGCCCGCATGGCTGCGCAAAAACCGCCCGTTGACCCAGACCCGCGCGTTGGAATAGACGCCCTCAAATCGGATCAGCAGCCGCTTGCCCGCGCACCCGGCGGGCAGGTCGACCCGGGTGCGATAATAGTATTCGCGGTTGTTTTCCAGATCGAAGCCCTGCATGGCCAGGCAGGCGGGCGCCAGCACATCCTGCCAGGGCAAGGCATCGGAAAAGTCAAAATCCTGGTCCGCGGCAAAGGGCGAGGGCACCCCGGCCAAGGGCGACGGCAGGAAGGACCATTCCCCGGCAAGGCGGCGGCTCAGCGGGAACACGCAGGTCTGCCGGTCGCCGAGCCGGCGGGCCGGCGGCGGAAGGGCGGGCGTGGTCCACACGCCGCTGCGAGGATCGAACGGGTACGCATCATACATGGCAAGCACCTCTAAACAACATTGCCGTTGGGCTGGCTGCGGAATCCGCTGGGGGAAAGCCCCACCTTTTTCCGAAACACATTGCTGAAATAGGCCGGGCTGTGATAGCCGGCTTGCAGGGCGATCTCGCTGACCGGCAGTTCGCTGTTGAGCAGCAGTTCCTTTGCTTTTTCCATGCGCAGGGCGGTCAGGTAGTTCAGCCCGTTGAGCCCCACATGGCGCAAAAAGATCCGGCGCAGATAGCTCGAGCTGATCTTGTGCTGCCTTGCGTAGGCCTCAAAGTCGATATCCTCCGAAAAATGGCTGTTGAGATACCGCAGCAGCCCGGTCGCCAGTTCGTTTTCGGCCCGCCCGGCCTCCCGCAGGGACTGTTTGGCGTGCAGCTGCAGCAAAAGCAGGAGCTTTTCGAACTCGAGAGAAAAAAGCCGGGCCGCATATTCCCGAAAGGACGTATCCGCCCGGTACCGATGCAGATCGGCCAGGCAAAGTTTCAGGTCGCCGCAGCGGGAAAAGCGATAAAAGGGTTCCTCGCCGCCAAGCAGGCGGCGGGCGTCGGGCGGGGCATCCTGCACCTCAAACTCAAACTGCGAGATACAGCACGGCTGCGAATCGCTGACCATAAAGCTGTGGGGCGTTCCCGAGGCCACCAGCACCCCTTCCCCCGCGCGCAGGGCCACGCGCTCCTGGCCGAAGGCCATGATGCACCGCCCGCAAAGCACCAGATCCAGTTCCGCGTGGCGGTGGGCGTGCTCTGCGTAGAAGTAGTTGACCTTGAAGCTGCACACGCCCAGTTTGATGCAGCGCACTTCCATGCCGCAACCTCCTTTCGGGGTGGTTTTACCTGGATTATACGGGATGTTGTTTCCCTTGTCCACCCGTTCCGAAAACAAACAGCCTTCCGCTTATAAATTTCGGAACCCGGCGGCGGGGCGTTTGCCGTCCTTTGCGTTCACACAGGCTTTGCCCCGGTTCCCCAAAGACTTTTTGCCCCCCTGCCGCCCGGGGATGCGGGCCAAAGGCATTGGTTCCGAAATTTACAAGCAGACCGGCGGACCGTTTGACGGATGCCTTGCCGCGGGGTATGATGCAACCGAGGGGGGAAGGGTTCTCCCCTCGGCATACAAGAGAGGAACGGCCTATGAAAACCAACCGCGAATACGAGGACCTGCAATGCCTGCACCGAGGCGCCGAGGAAAACCGCGCCTACTACATCCCCTTTGCCCCGGACCAGGAGGCCTGGGCGCTGGAGCGGGAAGAATCCCGGCGGCTGATCAGCCTGAACGGCAGCTGGCAGATGCGGCTGTACCCCGACCCCGAAAGCGTGCCCGACACCTTCATGCTGCCCGGCGACCGCACGCTGGAGGGCACCGGCGTCCGGGTCCCCGGCTGCTGGCAGACCCAGGGGCTGGACCGCCACCAGTACATCAACTTCAAGTATCCCTTCCCCTTCGACCCGCCCCATCCGCCCCGGCACAACCCCTGCGGGGCTTACCGCACCGGCTTTTATGTATCGCCGGACCAGCTGCGGGGCAGGGCCTATCTGAACTTTGAGGGCGTGGATTCCTTTTTCTATGTCTGGGTAAACGGTCAGCCGGTGGGGTACAGCCAGTGTTCCCACAGCACCAGCGAATTTGACATCACGGACCGGCTGCGCCCCGGGCAGAACCTGCTGGCCGTTCTGGTGCTCAAATGGTGCGCGGGCTCCTACCTGGAGGACCAGGACAAGTTCCGCATGTCCGGCATCTTCCGGGATGTGTACATCCTGCTGCGCCCCAGGGATCACCTGCGGGATCTTACCGTCACGACCCGCTGCGCCGTCGGCCGGCCCAGCGCCGACGTTTCGGTCCGGCTGGACTGGCGCGGGGCCCCGGTCCCCCTGCGCTGGCGTCTGCTGGACGCACAGGGCAAGGTCGCGGCCGAAGGTCGCGCCGACAGGCAGGAGGGCTTCCGCTTTACCCTGGCCCGGCCCATCCTTTGGAACGCCGAATCCCCCTATCTGTACACCCTGTGCCTGGACACGGCGCAGGAGCGCATCGCCCAGCCGCTGGGGCTGCGCCAGGTCTCGGTGCGGGGGCGGCAGCTTCTTCTCAACGGCAGGCCCATCCATCTGCGCGGCGTCAACCGGCACGACAGCGACCCGGTGACCGGCTTCACCATCAGCCGCGCCCAGGCGCAAACCGACCTGCGCCTGATGAAGCAGCACAACATCAACGCCGTGCGCACCTCCCATTACCCCAACGCCCCCTGGTTTGCCGAGCTGTGCGCCCGGCTCGGCATCTATGTGCTGGAAGAAGCCGACATCGAGACCCACGGGACCTGCGCCATCCGCGGCGGCTGGGACAACGATCTGCTGGGGCTGATCCCCCAGACGCCGGCCTTTGAGCAGGCGATCCTGGACCGCGTGCAGCGCTGCGTCATCCGGGACAAAAACTGCTGCGCCGTGCTGATCTGGTCCCTTGGCAACGAATCTGGCTACGGGCCGGGGCTTGAAAAGGCGGGCCGCTGGGTCAAGGCCTGCGACCCCACCCGGCTTTTGCACTACGAAAACTGCTGGCAGAACACCGGCGGGCACCAAAACGACACGAGCATGCTGGATTTTTACAGCCGGATGTATGCCGACCTGCCCACCATGCAGGCGTACCTGCAAGACCCCGGCAACACCAAGCCCCTGCTTTTGTGCGAATACTGCCACGCCATGGGCAACGGCCCCGGCGACCTGGAGCAGTACCAGCGCTTTTTCCTGAAAAACAGCGGTGTGGCCGGCGCTTTCGTCTGGGAATGGTGCGACCACGCGGTGGCGGCCGGACGCGCCCCGGACGGACAGGTCCGCTACCTGTACGGCGGCGATAACGGGGAAGCCCCCCTGGAGCACGACGGGAATTTTTGCGTGGACGGCCTGGTCTGGCCCGATCGCCGCCCCCATTCCGGCCTGCTGGAACTGAAAAACGTGCTGCGCCCCGTGCGCGCCGCGCTGCGCGGCGACACCCTGGTCCTGCGCAATCTTCTGGATTTCACCGACCTGTCGGACCTGGTGGAGATTCGCTGGCAGCTTTCTCTCGACGCCCTGCCCGTGCAGGAGGGGAGCCTGGCCATACCGCTCTGCCCGCCCCACAAAACCGTGCGCCTGGCCTGCCCCGTGTCCCCGGAGCAAAAGGCCCGGGCGGACCTGCGCCTGGGGTACCGGCTGCTTCGCCCCGCCGGGCAGCTGCCGGCGGGGGCCGAGGTGGGGTTCGACGCCCTTTGCCTGTGCGACCCCGCCCATCCCCTGCCCCGACCCGTGCCCGGCCCGGTGCGCCTGGAAGACCGGGGCGGCGAGATCCTTTTGGAAGGGGCGGGGTTCCGATACCGCTTTGATCCGGCCACGGGCGCGCCGTGTTCCCTTGTGGTGCAGGGCAAAGAAGTCCTGCAGGAGGCAATGCGGTTCCAGGTCTGGCGCGCCCCCACCGACAACGACCGAAACTGCCAGGCCGCCTGGCGCGCCGCCGGGTATGACCGGCCGGTGTGCCGGGTGACGCCGCTGCGCATGCGGCAGGGCCAGGTCGCCGAGCTGCGCTACGCCATAGAGATGGGGGCCAACACGGTCATGCCGTTTTTGCATCTGGACGTTCGCTGGCAGGTCGACGGCGACGGCGCGCTGTACCTGCACGTACACGGGCAGCGGCAGAAGGGGTTCCCCCCGCTGCCCCGGTTCGGCCTGCGCATGGTGCTGGACCAGGCGTTCACCCACGCGCTGTATGACGGCTTCGGCCCCGGCGAAAGCTATGAGGACAAGCATCAAAGCTGCTGGTACGGGCGCTTTTTCGCCCCCATCGGCGACCTGGAGGAGGACCGCATCAAACCCCAGGAAAACGGCAGCCGCTGGGGCTGCACCCGGCTGGCCGTGCTGGCGCCGGACCGGGAGCTGCTGGTGCAGACGGACCGCAGCTTCAGTTTCCGGGCGGGATACAACCACCAGACGGAGCTGAGCGAGCGGGGGCACAACTGGGAGCTGCGCCCCCAAAAGCAGGCCGAGCTCTGCCTGGATCACCGCATGAGCGGCGTGGGGTCCAACAGCTGCGGCCCCGAGCTTTCCCCCGAATATACCTTGTCGGAGCCCGAATTCCGATTCGCCCTGCGGATGCGGGTGGCGCCGCGCTCGCAGGCCCCGGCGGGCCCCGACGACCGGGCCCAACGGGAATAAGCCGCAACGCGCAAAGGCGGCCGCCCCTTTTGAGGGCGGCCGCCTTTGCGGTCGGATGGGAGGAACGCCCGGGTCGGCGGCTCAGGCTTTGCCGTTCACCGCGCCCGCGTAGGGCACCCAGGGGAATTTTTTGGCCGTTTCGATGTTGTAGGCTTCCAGGCTGCGCATCTGGGCCACCACATGGGGCATGTCCATGCGGGCGACCAGGTTTTCGATGAGTTCGCGGCCCTCGGCGGCCAGGGCCGCGCGGGCGGCTTCGTCGGGGATGACGGGGGTGCTCATGTGGTCCTTGTGGTCGCCGAAGCAGTAGCCGATGGCCGCGCTCTGGTAGGCCAGGGCGAAAATGTCGTTGAAGGGCGCGCAGCTCTGGGGGTCGTCGTGGTGGTATTCGGTGGTCAGGGGCACGTCGGCCAGGCGGCCCATCATGTCATAGGCGCCCACCGTGATGGCGTGGAAGCTGTCCATGGTTTTGAACAGGTCCCGGGCGCTGTGCATCATCTGCATGGTCAGGTCCATGTACAGGATGGGCACGCCGGTCTCGTCAAAGAAATCCCGCACCATGGGGCTGCAGGTCATGTGGGCCGGGCCGTGGAAGCTGATGTAGACCTGGCGCTTGAAGCCCTGGCGCAGCAGGCTGCGGGCAATGGCCCCCAGGTAGTCGATGCCCTGGCGGACACTGACCTGCACGGTGCCCCGGCCCGAAGCCGTGGCCCCGGCATAGAAATAGGGCAGGCCGGTGAGCACCAGACCGTCGCAGGCTTCGGCCATTTTCAGGGCGTAGGCTTCGCTGATGACGGTCTCGCTGTCCAGGGGCAGGCCGCCGTGCAGTTCCACGGTGCCCACGGGCACGATGATGATGTCGTTGCGGGTCAGGTATTCTTCCACCTCGCTGTTGAGCATGCGGGGCAGGATCCGTGTGCGCAGTTCCATTTGTATGACTCCTCTCGGTTGGGTTTACAGGCCGAAAACGCGGCGGGCGTTTTCGCGGCAGACAGCTTGATGGGCGGCACGGCTCAGGCGGCCTTCTTCGCATTGGCGGTCCAGCCAGGCCCCCAGAGGGAACACCATTTCGGTGTTGACCATGTCGGTGGCAAAGAACAGCCGGTCGGCGTAGCGCTCCAGAAAGGCCAGGCCGAAATCCAGGTCCCGCATGATCGCGCAGCCGGCGCTGTTGGCGCTCAGGTCGCCGTACAGGTTGGGGTACTTCTCAAACAGCTGTGGCACCCGGCCACCGGGCGTCACCGGGCCCTGATCGCGGCGGGCCGCCTCGACACCGCCCCGCTGATCACCCACACCTACCCCTTGTGCCGCATCGCCGAAGCCTACGACCTGTTCGAGCACCGGCGGGACGGGGTCATCAAGGTGGCGGTGGAGTGCTGAGCCCCGGATCACGGCTTGTGCGGGCAGGGAAAACATGATAAAATTGATTCTTGAAAACAAGCCGCTGCGCGGCTTGCCCATACCCCGCGGCAGACCCGGAAAGGACCCGACCATGCAACATTCGATCGAAACCCCCAAAAAACTGCTGGGCGCACAGGTGGAGGACGCCCTGATGACCTACATTTTGCAGACCCCGGTGGAAGTGGGCCAGAAACTGCCCAACGAGTTTGAGCTGGCCCAAATGTTCGACGTGGGGCGCAGCACCATCCGGGAGGCCGTGAAGGGCCTGGCCACCAAAGGCGTGCTGGAAGTGCGCCGGGGCGACGGCACCTATGTGCAGAGCCACTGGACCCTGGACGACGACCCGCTGGGTCTGTCCCGCCTGAACGACAAGTTCACCCTGGCCCTGGAACTGTTCGACGTGCGCCTGATGCTGGAACCCGACATTGCAGCCCTGGCCGCCGAGCGGGCCACCGAGGAGGAAATGCGCAACCTGCGCCGCCTGTGCGACGAGGTGGAAAGCACCTATCTGTCCGGCGAGAACCACATCCCCAAGGATGTGGAGTTCCACACCTGCATCGCCAGGTGCAGCAAAAACCGGGTGGTGGAGATGCTCATCCCCACCATCACGTCGGCGGTCATGACCTTTGCAAACCTGACCCACCGCCAGCTTATGCAGGAGACCATCGAGACCCACCGCGCGGTGACCGACGCCATCCTGGCCCGGGACTCCACCGGCGCGCGCTGCGCCATGGTCATGCACCTGACTTACAACCGTCAGGCCCTGCTGCGCATGCGCCGGGAACAGCAGCTGGCGGCCGGCGCCCCGGAGACAAAGGATAAAACGTAAGATGTATTAAATGGGAATCGCCCCCGAAACACCAAAAACTGGTGGTTCCGGGGGCGATTTTGCAAATTTCTGGACCCAAACATCGGTCGTTTTGCAATAGAAAGAGGTGACTTGTTTGTGCGCATCGTAGAAAATCCATAAAATATCTGACGAATCCTTGAAAACAACGGGAGAATGTGCTAGTCTGTGAACAGAAAAGGTAAGACGTCTGATAAATAAGAACGGAAGCCAGCGAGGAGGGGAGGAAAATGCTGCATCCATCAGACGACTTCGCGGACGGACAACCATTCTTAACCATTGTGAAGGAGTGAAATCTTGTGGCAGATATGATCGTTATGGACCCCGCCCGTCTGGTGGCGGCGGCTGTCATCGGCCTGATCGTCCTGTTGGTCCTTATCATCAAGTTCAAAGTACATGCCATGATCTCGATCTTGGTGGGCGCCATTACCATCGGCCTGATCGCCGGCATGCCCGCCGCCGACATCATCACCGCGGTGAACGACGGCATCGGCAACACCCTCAAGGGCATCGCCCTGCTGGTGGGGCTGGGGTCCATGTTCGGCGCCATCCTGGAAGCCTCCGGCGGCGCGCAGACCCTGGCCGTGACCATGGTGCGCAAGTTCGGCGACCAAAAGGCTGCCTGGGCCCTGGGCATCACGGGCCTGGTCATCGCCATGCCGGTGTTCTTTGACGCCGGGCTCATCATCCTGATCCCCCTGGCCTTCTCCCTGGCCAAGCGCACCGGCCGTTCCTCCCTGTTCTACGCCATCCCTCTGCTGGCGGGCCTGGCCGTGGGCCACGCCTTCATCCCGCCCACGCCCGGCCCTGTTCTGGTGGCCACCATGCTGGGCGTGGACCTGGGCTGGGTCATTCTGGTGGGCATTTTCTGCGGCGTGTTTGCCATGATCGTGGCCGGTCCCATCTGGGGCGCCTACTGCGGCAAAAAGTACCAGGTCCCCGTGCCCGCCCATGTGGCCGATCAGCAGGACTTTGACGAAAGCAAGCTGCCCCCCTTCGGCACCATCGTGGCCATCATCCTGATCCCCTTGCTCTTCATCATCATCGACTCTGTGTGCGGCGTGCTGCTGCCCGCCGAACACATCGTCAGCGTGGTGTTCGGCTTCCTGGGCGAGCCCTTCGTGGCCCTGCTCATCGCCACCATCGTGGCCATGCTGGTGCTGGGCCTCAAGCACGGCTACACCATGGAACAGCTGGAAAAGATCATGACCAAATCCCTTGAGCCCACCGGTCTGATCCTGCTGGTCACCGCCTGCGGCGGCGTGCTGCGCTATACCCTGCAATACTCCGGCCTGGGCGACGTTATCGGCCAGGCGGTGGCCTCGGTCAATATGCCGCTGGTGGTGCTGGCCTTTGTGGTGGCCGTGCTGGTGCGCATCAGCGTGGGCTCCGCCACCGTGGCCATGACCATGGCCGCCGGCATTGTGGCGTCCATCCCCGGCATTTCCGGGCTGTCCCCGCTGTACCTGGCCTGCGTCACCGCGGCTGTGGCCGGCGGCGCCACGGTCTGCTCTCACTTCAACGACTCCGGCTTCTGGCTGGTCAAGTCTCTGGTCGGCCTGGACGAAAAGACCACCCTCAAGACCTGGACCATCATGGAGACGCTGGTCGGCGTCACCGGTTTCCTGATCGCGCTGGTCATCTCTTTCTTTGCGTAAAACCTGCGACGCCCTGTTTTTCCTCAACTGAAAGGAGCGTTTTGTATCATGTCTGAACTGAAAAGCCAACAAATGCGCAAGCTGGCCCCCGAACTGGACCCGCTGCGCATCGGTACCGGCTGGAAACCGGAAGATCTTGCCAAGCCCCAGGTCATCATCGAAAGCACCGCCGGCGACAGCCATCCCGGCAGCGGACACCTGAGCATCCTGGTGGAGGAAGTGCGCAAAGGCGTGGCGGCGGCGGGCGGCTTTGGCGCCCGGTACGCCTGCACCGACATGTGCGACGGCGAAAGCCAGGGCACCGACGGCATCAATTACAGCCTGGCCAGCCGCGAGATGATCGCCAACATGATCGAGATCCACGCCAACGCCACGCCCTTTGACGCGGGCGTCTACCTGGCCAGCTGCGACAAGGGCCTGCCCGGCAGCCTGATGGGTCTTTTGCGGGTGGACATCCCCTCGGTGGTGGTGCCCGGCGGCACCATGAACGCCGGCCCCGACATGCTCACCCTGGAACAGCTGGGCATGTACAGCGCCAAATATGAGCGGGGCGAGATCGACGAGGCCAAGCTCAACTGGGCCAAGTGCAACGCCTGCCCCAGCTGCGGCGCGTGCAGCTTCATCGGCACCGCCTCCACCATGCAGATCATGGCCGAGGCCCTGGGCCTGGCCCTGCCCGGCAGCGCCCTGATGCCCGCCACCAGCCCCGACCTGCTGGCCTACGCCCGCCAGGCCGGCCAGCGGGCCGTGGCCATGGCCGGCGACGAGTCCATGCGCCCCTCCCGCATCGTGAACCTGCACAGCTTCGAAAACGCCATCCTGGTCCACGCGGCGGTATCCGGTTCCACCAACTGCCTGCTGCACATCCCGGCCATTGCCCACGAACTGGGCATCGAGATCACCGGCGATACCTTCGACCGGCTGCATCGGGGCGCGCGGTACCTGCTGGACGTGCGCCCGGCCGGGCGCTGGCCCGCCGAGTGCTTCTACTACGCCGGCGGCGTGCCCGCCATCATGGAGCAGATCCGCGATCATTTGCATCTGGACGTGATGACCGTCACCGGCAAGACCCTGGGCGAAAACCTGGACGAGCTCAAGGCCAACGGCTTCTATGAGCGGTGCGGGCGCTGGCTGGACGAATTCAACGCCCGGTACGGGTGCAGCATCACCCAGGCGGACATCATCCGCCCCGCCGGCCAGGCCCTGGGCACCGATGGCTCCATTGCCATCCTCAAGGGAAATCTGGCGCCCGAGGGCGCGGTCATCAAGCACACCGCCTGCCCCAAAGAAATGTTCAAGGCCGTGCTGCGGGCCCGCCCCTTCGACAGCGAGGAAGAATGCTTGGACGCCGTTTTGCATCATAAAGTGGAAAAGGGCGACGCCGTCTTTATCCGCTACGAAGGCCCCAAGGGCTCCGGCATGCCGGAAATGTTCTACACCTCCGAGGCCATCTCCTCCGACAAGGAGCTGGGCCGCGCCATCGCCCTGATCACCGACGGCCGCTTCTCCGGCGCGTCCACCGGCCCGGTCATTGGCCATTGCAGCCCCGAAGCCGCCGACGGCGGCCCCATCGCCCTGGTGGAGGAAGGGGACCTGATCGAGATCGACGTGTTTGGCCGCAAGCTGAACATTGTGGGCATCGCGGGCCAGCCCATGACCCCCGAAGAAGTGGACGCCGTTCTGGCCCGGCGCAAGGCCGCCTGGAGACCCAAACCCCGCAAATACAAGTCGGGCGTTCTGCGGCTGTTCAGCGAACTGGCCGCCAGCCCCATGAAGGGCGCTTATCTGGACTACCCCGACTGATCGGCTTGCCGCCCACGGCAGGATTGGCCTCTCTTCCCGGCGCGGGAGGGCCGGCGGCCCCCCGTGTTCCGCAACGCAGAACCCCCCGGCTTTCAAAGCCGGGGGGTTCTGCGTTTGCGGCGGGAACAGCGCAAAAAACACCGTTGCAACCGGCCGCCGGGCTGGGTATAATGGGGGCAGAAAAACCATGCGGGGGGCCGCGCCCCCGGAAAAGGAAGGGTTTGTATGGGCTTTACGATCCGGGACGACAGCATCTATTTTGTGCGCGCGGGCGAGGCCGTGCGCCTTTCGGCCTGCGGGCCGGACTGCGTGCGCTTCCAGGCCGCGCCGGGCGGGCGCATCCTTGACCAAAACTGGACCCTGATGCCCCGGCAGGTCCCGGCCCGGGCCCGGGTCGAGGAAGGCCGGGCTGTGCTCGAGACCGGCAGCATGCGCGCCGAACTGTATGAAAACGGCAAGACCGTCTACTACCACCGGGGCCGCAAGATCCTGGAAGAGCAGAACGAGCTGACCTTTGACCAGGGCTACCGCACCTACCGCAACACGGGCAGCGACCTGTGGCGGGCCCGGGTGCGCTTTTGCCCCCACGAGGCCGAGCACTTTTACGGTCTGGGCCACGAACCCACCGACTGCTTCGACCTCAAGGGCTGCACCATCGACCTGCGCCACGTCAACGCCAAGTGCGCCATGCCCTTTGTGTATTCCTCGCTGGGGTACGGCTTTTTGTGGAACCAGCCCTCCACCGGCCGGTGCGAGCTGGCCGCCAACCGCACCTGCTGGGTCAGCGACGCCACCCGCCAGGTGGACTACGTGGTCATGGGCGGCGACCCCCGGCAGGCGGCAGGGGCCCTGGCCGACCTGACCGGCCACGCCCCCCAGATGCCCGACTGGGGCCTGGGGTTCTGGCAGTGCCGCCTACGGTACGAGACCCAGGACCAGGTGCTGGCCGTGGCCCGGCGGTACAAGGAGCTGGGCATCCCGCTGGACGTCATCGTGGTGGACTACTTCCACTGGACCGAACAGGGCGACTACCGCTTTGACCCCAAATACTGGCCCGACCCAAAGGCCATGGCCGACGAGCTGCACGCCATGGGCACCAAACTCATGGTGTCCATGTGGCCCACCATCAACGAAAAGAGCGAAAATTACCGGCACATGCTGGACAACAACCTGCTGATCCGCACGGTCAGCGGGTCCAACCGGGTGTTTGAATTCTACGGTCCCCAGGCCGAGATCGACGTGACCAACCCCGACACCCGGGCCTTTGTGTGGCAGCGCCTGAAGGAAAACTACCTGGACAAGGGCGTGGACTGCCTGTGGTTCGACGAGGCCGAGCCCGAGATCCGCCCCGAACACTTCGACAACCTGATCTTCGACGCCGGCCCGGGCAGCGAGGTGGCGCTGCTTTACCCCTACTACTACAACCAGCTGGTGTACGACGGCATGCGCTCCCTGGGCCGGCAGGACATCCTGACCTTGTCCCGCTGCGCCTACCCGGGCGTGCAGCGGTTCGGCGCGCTGGTGTGGTCGGGGGACATCCCCTCCACCTTCGACAGCCTGCGCAAGCAGGTCAAGTCGGGGCTGAACATGGCCATGTGCGGCATCCCCTGGTGGACCACCGACATCGGCGGCTTTTACGGCGGCGACATCGAAAGCGAGGAGTTCCGGGAACTGATCGTGCGGTGGTTCCAGTTCGGGCTGTTCTGCCCGGTCATGCGCCTGCACGGCAGCCGGCAGGGCCGGGACAGCACCCGGGACATCATCGAGCCCACGGGCGGCGACAACGAGCTGTGGAGCTTCGGCGAGCGGGACTTCGGCATCCTGCGGGACCTGGTGCTGCTGCGCGGGCGTCTGCGCCCTTACCTGCGCCGGGAAATGGACAAGGCCAGCGCCACCGGCGTGCCGGTCATGCGGCCCCTGTTCTTCGACTGGCCCGGGGACCCCGAATGCCTCAAGCTGGGGGACCAGTACATGTTCGGGGACGACATCCTGTTTGCCCCGATCCTGACGCCCGGCAGCGGCGGCGCGGTCAGCCGCCGGGTCTACCTGCCCCAGGGACAGTGGGTGCTGACCCGGGACGGGACCGTATACGAGGGCGGCTGGCGCCAGGTCAGCGCCGAGCTGGACCAGTTCATCGCCTTTGTGAAAAAGGGGTCCGACGTGCTGGCGGCCTTTGCCCCCCAGGCTGAATAAAAACCAAAAAGCAGCCCCCCGGGCCGGTTTTTCCGGCCCGGGGGGCATTTTTGCATGGAAGCTCAGTCGCTCAGGTCCGCGCCGTTGGTGGCGATGACCTTTTTGTACCAGAAGAAGGAATCCTTGCGCCGGCGTTCCAGCGTGCCGGCGCCGTCGTCCTGCTTATCCACATAGATCATGCCGTAGCGCTTGGCCATCTCGCCGGTGGAGGCGCTCACCAGGTCGATGCAGCCCCAGGCCAGGTAGCCCATCAGCGGCACGCCGTCCAGCGCCACGGCGTCGGCCATGGCCTGGATGTGGGCGCGCATGTACTCGATGCGGTAGGGGTCGTGGATGGACCCGTCGGCCTCCACCGTGTCCTTGGCGCCCAGGCCGTTTTCCACAATGAACAGGGGCTTCTGGTAGCGGTCGTACAGCTGGTTCAGCGTGATGCGCAGCCCCAGCGGGTCGATCTGCCAGCCCCATTCGCTGGCTTTCAGGTGGGGGTTCTTCACGCTGGCAAACACGTTACCCGACGTGCGGTCGCCGTTCACGGCGGGGTCGGCGCTGGCGCAGCGGCTGGCATAGTAGCTGAAGGTGATGTAGTCCACGGTGTTTTCCCGCAGGATGTCGGCGTCGCCGGGCTCCATCACGGGCAGTACGCCCTCCCGCTCCATCTGTTTGAGGGCGTAGGCCGGGTAGGCCCCGCGGCTCTGCACGTCGATGAAGAAGTAGTTGTCCCGGTCGCGGCAGATGCTGTCCCACACGTCCTCGGGCGCGCAGGTATAGGGGTAGAAGTTGCCCCCGGCCAGCATGCAGCCGATCATGGCCCCGGGCATGAGCTCGTGACCCAGCTTGACAGCCAGGGCGCTGGCCACCAGCTCGTGGTGGGCGGCCTGGTACTGGACCTTTTTGGGGTCTTCGCCCTCTTCAAAGCGGATGCCCGCCGCCATAAAGGGCATGGCCAGTAGCATGTTGATCTCGTTGATGGTCAGCCAGTACCTGACCTTTTTGCCGTAGCGCCGGAACAGCACCCGGCAATAGCGCAGGAAGTGGTCGATCATCTGCCGGCTTTTCCAGCTGCCGATGGTCTCGATCAGGTGCACGGGGGCGTCAAAGTGGACGATGGACACCAGCGGCTCGATGCCGTGGCGGGCGCACTCGTCAAACACGGCGTCGTAGAAGGCCAGGCCCTCCTCGTTGGGCTCGGCGTCGTCCCCGTTGGGGAAGATGCGCGTCCAGGAGATGGACAGCCGGAAGCACTTGAACCCCATTTCGGCCATCAGGGCGATGTCCTCTTTGTAATGGTGGTAAAAGTCGATGGCCTCGTGGGCCGGGTAGGTGTGGGCGTCGTCGGGGCGCAGCATGGTCAGGCGGCCGGTGGCCACGGGGAAGCGGTCGGGCCCGGCGGGCACCACGTCGTTGGTGCCCAGGCCCTTGCCGCCCTCGCGCCAGGCGCCCTCGCACTGGTTGGCGGCGGTGGCGCCGCCCCACAAAAAGCCGTCGGGAAAAGGTTGGTTCATGGGTGTCGCTCCTTTCTGGTCAGGGGGATGTCAGCAGCCGGTCAGTTCCAGCACCGCGCCGCCCGTGATGCCCAGGGGCTCCATGGGCAGGTACTGGGCCAAAAAGTCGTTCATGCGGCGGCCCAGGGTGGTGTTGACCTCGATCACGATCTCGTTTTCGCCCTGGCGCAGCGCGCCGTCCAGGGCGTAGGCGTAGGGCGCGGCGATGCGCGTGCCGCAGGCTTGGCCGTTCACGGTCACCGCCGCGCCCTCCTGCACGCCGGTCAGCACCAGGCGGGCGGGGGCGGCGGCCTCGGGGGCGTTCAGCGCCACGGTCAGGCGGTAACGCATGCGCCCCGCAAAGCAGGCCATGCCGGGCAGGGTGTCCACGGGCGTCCAGCTCGTCAGGGGCAGGGGGTCGCCGTAGTCGGCGCTGCCGGTGTCGGCGTCGGCAAAGCGGACCTCCGCGGGTCGCAGCTCCAGCCGCCGGCCGGGCACAAAGGGCGCGGGGACGGGCAGGGTCAGCGGGGCGTCGGGCACCACCACGCACTTGACGCCGAAGGCGGGCAGGTCCAGCAGGAAGGGATCGGCGTCGGGCGCCAGGGTGTTGTCAAAGGCGTCGTACACGGCGGCGGGGCCGGCCTTGGCCCCCGTCACCCGGGCGCGCAGGGGCAGGGTGCCCTCGTTGAAGAAGAAGTATACCTCCCCGTCCGCCTGGCGGGCGTGGTAGTACCGCAGATAGGGCGCGGGGGCGTCGGTGCGCAGTTCGGGGATGCCGGCCCCGGTCAGGGCGTCGGCCAGTTCGCCGGGGGCCACGGTGCGGGCCTGGGGCAGCGCGGGGGCCGGGCGGCCTTCGCAGCTGCGGGCGGGCAGCCCCCCCACGAACCAGACCGGCAGGCCGGCGGCGGTCCATTGGGCGACGCGCTCCAGCAGGGCCTGGGGCAGGGCTTGGGCGTAGGGGATGACCAGGGCGCGGAATTCCTCGCCGTTCACCGTCAGCCGGCCGTCGCGGCAGCCCGCATCCGCCAGATAGTCGGCGGGGACGATGTCATAGTCGATGCAATGCCGGGCCAGGGCGGCGGCGGGGGTCTGCACGGGCATGTACTCGCCGCTCCATTCGGCCTCGGCGTGGTAGAGCAGGGCCGCCGGGGCCACGTGCCGCCCGGCCAGCATGACCGCCATGCGGTTCATGTAGCCCATGAGCAGGCCGAACTCGGGGTACTGGGGGTTGTGGCCGTGGGCGTAAAAGTGGGGCGGGCAGTCCCCGTCCGGGAAGGGCGCGGGATCAAAGGCGTGGGGCACAAAGTAGTTGACACCCCGCACCAGCATATAGTCGGCCAGCCACTTGCACAGGCGGTTGCCCTCGGCCCAGCTGTAGGCGCCGAACAATTCGCACATGCAGCGGCCCCTGGCGGCGGGGTTCAGGTGGGCCAGGCTGCCCCCCAGCTTGCCCAGCACGTAGGTAAAGAACTCGCCGTCCCACCCGGGGCTGTGCATGCCCTTGAACATCCCGCGGTCCTGGCCGGGGGTCAGCTGCTGGATGACCACGTCGATGCCCGCCATGTCCTGGTGGGCCATGGCCCGGTAAAAATGCCCCGCGCCGTAGCCCAGGCGGCTGTGGGCGTTGTTGTCCTCGATGGTATGGCCGATGTGCTCACACCCGTGGTCATGACACCAGCGGGCCAGCTCGCCGTCAAAGTGTTCGCTGTACAGGCGGCTGACCAGGTCCATGTAGGCCCGGCGCAGCACGTGGGCCTGGGTGTCCCCGGCGTCGGGCGCGCCGTTCAAAAACAGCAGCGGCAAAAGCGGGCGCACCGCCCGCCCGGCCAGGATGGTCCCGGCCAGCTCCTGGCCCAGCAGGGCGTCCAGGTCGTCCCGCCAGGGCAGCACCATGGCGCTGTTGCGCCCGATGGAGGCGGCCTCGGCCCCGTGGATGTTGCCAAAGCGGGGCTCGTCCGAGAAAAAGCCCCGCAGGGTCTTGCCGAACTCGGCCCCGAAATGGGCGTAGATGGGCTCGTACACCGTGTCCAGCAGCACCCGGGTGGCCCGGGGGTCGATGGGGTTCAGGTAGCCTTCGGTCTGCTTTTCGCCGCCCTTGAAGCTGACGGTCAGCACGTTCAGGCTCCACTCGCCCGCGGGCAGGTCAAAGCGCACGATGGGGCAGGGGCCCTGGGCGGGCGCGCCGGGCACCGGGCGGCCCAGCAGATCGCAGGCGGGGCGGCCGGTGTTGTAGTCCTCGACCCATTCCACCCGGTCGGTCAGGTCGATGACGGTGCGGGCGTCCAGCACCTCGAACCCGGCTTTCGGGTACAGGTACACGCCCAGGATCACGTCCCGGGCGTCCCGCAGGGCGTATTTCAGCACGGCCCCGCTGTGGGCCCGGGGCCCGGCAAAGTCCAGGGTCTTGCAGCACAGGTACTTTTTGCACAGTTCGGGGTGGTGCTTTTTCACCGCGCCGTCGGCGTACCCGGTGGGGAAGTGGCTGTCGTCCAGCACCCACATCTGCATGCCCAGGCGCTTGCACTCGTCCAGCAGGATGCCCAGGTCCCGGAACCACCCGGGACCGTTGAAATCCTTGTGGGGGCGGGCCTCGGCGCAGACGGCCCCGATGCCGCAGTCATGGATGCGGCGCACCTCGGCGCGCAGGGTGGCTTCGTCCTCGCCGTGCAGCCACAAAAAGGGGGCCAGCGCGTTGGGCGCGCCGCCCTTCAAAACTTGATCCAGCGTGTGCATGGTACAGATTCCTCTCCAAAACAGGGGCTGCCCGGCCACCGGCACGACTCCGGCTGCCGGGCAGCTTTGTATGTATTATATCACGGTCGACGCGGGTTCGCCAGACCTCAGGCCTGGGCGTCCTCGTTGGGGTCGGTGACGAAGAAGGCGATGGCGCCCGACACCGCAAAGGCCACGGCCGCGCAGATCAAGAAGCCGTAGAAGCTGATGTCCAGCCCGGCGGGGTTGATCATACCGGGGATGCGGAACAGGCCGTCGCCGGCCCATGTGTAGAACTTGATGCCCAGCGCGCCGCCGATGACGCCGGCGATGCCGCCGCCGATGAAGGCCGCGATGAAGCGCTTGAAGTTGGTCAAAGCCACGGTGTAGATGGTGGGCTCGGTGATGCCGCACAGGGCGGAGGCCATGGCGCCGAAGGCGGTGGCCTTAAGCTCCTTGTTCTTGACGCGCAGGGCATAGCCCAGGCTGACGCCGGCCAGGGCCCACACGGTCAGGCCCAGGATGGCGTTGACCGGGCAGAAGCCCAGGGTGGTCAGGTTGTTGATGATGATGGGGATCATGGCGGCGTGGATGCCCATCATAACGAACAGCTGCCAGAAAGCGCCCAGGATGCCGCCGCAGACCACGGGGGCCAGGTTGAACAGACCGTTGATCGCGCCGGCCACGCCGTTGGACACCACGGTCATGACGGGGCCCACCACCAGCAGGGTCAGGGGGAAGGTGATGCACAGCACCACGGTGGGCACGAACATCAGCTGCAAGATCTGGGGGATCAGCTTCTTGGCCAGCTTTTCGATCTTGCTGCCCACGAACACGGCCAGCAGGATGGGCAGGATGGTCTGCTGGTAGGCCAGCATGGTCACCGGGATGCCGAAGAAGGTCAGCGGGGTCTCGGCGCCCACAAAGGCGGCCAAGTTGGGGTACAGCATGGCCGCGCCCAGGCAGGCGGCGGTGTAGGGGTTCATGCCGAACACCTTACCGGCCGAGAAGCCCACGATGATGGGGAAGAAGCACATCAAGGCGTCGGCCGCGGCGTAGAAGATCATGTAGGTGCCGTCGGTGGAGGCCAGCACGCCGAAGGTGGTCAGGATGGTCAGCACGCCCTTGATGATACCGCCGGCGGCCATGGGGGCGATGCTGGGGATGATGCAGCCCGCAATGGCCTTGAAAAAGCGGTTGTACCAGCTGTCCTTGCTGACCACCCGCATGCTGTCCGCCTTGGCCTTGGCGGCGTCGGTGGCGCTGGCGCCGCCCAGCAGCTTTTCCACCTCGGGGCACAGGTCCGCCACCTGGGTGCCGATGGGGATCTGGTACTGGCCGCCGCCGTGCACCACGCCCATGACGCCCTTGACCTTTTTGACCTCATCATCCTTGACGATGCTCTCGTCCGCCAGCACAAAGCGCAGGCGGGTCATGCAGTGGGCGACACTGACAATATTCTCTTTTCCGCCCACAGCGGCCACGATCTCGGCCGCAAACTGGGGGTAGTCCTTCCTTGCCATGTTCGATTCCTCCGTTTTTGAGCGTTTTTGCATAGATTCGATAAAAAATATTGCCAGTATCCAGGGCCCGTGGTATACTGGTCTTACCTTGCAGCATCAGTATACCGCGGCGTGAGCGGCGCGGCAATCACGAAATCGAACCCGCTCACCGACAAAATCAAACATGTTTGGCCCCGACGCCGGGAGGATTTGGCAACATGAACAAAGAACAGTTCCGTGAATTGGTCATTCCCACCACAGAGAAGGAGCGCCTGTATCAGCGGGACCCGACCCTGTCCACCGGGTACTACCATTCGCCCGAATCCCACACGATCCGCCAGGACGACGTCTACGTGTTCCCCGTGCCGGTCATCAGCGCCGAGAGCGTGGGCGAACACGGCCGCCTGAGCGACCGGGTGGACTTTCACCCGGCGGCGGTCAGCGGCATCGGCTTCAACAAGCAGACCCGCTTTTCCCGCGTGCCGCTGCACCGCCACGATTACATCGAGATGAACTACGTCTACGAGGGCAAGTGCACGGCCATCATCAACGACCGCACCGTGGAGATGACCGCCGGGGACGTGTGCATCATGGACTGCGGCGTGGTGCACACCATCCTGCCCACCGGCGAGGAGGACATCGTGCTCAACTGCCTGATGGACCGGCATTACTTCACGGCCAGCTTTGTGGAGCGGTTCGCGGCCAGCGGGCCCATCCCCCGGTTTTTGTCCAACGTGCTCAGCGAAGAGCGGGACCACAGCCGCTACCTTTTGTTCCACACCGACAAGCGCCCCTTTTTCCGCGACCTGATGGAGGAGGTCTTTTGCGAGTACCTGGACCCCCAGCTGTGCGCCGAAGGGGCCATCACCAGCTACATGAACCTGGTGTTCATCGAGCTGGTGCGCTGCTACCAGGGCGAGATGGAAAGCGAGTACCGCCAGGCCCGCCGCAGCTACCTGACCGAGATCTTGCGCTACATGGACGACAACTGCACCACCTGCACGCTGGAGCAGACCGCCGACCGGTTCGGCTTCCACCCCAACGCCCTGTCCCGCATGATCCGCCAGGCCACGGGCAGCAGCTTCAAGGACCTGATCACCGACGGCCGCCTGGCCAAGGCCGCGTTTTTGCTGCGCTCCACGGCCCAGCCCGTGCAGAAGATCGCCCAGCAGTGCGGCTATTCCAACGAGAGCTTCTTTTATAAAAAGTTCGTGGCCCGCTACGGCTGTACCCCGTCGGAGTACCGCGCCGGCAGCTGAACGCCCGGGCACATACAGGGAGGGACGCGCTATGCCCAGCGAAGCCAAAAAGACCGTTGTGGTCAACATCTACAACTTCATCCGCAAAGCCCACGAGGAACCCAGCCGCTTTATCCAGGACGACTTCGACACCCTGCGCCGCCAGATCGACCTGGTGCGGCGCAGCGGCCTGCCCGCCACCTATGCCCTCAAATACGACGCCCTGACCGACGGGCGCTACCAGGACCTGTTGCGCCAACACACCGGCCCCGCCGACGAGCTGTCCGCCTGGTGGGAGATCACCGGCGAACTGTGCCAAAAGGCCGGGGTGCGCTTTCGGGGCAAGGTCAGCGAGGAATTTGACGAGCGGGTCAACAGCGCCTACAGCATCGGCTACGAACCCTGGGAGCGCCTGCGCCTGGTGGACGCCTACATGGCCGAGTTTTACCGGGTGTTCGGGCGGTACCCGGGCACCATCGGCTCCTGGGTGTTGGACACCGTCACCCTGGACTACGCGGCCCGCGCCTACGGCGTGGCGGGCGGGGCCATCTGCCGGGACCAGCTGGGCACCGACGGCTTTACCCTGTGGGGCGGCTGGCCCAACGGGATGTACTACCCCAGCCGCCGCAACGAGAACCTGCCCGCCCAGACCCCCGACCACCAGCTGCCCGTGCCGGTGTTCCGCCTGTTGGGGCCCGACCCCATCTGCAACTTTGAGCAGGACCTGCGCCCCGAACTGGCCGGCATGGTCTATACCCTGGAGCCCGCCTGGCTGCCCGGGCGGGACGCCCATTGGGTGGGGTGGATGTTCCGATGCCTTACCGACGAGGACGCTTTGGGCGTAGGCTACGCCCAGATCGGGCAGGAAAACAACTTTTTGTGGGAGAACATCGGCCCCGGCCTGGCCCCCCAGCTGGACCTGGTGGCCGAACTGGCCCGGCAGGGCAAGGTGCGGGTGGCCACCATGGCCGACACGGCCCGCTGGTTTGCCCGCTCCTTCCGCCTGACCCCGCCCATGACCTGGCAGGCCTCCCGGGACTGGGACGAAAGCCGGGGCCTGGCCGTGCAGTGGTATGCCTCGGCCTGCTACCGCCTGGGCTTTCTGGCCGAGGAGGGGGCCCTGCGCATCCGGGACTGGTTTTTGTACCGGGACCAGTATGCCTCCCGCTATCTGGACCACGCCATGACCGGCGTCAAGAGCACCTTCGACGCCCTGCCCCTGCTGTTCCCCCAGGGGTGGGCCGCCCCCGGCCGGCCCCGGCCCTTTGTGCGCCTGCTCGACCCGGCGGGGCGCGAACCCCGGGGGCGGGCGGTCTTCTCCGCTTTGGACGCCGCCACGGCCCGGGTCGAGCTGCGGCAGGAGGACGGGGCCCTGCTGGCCCGCTTCACCCTGACCCCCGACGCCCTGACCCTGGAAGGGGGCTGCGGGCTGCGCTTTGACCGCCTGCCCGTGCTCACGGGCACCGACGGGCAGACCATCCGCCTGGAACACGAGGGCTTTGCCTACGACATCGCCCTGGAGACCGGCAGGGCCGTCCGGGTGGGGGCCGACGCCCTGGACCTGCGGCCCGACGGCGGCGTGCTGCGCCTGCGCCTGGGCCGCACGCTGCCGGCGGCGGACCTGTTTGCCGACCCCGACCCCTGGGCCGGCCCCGAAGCCGTGTTCACCGCCCCCGCTTCCCTGCCCCCCGCCCCGCCAAAGGCCGACCCGCCGGCCTGCGCCTTCCCCTGGGGGCGGCCTGCCGCCGTGGCCCTGCGCGCCGGGGCGGGGCAGACCATCCGCTATACCCTGGACGGGTCCGAACCCGACGAACACGCCCCTGTATACACCGCTCCCCTGACCCTTCGGCGGGACACCCGGCTGCGGGCCCGGGCCTTTTTGCCCGACGGCCGGTCCGGCGAAGAGCTGTGTGCCCCATACCGCTTTACCCTGCCGGGGCTCAAACTGCAAAGCCCCACCCGCCTGGACGCCCGGCCGGTGTTCAGCGCCGGCGGCATCGACGGATTGCTGCGCCCGGAGCGGGGCACCACCGACTTTTTGTGCGGGCACTGGCTGGGCACCCTGCAGGACCTGGACGTGACCGCCCTGCTGCCCGCCCCCTGCCAGGTGGCGCGCATCGGCATGGGGTTTTTGTCCCACCACCGCTCGGGCATCGTCTACCCCGAACGCCTGGAACTGTTCACGGGGCCCGACCCCGACCACCTGGAACCCGCGGGCGTTCTGCCCCTGCCCCGGGGCCCCTTTGACCGCGAGATCTTGTGCGGCGACTTTTTCCTGCCGGTGGGGCAGACCATCGGCTGTTTCCGGCTGTTGGCCCGCCGGTATGCCCGCATGCCCGCCTGGTGCACCTACAAGAGCAGCCCCGACGTGTTCACCATGGCCGATACCCTGCTTGTGCAGCCCGTTTGAGAGAGACTTCGCATTGGGAAAGGAGAATCCCCATGGCTTTGATGCAGATCCAACTGATGTCCCGCAGCCTCATGCGCACGGTGCCTGTGACCGTGGTGCTGCCCGCCGACAAGGTGACCGATTTTGACGCCCCCTTGCCGCCCGAGACCCCCTTCCCCACGCTGTACCTGCTCCACGGCATCCTGGGCAGCAGCCTGGACTGGCTGTCCGGCACCCGCATCGAGCGCTTTGCCACCGAGCGGGACCTGTGCGTGGTCATGCCCGCGGGGGACAATTCCTTTTATGTGGACCGCCCCGGGGCCAACCAGAACTACGGCGAATTCGTGGGCCGGGAACTGGTGGAACTGACCCGACGCATGCTGCCCTTGTCCCGCCGGCGGCAGGACACCTTCATCGGCGGGCTGTCCATGGGCGGGTACGGCGCGCTGCGCAACGGCCTGAAATACCACGAAACCTTCGGGGCCGTCATCGCCCTGTCCGCCGGGCTGCACACCGGGGCCATGGCCTCCTGGGACGATTCCTCGCCGGTGTTCATGCGCCGCCGCTCCTTTGCCGAAGGCTGCTTCGGCGATCTGGACGCCTTGACCCGCACAGACATGCACCTGCCCTATCTGCTCAAACAGCTCGCCGCCCGGGGGTGTGAATTGCCCGCCGTGTACATGGCCTGCGGCGACAGCGACGAGCTTTTGCCCCACAACCTGGCCTTTGCCGGCGAGCTGCGCCGCCGCGGCGCCGACCTGACCTGGGTGCAGGGCCCCGGCGGCCACGACTGGGACTTCTGGGACGCCTACATCCGCAAAGCCCTGGACTGGCTGCCCCTGACCCGGGGCGGCGCCGGCATCAACAGCGGCCACATCAGGGCCTGAATCTTACGGCCGCGCACCGCTGTGCAAAACAGCCCGCCCCGGGACCTGTACGGGTCCCGGGGCGGGCGTTTGGTCGTCTGTCAGGCGTATTCCCGGGCGATGCGGATGAAGGCCCGGGCGTAGGCGGGCAGGTACGCCCCCTTGCGGTAGGCGATGGTCAGCTGGCTGAACGCCCCCTTTTCCCCCACCGAGAAGCAGGGCGGGGGCTGCTGGGGGTACAGCGCCTGCACATACCGCTGGGGCAGAAAGCAGGCCCCCAGCCCCTGTTGGCACAGGGCCGCGCACACCTGGGTGTTGCGGGTGCGGAAGGGCACCGGCGGCCGGATGCCGTAAAAGTCGAACAGGTCCTGGGCGATGCGCCCGGTGGTCTGTTCGGGGTAGTGCAGCACAAAGGGCTCCCGGGCCAGCAGCCGCAGGTCCATCCAGGGGTAGTTGAAGCCGGGGCGCGCCTCGCCCCGCCGGGCCAGGGGGTGGTCGGGGGGCAGCACCAGCAGCACTTCCTCCCGCAGCAGGTCCTCGTAGGTCAGGTGGGGGTGGGGGTGACCTTCATTGAACACCGCAAAGTCCAGCCGGTCGTCCAGCATGAACGGCGCAGCTCTCCTCCCACAGGTTGACCTGGACGCCCGGGTACCGGGCATGGAACACCGGCAGCACCCGGGGCACCAGGCAGGAGCTGCGCATCAGGGGGAAGGCGATGTTCAATTCCCCCTGGCGGCAGGCGTTCAGGTCCTGCAATTCCTTCTGCCAGTCCCGGTCCAGCTCCAGCATGCGCCGGGCGTATTCCAGGTAGCGGCGGCCCAGGTCGGTGGGCACGTACCGGTTGCCCACGCGGCTGAACAGCTTGCCGTTCATCTCCCGTTCCAGCTTTTGCAGGTACTTGCTCAGCGTGGGCTGGGACAGGTACAGCTCCTGGGCGGCCTCAGTCAGGTTCTGGTGCCGGGCGATGCACAAAATGTAATTCAGTTCCTGGACGTTCATCTCCCTGCCTCCCATGCACGGCGGCTATACCTGCCATGAAAAACTGCCATTGGACTTGGGCTTTTTTCCATCATACAATAAAAAACAGCGGGAATCAATCTTGCGAGCCCAACAACAAAGGAGTAGGAATCATGAAGGATCTGCTGGAAAAACAATTTCATCTGTCGGACTATCACACCGACATCAAAACCGAGCTGCTGGCCGGCATCACCACCTTTGTCACCATGGCCTACGTGCTGGCCACGATCCCCGGCATGATGGCGGGCGCCGGGTTCGACAAGCACGTGACCCTGACCGTCATGGTGCTGCTGATCATCCTGACCAGCTGCGCCATGGCCCTGTACACCAACCGTCCCTTCGCCCTGGCCCCGGGCCTTGGCAGCGTGGGCATCGTGGCGTCCATGGTCTCCAACGAGGGCATCTCCGCCCCCATCACCGCCGGCGTCATCTTCTGGAGCGGCGTGCTCTTCATCGCCATCTCTTTCCTGGGCCTGCGGGAAGCCGTGGTTCGGGTCATCCCCGTCAGCCTCAAGCACGCGGTCACGGCGGGCATCGGCCTGTTCATCGCCCTGCTGGGGGCCAAGGGCTGCGGCCTGATCGTGGCCAACGAGAGCAAGGGCAACCTGGCCTTCGGCGACCTGACCTCGGCCGAGGTCATCGTCTGCGTCATCGGCTTCCTGATCCTTCTGGTCATGAAGGCGCGCAACGTCCCCGGCGGCATGATCCTGACGATTTTGGCCACCACCCTGGTGGGCATCCCCTTCGGCGTCACCCAGCTGCCCGAAAGCATCGTCTCCCTGCCTGCCGACATCAGCGGCCAGTTCCTCAACGTGGACTTCCTGGGCGCGCTGAACTTTGCCTACATCCCCTTCCTCATCGCGCTGTTCGTGCCTGACTTTTTTTCCACCTTCGGCACCGTGCTGGGCGTGGGGGCCAAGGCCGGCTACCTGGACAAGGACGGCAACCTGCCCGGCATCGACCGCTGCTTCCAGGTGGACGCCATCGCCACCAGCTTCGGCGCGCTGTTCGGCATGCCCAGCATGACCACCTACCTGGAATCCTCCGCCGGCGTGGAGGCCGGCGGCAAGACCGGCCTGACCGTCATCTTCACCAGCCTGTGCTTTGCCTTGTCCCTGTTCTTCGCGCCCCTGGCCCTGATCATCCCCACGGCGGCCACCGCGCCGGTGCTCATCTACATCGGCATCAACATGCTCAGCGGCATGCGCAACATCGACTACACCGACATCACCGAGTATATCCCCGCCTTTATCTGCGTCACCTTCACGATCTTTGCCAACAACATCGCCAACGGCATCTGCACGGCCCTGCCCGCCTACCTGATCATGAAGATCGCCGCCGGCAAGGTGCGCAAGGTCTCGCCCGTGATGTACGTGCTGGTGGCCGTCTGCCTGCTGTACTTCTACACCCTGGTCTGACCGGGAAAGGACTGCCATGGAATCCATCGAACAAGTGTCTTTGCTGATCCGGGGCGCCCGGGTCTATAACAGCTACTTAAAGCGCTTTGTGCCCGGGGACGTGTACGTCAAGGGGGACAAGTTCTACTACATCCACCACGACGGCGACCCGGGCCTTGCGGCCCGCACCGTGGTGGACGCCCGGGGCCTGTACATGATCCCGGGGCTGGTGGACGTGCACATGCACATCGAAAGCTCCATGATGACGCCGGGGCCCTTTGGGCGGTTCCTGGCGGGGTGCGGCGTGACCACCATCGTCTCCGAACCCCACGAGATGGCCAACGTCAAGGGCATCCGGGGCATTCTGGAAATGATCCAGGCGGGGGAAGGCTCCCCCATCGACATCTATTACGGCATCCCAAGCAGCGTGCCCTCCACCAACCCGGGGCTGGAGACCACGGGCGGCATCATCGACTGCGCGGCCATGGAGCACCTGCTGGAGGAAAAGGACGTGGTCTGCGTGGGCGAGATCATGAACTACCGCCAGATCATCGCCCCCAACGACCTGGAGATCACCCGTTTTCTGGACTATTTGCGCCGGGAACGGCCGGGCTATGTGATCGAGGGGCACTGCCCTTCGCTGGTGGGGCTGGACCTGGCCAGATTTTTGTACCTGGGCATCGACGGCGACCACACCGAGCACAGCCTGGAGGAGGTGCGCCAGCGCCTGGAAAACGGCATGTTCCTGGAGATCCAGGACAAGATGCTCAAGCCCGAGGTGCTGGACTACATCCGCCGCAACGATCTGTATGAGTACTGCGCCTTTGTCACCGACGACACCATGGCCGACACCCTCTGGCAGGAGGGCCAGCTGAACCGGGTGGTGGAAAAGGCCATGGAGGCCGGCATCCCGCCCGAAAAGGCGCTGTACTGCGCCACCTACACCCCCAGCCGGCGCATGCACCTGTACGACCGGGGCGCCATCGCCCCGGGGCGGCGGGCGGACTTTTTCCTTGTGGAGGACCCCACCCGCCTGCGCCCGGTGGCCGTGTACAAAAACGGGGCCGAGATCTACCGCCGGGACGCCGCCCCCGCCCCCTTTGCCCCCGACGCCTTCCCCGAGGATTTCTACCGCAGCGTGCAGCCCCCGCCCCTGACGCCCGACCTGTTCGCCATGCCGGTGTCCCGCTTTGTGCAGGGCCCCGCGCCCGGGCAGGTCACGGTGCGGGCCATCGAGGTGCTGCCCGACCGCACCCAGACCCGGGAAACGCTGGTCACCATGCCCGTGCGGGACGGGATGATCCAGTGGAAGGAGAGCGGCTGTCTTCTGGCCGTGGTGCTGGAACGCCACGGCAAAAACGGCAGCGTGGGCTACGGCTTTTTGACCGGGGCCTGCCACCGCCAAGGCACCGCCGCCACCACCTACTTCCACGACCACCACAATTTGTTCGTGGCCGGCGACGACGAAGCCGACATGCTGCTGGCGGCCCGGCGCATCCGGCAGATGCAGGGCGGGTTCCTGACCGTGCAAGACGGTCAGGTGCTGGCCGAACTGCCGCTGCCCATCTGCGGCATTCTGTCCGACGCCCCCGTGGAGCAGGTGGGCCGCAGCCTGTGCGCCATCCGCGCCAGCTTGACCCAGCTTGGCTACCGCCACCCCAACCCCATCATGTCCCTGGGCACCCTGGGCCTGCCCGTGAGCCCGGCGCTCAAGCTCACCGACCGGGGACTTGTGGATGTGAAGCAGGGGGCGCTGGCGCCTTTGGTGGTGCGCTGACGCCGGCCGCCGGGGGACCCCTTCAGTTTCCCGAAGCGCCTTGTTCCTATGTACGGGATTCTTTTCGCGTAAAGCGATCCCCCCGATGCAGTCGCAGGTTTCTGCACCGGGGGGATTTCTTATTATCCTTATCCGTTTTTATTTGTCGGGGCTGCTCTGCGGTTCCGGCTGTGCCGCGCGCCTTCTTTGTGCGCAGATCAGCGTTGCAGCGGGGGCCAGTAGTCTTTGTTGGCCTCGATCATATCGTCCAGGATCGCCTTGGCCACGGTTGCCGAAGGAATCGTGCGGTTCATGGTAAAAGCCTGCAACGCTTTGGCGTAGGAATGTTCTATGGCTGCTTCCACCAACAGCCCTTCACAGGCGTCCTGCTGCTCGATCAAGCCCTTGTAGAAGCGAGGGATCGGACCCACACGGATGGGCTCGGGACCGCGACTGGTGATGTAAGCGGGGATCTCCACCATGGCGTCATCGGGCAGATTTTCCACAGCGCCGTTGTTGCGCACGATGACCAGTTGGCGGCTGCGCTCATCAAAGGCCAGGGAACACATGACCTCCACGATAAACAAGCCGTGTACGCCCACATAGAACTGGCTCATATCCACAGCCTCGCCGTTTTTCAACTTTTCGGCTGCGGCAAAGACCCGCTTTTCCCTGCCGTTGATGACCTGCTGGCCGCGGGTGTTGTGGATGTCGGTATACTGTACCACCGAGTCCCCCAGCAGATAATACTGCCAGTAGGTGTTGGGCAGATAGTCGGGGAAAAGATTGGCGATGGTCTTGGCATTTTCAAAGGTGTGGCGCCAGTCGGGGTCCTGTACCAGAAGATCCTGGTAGCTCTTTTGGGTCACATAGCCGTATTGCCGCACATGGGCTTTCAGCTGCTCGGTCACGTCTTCGCCGCGGCGGCGCACCTTGGTAAACCAGCCGTAGTGATTCAGGCCGAAGTAATCCACCTCCAGGTCCTGCAATTCGCAGTCCAGGATCTCGGCCATGCGCGCCTCGATCTCCACGGGCATGTCGCAGATGTTCAAGATGCGTGCCCGGGGACGCAGGGCATAGACCGCTTTGGCAACGATGGCGGCCGGATTGGAGTAGTTGACGATCCAGTAATCGGCTGCGGCATAGGCTTCGCAATAGTCGACCAGTTGGACCATCGGGGCAATCGTGCGCATGCCGTAGGCCATGCCGCCGGCGCCACAGGTCTCCTGTCCCACGCAGCCGTGTTTCAGCGCGATCTGTTCATCCTGCACGCGCATGGGCAGGCCGCCCACACGCATCTGCGCCATGATGAAATCCGCGCCGGCAAAGGCCTCTTGCGGGTCGGTGCTGACCTTCAGGGGCAGGCCGGGGGCGTTTTCCCGGATGACCTGCGCCACCAGCCGGGCCACGGCGTCCTGTCGGGGCGCGTCGATGTCGTAGAGCCACAATTCCCGGATTTTCAGCCGCCTGGCATCCAACAGGTTCTTCACGATGCCCGCGGTGTAGGTGCTGCCGCCGCCGCAGATCACGATTTTGAAATTCTTATCCATAATACAGTCCTCCATTCGCAAAGGATCTCATACACGCTTGCTGTCAGACGGCGCCTGCCAGCCGTACTGCGATCTGCGCCAGATACAACAGCAGATTCAGTGCGGCGCCGGTCAATGCCACGGTGCCCAAGTCACGGAACCGTTTCATCAGACGTGCGCCAAACCATACGATGGCACCACCCAGCGGCCAGAGAAGCCCCAGCAGAAAGACCAGTGACGATACTGCCAGCTGACCGGGGGTTTTCTGTTCCCAGCAGGCGAAAAAGCGGCCGGTCCACTGCCGAAACTTTTGCCGCAGCGCTTGTCGCCTTTCCATGGCAGGGTCACTCACTGCACTGCAGGTAGGGATGCACCGCATCGTAGACATCCTGCACCTTCAGGCCGATGACCAGCTGGACTTCCTGTCCGTTTTTGACCAGGCCCTTGCTGGACACTTTTTTCAAGATGGTCTCATCCACCAGATCGATGTCGCGGACCTGGGCGCGCAGCCGGGTCATGCAACAGCCAAAATCCAGAATATTGTCGCGGCCGCCCAGACCGGCAATGACCTGCTCGGCCAGTTCGGCGTCGCCTTTGGGCTGGTTGGGGGCGACATCGCCGGATTCATCGCCCCAGTCGGCGGCGCGGCCCGGCGTCTTGAAGTCAAAGCGACGGATGAGCAGGGTAAACACCAAAAAGGTGATCGCCACAAACACCACGCCTACGGCCAGATACACAGGGAACCGGGTCACGCTGGCCGGCAAAGAAAGATTGATGGTGAACAGCTCGATAAAGCCGTAGATGTTGTATGTACGCACCCCCAGCAGATAGAGCGTCATTTCGGACAGACCGGTCACCAGGCCTTTGGCGATCCACAGTACCGGCGAAGAGAACAGGATGATAAAGTCCAGCGCCTCGGTAATGCCGGCCAGCGAGGCCGTAATGTAAATGGGGACCAGCATAGCGGTCACGGCTTTGCGGTTTTCCTTGCGGGAACAGAAGATCATGGCCAGCACGGCGCCCAGCGTGCAGAATTCTTTGGCAAAGCCGAAAGAGGCGAACCGAACGCTGGAGTCCAGCTCCTGCAGGGTGCCGTTGGCAACGAGCGGCATCTCGGCATAGAAAATGTTGGAGGCGCCATAATAAGTGGTGCCGTCGATCAGCGCCGTGCCGCCGATGGCGGTGTAGTTGAAGGGCATCCACATAAAGTGATGCAGGCCGGTGGGGATCAGCGCCCGGTTCAGGAACCCGAAAATGAACACGCCCAATCCGCCGGAGGTATTGATGAAATTGGACGCGCTGTTGATGAAATCAGCCACAGGCGGCCAGACGATGGTGGCCAGGATGGAAAACACGATCATTACCGGGATCATTACGATCAGCGCCAGGCGGGGACCGCCGTAAATGCGCAGGACCTCCGGCACTTTGATATCGATGACCGCATTGTAAACGAAAGCAGCCAGGCAGCCGATGATCAGACCGCCGAACACGTTCAGATCCGTGACCTGGACCCCCAGCATGGTGGCCTGTCCGGTGGCGAACAGGCCCATGCCGGCCGCGCCGTCTTCTACCAGCTGGTTGGTCAGGGACAGATAGGTATTGTTGCTGTACAGAAACATGAGATAGGAGATCAGACCGAAGACGGCGGCGTTGGCTTTCTGCTTTTTGGCAAACCCGGCGGTCAGGCCCACACACAGGACCAGAGCCAGATTGCCGATGATGGCGCTGTTGGTCATGGCGTTCAGCATGGTGCCCAGATCAGCCACGATGCCGCTGCCCAAAGACAAAACGATGCTGACAGCCAGCACAATGCCCACCACGGCAAGGTACAGGATGGGATCCACGATCACATGGCCGAATTCCTGAACCGCAGTTTTCAACTTCTTATTCATAGGAACATTGACTCCTTCCTTACGATTGTTGCGAAGTGACGGAATGTTGGCGGTTATCCCTCCTTTTTCGGTTGTTGGGAGCTCCCGATGCGATAATGAAGCGAGGGGGATCAGTCCTCGCCGGGGAAAAGCAGTCCGGCGTCTTGCCGGGCTGCTGTTTGTATCCGGCTGACCAGCAGACTTTGGCTGCGAGCCTCTTGGCAGGCAGCCATGTCCCGGTCCTCGATCATACATGTAAAGGCGGCAAATTCTTCCACCATGCGGTGAGAAAACGGATTCACGTTGACGTGCCGGGGCGGCCCGCCGTTGGGATAAACGGTAAAGGAACCGCAGGCGTTGGCGGGGGTCTCCAATACCAGGTAGCCTGCGTCCCCTTGCAGGACGCTCTGATTGGGGGCATGGCTGTCTTTGGCGGCAGTCAGGGTGGCGACGCACCCGGGGTATTGCAAGACCATTACGCCCGAGACATCAATGCCGCGCACCAGGTTTGGATAGTAGCGGTATGCCAGCGGCGCGCCCAGCAGCCCCGTGACAAAGTGCAGGTTGTAGATATTCAGGTCCATCAGTGCGCCGCCGGCCTGCCGAGGATCAAACGCGGGCAGGATCTGCCCGGCCCGGAACGCGTCATATCGGCTGGAGTACTGGGAAAAATCCATACGGATCAGACGCAGCTGCCCCAATCCGGGCAGTTCCTGTCGGACTGCCCGGTAGTTGGAGAGATACCGGGTGGTAATGGCCTCCATCAGCAGCAATCCCTGCCGGTCTGCGATGCGCCACAGCGCTTCGGCTTGCTGCACGTTGGTGACCATGGGCTTTTCCACAATGACGTGGCACCCCTGTTCCAGCGCCCGGCGGCACATCTCGTAGTGCATAGCGTTGGGAACTGCCACATAAACGGCGTCCACGCCGCAGGTCAGCAGTTCCTGCCATGCGGTAAAGCGGCGGGGGATCCGATATTGGGCGGCCAGTTGTTCCATCACGGGCTGGCTGCGCGGCGTGCTGCACAGCGCGTACAGCTCCAGCCCGGGAATGAGGTGTGCCTGCGGCAAAAAATCCCGCACGATCATGCCTGTGCCCAGAATCCCCAGCTTCATCGCTTTTTCACGTCCTTTCCGATCGCTGTCATCAGCGTAGCATGAGACGCGTCCCCGAGTAAACCGGTTGGGCGCAACGCGAACCAAATGTTCACAACACACAAAAGAATTGAACCAAAAAAGAAAAAAATATTCATCTTTTCGCCCAGGCAGGGGAACCCCATTCTTTTTTTGCGGAAGGTATGGTAAAATGCAACGGAAAGGTGGCGATATCATGTTGTTGGAGCGCTTTGACACCCTGAAAGATTTCAGCGAGACCGAAAAGGCCATTGCGTGGTATCTGGTGCAGAATCTTCATATTCTGGATGATCTGACCGTGAGCAAATTGGCACAGGATACCTATACCTCCAATGCCACCGTGATCCGATTTTGCAAGCGCCTGGGGTTTTCCGGGTTTCGGGATATGAAGATCCAGCTGGTACGGGAAGCCAGCGCGCGGTTCCGAACCCTGCCCCGCATTGATGCGGACATGCCCTTTGCCCCCGGCGACGACATCATGGTCATTGGCAGCAAGCTGGAAGCGTTGATCTGTGGCAGTGTGGAGCGTACCTACCGCACCCTTTCTCCGGAGGCGGTGTATCGCGCGGTGGACTATATCCGCGGCAGCAAACGCCTTTTCGTTTTTGGCAAGGGGGACTCCTATATCCGTGCGGCCACCTTCCGCAACCAGATGATCAAGATCAACCGCTATGTGATCCTGGCGGATGAAAATCACGAGGCATCCTACAACGCCCAGAACATCACCGCCGAGGACTGTGTGCTCTTTATCACCTACAGCGCCCATCAATATGATTTTGACGCCTTTATCAAACTGTTTCGCAAGCAGGGGATCCCCACCATCATCCTGACTGCCAACGCCCGGTCCTATCTGGCCAGTCAATGCGACGTGATCCTTTGCATCCCCCAGGATGAAAGCTCCACGTCCAAGGTGGCGGGATTTGCCTCCTGCGTGTGCATGGAGTATGTGCTGGATATGCTGTACGCTGCGCTGTTCAACCAGGATTACCGGGACAATTACAACCAGAAACAAAAAAAGGAAACCTACGTCAACCGTATCATCGGCAAATAGAGCCCCGCCGGGGAACCGGCAACACAAAAGGCGGCCGCCCTGAAAAAGGGGCTGCCGCCTTTTGTGTTGTTGTGCCCGCCCTGGGGCGGGGCCCTGCGGACAACGGGATCACCGGTACGGTTCCCGGTCCTTGAGGTGGCGGGTCAGGGCTTGCATAGGGAGAAGTCGCCCCAGCTGACGCGCTCGTCCCCGCCGGCAGGCACGCAGGTGGGGACGGGGTCTTTTTGCAGCAGGCGCCGTGGCGCCCCAGACAAGGGGCTCAGCACTCCACCGCCACCTTGATGACCCCGTCCCGCCGTTGCTCGAACAGGTCGTAGGCTTCGGCGATGTCGCGCAAGGGGTAGGTGTGGGTGATCAGCGGGGTGGTGTCGAGGCGGCCCGCCGCGATCAGGGCCAGGGTGTCGGCGCAGCGGCAGCCGTCCACGCCGCCGGTCTTGAAGGTCAGGTTTTTGCCGTACATGTCGGGCAGGGGCAGGGTCTGGGGGCCGTCGTACAGCGCCACCACCGTGACCACGGCGTTGGGCCGGGCGCACTGCCAGGCCAGGGCGAAGGTCTCGGGGCTGCCGGCCACCTCCAGCACGGCGTCGGCTCCGCCGTGGGCGCTGTTGGCCCGCACAAAATCGGCCAGACCCTCGGGCGGGGCCGTGAGGACGTCGGGGTAATGCGCCCGCACAAAGGCCAGGCGGGCGGGGTCCTTGTCGCAGAGGATGATGCGCCCGGGGCCGTGCAGCGCCGCGCATTGCAGCGTGCAAAGGCCCGTGGGCCCCGCGCCCAGGATCAGCACCGTGTCCCCCGGGCGGATGCCGGCGATGTCCGCCGCCCAGTACCCGGTGGCCAGCACGTCCCCCACCAGAAGGGCCTGCCGGTCGCTCACCTCGTCGGGGATAAGCGTCAGCCCCTGGTCGGCAAAGGGCACGCGCACATACTCGGCCTGGCCGCCGTCGATGCGGCAGCCCAGGGCCCAGCCGCCCTGGGGGTCGGTGCAGTTGTTGACCCAGCCGTTTTGGCAGAAAAAGCAGGACCCGCAGAAGGTCTCCACATTGACGGCCACCCGCTGGCCCGGGCGCAGGGCGCGCACCCCCGGCCCCACGGCGTCCACGACGCCCACCATCTCGTGCCCCACCGTGACGCCGGGCACGGCCCGGGGCACGCTGCCGTGCTTGATGTGCAGGTCGCTGGTGCAGATGCTGGCCAGCGTGACCTTGACGATGGCGTCCCGGTCCCCTTGCAGGACGGGCTTGGGTTTTTGGCGCAGTTCAAAAACGCCTGGCGCGGCGTAGGTATAGGCAAGCATGGCAGAGCCTCCGTTCGTTTTTTTATCAGTGTAGCACGGGGCGGTTTTTTGGGCAAGACAGACAAAAAAACGGGGCGGCCGCGATGGGCCGCCCCGGGGGGGAGCGTCAGGAGGATGGCAGGGGTTCAGCGTCGGCCTTGCGGCAGATGTCCGCCCAGCGGGCCGTGCGGAAGTAAAACAGCATGGCCACCATGCCCACAAAAAAGCTCAGGGACACGCCGGCCATGGCGTAGCCGCCGTAGCCCAGCCAGGCCAGCACGTAGGCCGCCGGGATACGCACCGCCCACAGCAGCAGCAGATTGACCACGGTGGGGTAGCGGATCTCGCCGATGCCGTTGGCAAAGCTCATAATGCCGTTGAACACGGCGTAGTTCCAGGTAAAGGGCAAAACGATGCGCACATACCGCTGGGCAAAGACCAGCACGTCGGCGTCGCGGGTGAACAGCGCCAGCAGCGGCCGGCACCAGACAGACACCAGGATGCCCGCCACCAGCGTGATGGCGCCCGAAAACAGGGGGATCTGCCACGCGCCCCGGCGCAGGCGGCGGTAGTTGCCCGCGCCCAGGTTTTGCCCGGCAAAGACCGTGGCCGCCCCCGAGAAGGAGGTGATGGCGATGTTGGCGATGCCGTTGACCTTGCCGGCCACGGCGCACCCGGCCACAAACACCGAGCCCTGGGCGTTGAACAGCGTTTGCAGCAGCAGATGCCCCACCGAGTACAGCGCCGTGTTGAGGCCCAGGGGCAGGCCGATGCGCATGATCTCGGCAAGGGTGGCGGGGTCAAAAGCGCCGGGCAGCACGGGCAGGGCCAGTTCGGGGTAGCGGCGGCGCAGATAGGCGATGCTGCACACCCAGGACAAAAACATGGCCGCCGAGGTGGCCAGGGCGGCCCCGGCCACCCCCATGCCGAACCCGGCCACGAACACCAGGTCCAAAACGATGTTGACGGCGCAGCTGACGCCCAGCAGCCACAGCGAGGCCGTGCTGTTGCCCAGGCCCCGCAAAATGCCGGCGTTGTAGTTGTAGCCCATGTTGCCAAGGCAGCCCAGGGTGGTGATGCGCAGGTAGATAATGGCCCCGTCCATGGCGTCGGGGGCCACCTGCATCATGCGCAGCAGCCAGGGCCCCACCAGCACGCCCACCGCGGTCAGGGGCAGCGCCCCCACGAACAGAAACCACACGGTGGTGCGGCTCAGGCGGCGCAGGCCCTCGGCGTCCTGCCGGCCCACGGCCTGGGACACCAGGATCGAGATGCCCGACCCCACGCCCAGGAACAGGCAGAGCAGGATCTCCAGCGGCTGGGAGCTGGTGGCCACCGAGGCCAGGGCCGATGTGTCGCAGAAATTGCCGATGACCAGGGTGTCCACGGTGCTGTACAGCTGCTGCAAAATGTTGCCCGCGCAGATGGGCAGCGCAAAGCGCACCGACCGCCCGATGATGGAGCCATGGGTCATGTCCACGCGCTGTGCCGTGCTTGCCACGGCGATCCCCTCCCCTGTTCGGGCGGCGGCACAGGGACGCCGCCGCGCCGATCGTATGGTGTATGGTTCCTTATTGTAGACGCGTGTCCCCCCGGTGTCAATACGCGATTTCGCTGCTTTATGCGGCGTGACAAGCCCCCCGCCTTCCGGCGGGGGGCTTGTCTGCCTTTTTGTATTATATGCCGGGTTTTATACGTCCGTTCAGTCTTCCCGGGCCAGCAGCGCCGCGCCGATGACACCCGCCCGGTAACCCAGGGTNNGGCGCGCAGGGGGGCCAGCAGGGCTTCGCCCTGGTTGGCCACGCCGCCCGACAGGCCCACCACCTGGGGGAAGAAGATGTTGATGAGGTTGGCGATGCCCACGGCCAGGTAGTGGGTGTAGGCGTCCACCACGGCCTTGCCCGTGGGGTCCCCGGCGTCCCGGGCGTCGAAGGCCGTGCGGCCGGTCACGTCGGCGGGGGTGGGGGCCAGCTTCCACAGAAGGCTTTCGGGGTGGGCGGCCATGGCGTCCCGGGTCTGGCGGATCAGCGCCGTGGCGCTGGCGTAGGCTTCCAGGCAGCCGTGCCGCCCGCAGGTGCACAGCGGCGCGTCGGGGCTGTCGTGGATGACCATGTGCCCGGGCTCGGCCGCCGCGCCGGTGTAGCCGGTGAGCAGCTTGCCCCCCAGCACCACGCCGCCGCCCACGCCGGTGCCCAGCGTCAGGATCACGGCGCTTTCGGCCCCTTTGGCGCAGCCGGCCAGGGCCTCGCCCAAAGCGGCGGCGTTGGCGTCGTTGGCCAGTCGCACGGGCAGGCCCAGCGCCTTTTGCAGGTAGGGGCCCATGGCAAAGTTGGACCAGGCCAGGTTGTTGGAATACAGCACCAGCCCGCTTTGATCGTCCACGGTGCCGGGGCAGCCCACGCCCACGCCGGCCACCGTCTGCCCGTCGGCCAGGACGCGGCACAGGTCGGCAATGTCGTCACACACGTCCTCGGCGGGACGGGGCAGGCCGGTGGGGCGGCTGGCCTCCTTCAAAATCCTGCCCGCGTCGTCCACCAGGGCGGCCTTGATGTTGGTGCCGCCCAGATCCACACCCAGATACAGCATGGTGTAGCCTCCTTATTTGTTGTTGGTATCGGCCGCCCGCACGGTCAGCGGCGCGGTCAGGCGGATGTCCTGGGCGTTGTCGCCCAGCTGGATCTCGAAGTCGCCGGGCTCCACCCGCCACACAAAATCCGCGCCCAGGGTACGCAGGGCCCGCTCGCCGATCATCAGGCTGACCTCCCGGCTTTCGCCGGCGTCCAGATGCACCCGGGCAAAGGCCCCCAGCAGCCGGATGGGCTTGACCACCGAGCTGTACAGGTCATGCACGTACACCTGGGGCACGGCGTCGCCGGCGCAGGGGCCGGTGTTTTCCACCGTGAAGCGCACCTCGACGCTGCCGTCGGGGTCGATCTCGGCGGCGGACAGGCGCAGGTCCCGGTAGGCAAAGCTGGTGTAGGACAGCCCGTAGCCGAAGGGATACAAAGGGGACCAGTCCATCTCCACATAGCGCTTGCCGCCGCCCGGGCGCCGGGCGTAGTGGCAGGGCACCTGGCCCACGCTGCGGGGGAAGGTGATGGGCAGACGCCCGCCGGGCAC
>DBRU01000017.1 GCA_002306375.1 Faecalibacterium sp. UBA1360
GAAGTGTGGGAAGCCTTCCTGTTCGCCGCCCATTACAAACTGGACAACTTCTGTGTGATCATCGACCTCAATGGCCTGCAAATCGACGGCGCCACCAAGGATGTCATGAACACCGACCCCGTGGACTCCAAGCTCCGTGACTTCGGGTTTGCGGTCATGTCCATCGACGGCCACGATTTTGACCAGATCGAGAAGGCGTTCGATTTCTTCCACGCCCAGACCGGCGTGCCCACCGCCATCCTGATGCACACCACTAAGGGCAAGGATGTCAGCTACATGGAGAACAGCGTGGGCTGGCACGGCAAAGCCCCCAATGATGAAGAGTACAAGATCGCCATGGACGAGCTCAATGCCCGTCTGGCGGGACTGGAGGCACAGGCATGAGTGAGGTCAAAAAGATCGCCACCCGCGACAGCTACGGCAACGCGCTGGTGGAACTGGCTAAGGAACACCCCGATGTCGTCGTGCTGGACGCCGACCTGGCCGCCGCCACCAAGACCGGCGTGTTCAAAAAAGCATACCCCGACCGTCATTTTGACTGCGGCATCGCTGAAAGCAATATGATGGCCGCCGCCGCCGGCATGGCCGCCATGGGCCTGGTGCCTTACGCATCCAGCTTTGCCATGTTCGCCGCCGGCCGGGCCTTTGAGCAGGTCCGTAACTCCATCGGCTACCCCCACCTCAACGTCAAGATCGGCGCCACCCACGGCGGCATCTCGGTGGGTGAGGACGGCGCTTCCCACCAGTGCTGCGAGGACTTTGCCCTCATGCGCTCCATCCCCGGCATGACCGTGCTGTGCCCCTCCGACGACGTGGAAGCCCGGGCCGCCGTCAAGGCCGCCTATGAACACGAAGGCCCCGTCTACCTGCGCTTCGGCCGCCTGGCCCTGCCGGTGTTCCATGACGAAGCCACCTTCAAGTTCGAGATCGGCAAGGGCGAGCAGCTCACCGAAGGCAATGACGTGGCCATCCTGGCCACCGGCCTGGAAGTCAACGAAGCCCTGATCGCCGCCGAAGCCCTGAAAAACGAGGGCATCCACGCCCGGGTCATCAACCTGTGTACCGTCAAACCCCTGGACGAAGAGATCGTCCTGAAGGCCGCCAAGGAATGTGGCGCCGTGGTCACCTGCGAGGAACACTCCATCTTCGGTGGCCTGGGCGAGGCCGTGGCCGGTGTGCTGGGCGAAAAATGCCCCACCCCCATGCGCCGCGTGGGCGTCAAGGACGTGTTCGGCCATTCCGGTCCTGCGTGGGAGCTGCTGAGCCAGTTCGGCCTGCGCTCCGACGCCATCATTGCCGCCGTAAAGGAGCTGGTCTGATATGATCGCCATCGGCTGTGACCACGGCGGTTACGAGCTCAAGCAAAAGATCCTGGCCCATCTAGCCCAGCGCGGCCTGGAATACCGGGACTTTGGCTGTGACTCCACCGCCTCGGTGGATTACCCTGTTTACGGCAAGGCCGTGGCCCACGCGGTCGCGGACGGTTCCTGCGACAAGGGCATCGTGATTTGCAGCACCGGCATTGGCATTTCCATTGCCGCCAACAAGGTGCCGGGCATCCGTTGCGCTTTGTGTGGGGATTGCTTCTCCGCCAAGGCCACCCGCCTGCACAACAACGCCAACGTGCTGGCCCTGGGCGCGCTGGTCACGGGGCCCGGCCTGGCGCTGGACATCGTGGACCTGTTCCTGGACACCCCCTTCTCGGGGGAAGAACGCCACGCCCGGCGCGTTGCCCAGCTGGAGGAAGCGTAAATGTTTGAACTCTGTGCCTCGATCCTGGCCGCCGACTTCGCCGACCTGGCGCGGGATGTGCGCGCGGCTGACGCCGCGGGCGTCGACGCCTTCCACATCGACGTGATGGACGGGCACTTTGTCCCGGCGATCTCCTTCGGGCCGATGGTCGCACGCACCATGCGCGGCCTGACCGCCAAACCGCTGGATGTCCACCTGATGGTGGAAGACCCGGCGCCCTTTGTGGCCGAACTGGCCGGCATGGGGGTGGAGCGTGTGTCGGTCCATCAGGAGATCCCGGGCGGGCCGGGCGAGGTACTGGCAGCCATCCGCTGCGCCGGTATGGGGGCGGGGCTGGTCCTCAACCCCGACACCCCGGTAACGGCCGCCGAACCCTGGCTGGCACAGGTGAATCAGATCCTGCTGATGACCGTGCAGCCCGGCCGGGGCGGGCAAGCCTACCTGCCCGGCAGCAACGACCGCATCGCCGCACTGCGCGCTTTATTGGACAAGGCCGGCAGCCAGGCGGTGATCCAGGTGGACGGGGGCATCAAGCCCCAGACCCTGCCCGGTGCGTTGCAGGCAGGGGCCCGGTCCATTGTGGCGGGCAGCGCCGTGTTCGGCGGTGACATCGCCCAAAAGGTACAGGCCCTGCGCCGTGCCGCCCAAACTTCCCGCTGACCCCTTTTGCACACCAAAAAACCGCCCCCGCACGGAGCAGATCCGTGCGGGGGCGGCTTGTTTTTGTTTGGCCATGCCGGTTTTGATCCCATCCGGCGGGGGCGGCTTACAGCCGTGCCGGGGCATTACTTTTTGTGGTATTTGCGGTCCTCTTCCTCATAAACGGGGTCGCAGGTCAGGTACATGCCCAGCTTGTTCAGGGTGTCCGAGTCCACGCTGGACAAAATCACGGTGGAATGTACATCACATCCCTTGAGCAGGGGCAGCTGCTTGAGGGCCGCCGCCGCGCAGGCATTGTCCGCGATGGAACTGGACAGGGCGATCAGGATCTCGTCGGTGTGCAGGCGAGGGTTCTTGTTGCCCAGATAGGTGGTTTTGAGCATCTGGATGGGTTCAATGGCCCGGGCGGAGACCAGGTCGATCTCCTGGCCGATCCCTGCCAGGTATTTCAGGGCGTTGAGCAGTGCCGAGGACGCCGCCCCCAGCAAAGGCCCGGTCTTGCCGGTAACGATGGTGCCGTCCGCCAGTTCGATGGCGGCGGCGGGCAGGCCGCCGGTGGCCTGGGACCGGGCGTGGGCCTGCTGTTCCACGGCGCGGCTGCCCAGGGTGATGCCCGCCTGGTTCAGCAGCAGTTCCAACTTGAAGCGCTCTTCCTCCCGGATGGGGGCGCCGCTCTTTTGCTGGCACAGGCACTTCAGGTACCGGCGTTCGATCTCTTTCAGGGAGGCCTCGCGGCACACCTGGTCATCCACGATACAATTGCCCGCCATGTTCACGCCCATGTCGGTGGGGGACTGGTAGGGGCTTTGGCCGGCAATCAGTTCAAAGATCGCGTGTACCACCGGGAAGATCTCGATATCCCGGTTATAGTTCACGGCGGTCTTGCCGTAGGCTTCCAGGTGGAAGGGGTCGATCATGCCGGCGATGCCGCCGCCGAAGATGGCGGTGGCGCCCTTCAGTGCCGCTTCGGGGTGCTCGGCGTTCCAGCTGTAGGCATAGGCCACGGCGCACAGGGTCAGGATGGCCAGCACGCACTCCAGCAGCATGCCGCCGTAGGCGATGGGCTTGGCGTCGGTCTCCTTATCCAGCTGCTTGGAGGTGGTGCCGGAGGACACCAGGGAATGGAAGCCGGAAATAGCGCCGCAGGCGATGGTGGTGAACAGCACCGGGAACACCGGGTACTGGGGTTCGGCGGACTGCATCAGGGGCAGGCTGTCCATGGTGGGGTGCGCCACGACCACAGCCACCACGGCCAGGGCCAGCATGGCGTACAGCAGGAAAGAGGACAGATAGTCCCGGGGCTGCAACAGGATCCACACGGGGGTGACCGAAGCGATGATGATGTAAAGACCCACGATCCACATCCAGGTGTTGGTGGACAGGTACAGCGGGTGGAAGTTCATGCCAATGACGATGATGGCAACGATGGCCAGCACGCCCACCACCGACGCCACGCCCATGGGCGCGCCCCGGCGGTACACCAGAAAGCCGAAGGCGATGGCGATGACGATGAACAAGATCGACACCATGGCCACCCGGGCCTGGCTCAGGGAGGCGGCCATGTCCACGGCGCCGGCCTCGGTGTAGGTGGCGCCGAAGGTGCCCGCCACGATGGAGGCGAAGGCCGCCACCACCAGGATCAGGGTCAGATAAGCGAAGATGATGAACAGGCGC
>DBRU01000120.1 GCA_002306375.1 Faecalibacterium sp. UBA1360
TACAGGTGATGACCTGGTTAAGTCCTTCTACCTGGGCTGTCTGGAATATCTGCAAACGCCCAGTGACTACCACTTTTATGATATTTTCCCGGAAAGTAAGCTGGTACAGACCAATGCGGATACGAAGATTATCAACCTTCTGCATAAGTCCCGTTTCCCTACCGTCATGTGCCGTTCTATTGATGCAAGGCAGGTAGGTCTTTCCGAAGCAACCAACCTTGCCCAAAATCAGGAAAAGCCCCTTGACGCCCAGGGCAAACACGATGTTCTGGTACACGATGCCCATGCACCGCCGCGCCAGGCGGATGGCCAGGGCCACCTTGGCCGGGTCGTCGTCCATCAGCACCACGTCGGCGGCCTCGATGGCCGCGTCGCTGCCCAGGGCCCCCATGGCCACGCCCACGTCGGCCCGCATGAGCACCGGCGCGTCGTTGATGCCGTCGCCCACAAAGGACAGCTTGCCGGTGCCGGGGCGCTGCATCAGGGCTTCCACCCGTTCCACCTTGTCGGCGGGCAGCAGCTCGGCATGGTATTCGTCCAGGCCCAGCTCCCGGGCGGTGCCGGCGGCCACGGCCTGGGCGTCGCCCGTGAGCATGACGGTGTGCGCGCCCGCCCGGCTCAGCTCCGCCACGGCCGCCGCCGCGCCGGGTTTGACCTCGTCGGCAATGAGCACCGAGCCCAGGAACGCCCCCTCGCAGGCCAGGTAGACCACCGTGCCCACCCCGTCGTCGGGGACAAAGTCGATGCCTTCCTCCTGCATAAGGCGGGCGCTGCCCGCCAGTACCCGCCGCCCCTCCACCAGGGCTTCCACGCCCCGGCCCGTGCGCTCTTTGGCGTTTTCGGCCCGGGGGGCGTGGGGGCAGGCTTCCCGCAGGCTTTTGCTGATGGGATGGCTGGAAAAACTTTCCGCCGCCGCGGCCAGGGCCAGCACCTCGGCCTCGGTGTGCCCGGGGGCCGGGCGCACCCGGCTGACCGCGAACACGCCCCGGGTCAGGGTGCCGGTCTTGTCAAAGACCACGGTGCCCGTGCGGGCCAGCGTTTCCAGATAGTTGCCGCCCTTGACCAGGATGCCGCAGCGGGACGCCCCGCCGATGCCCCCGAAAAAGGTCAGCGGGATGCTGATGACCAAAGCGCAGGGGCAGGAGATGACCAGGAAGGTCAGCGCCCGGCTGATCCACAGCCCCCAGCCGCCGCCCAGCGCCAGGGGCGGGATCACGGCCAGGGCCAGGGCGCCCAGGCAGACCGCCGGGGTGTAGTAGCGGGCAAATTTGGTGATGAACTGCTCGGCCCGGGCCTTTTTCAGGCTGGAATTTTCCACCAGGTCCAGGATGCGGGCCACCGTGGACTGGGCGTAGGGCTTCTCCACACGCACGCGCAGCACGCCGTCGCCGTTCACGCTGCCGCTGATGACCGCCTCCCCCGCCCGGGCGGACCGGGGCCGGCTCTCGCCGGTCAGGGCGGCGGTGTTCAGGGTGCTCTCGCCCTCGGTCACCACGCCGTCCAGGGGGATCTTTTCCCCGGGCCGAACGAGGATCACGGCCCCCACGGGCACTTCCTCGGGGGATACCGTGCACACGGTGCCGTCGTCCATTTCCAGGTTGGCGCTGTCCGGCCGGATGTCCATGAGCCCGGCGATGCTGCGGCGGCTTTTGCCCACCGCGTAGCTCTGGAACCATTCGCCCAGCTGGTAGAACAGCATGACCGCCACGCCCTCGCCCCATTCGCCCAGGGCAAAGGCGCCCACCGTGGCCACGGCCATCAGAAAGTTTTCGTCAAACACCTCGCCGTGCACCACGCCCAGCGCCGCCTTGCGCAGCACGTCGTGGCCGATCACCAGGTAAGGCGCCAGGTAACACAACGCCGCCGCCGGCGCCGGCAGATGCCCGAACTGCGCCCCCAGCGCCGCCGCCGCGAACAGCGCCGCCGACAGCAGGATGCGGCGCATCCACCGCTTTTGCTTTTTTGTCATCGCTCCCACCTCACATGGGCCGCCCGCCTTGCTTGCGGCGGGCGGCTGCGTCACAGTTCGATCTCAAAGTCCGGCTCGATCTTTTTGGCCGTGCGCACGGCGGCTTTCAGGATCTCGTCAAAGCGGTCGTCCTCGGCGTCCAGCTGCATTTTCTGGGCCATAAAGCTCACGGTGCACCCGCGCACGCCCTCCAGGCCGCGCACGGCGTTCTCGATCTTGGCGGCGCAGTTGGCGCAGTCCACTTCAATGTCAAATTTCTTCAGCATAAGGGGTTCCTCCTTTTTGTGATGCGGGGTTCATTCTTCAATGTGTTCCATGCCCAGCGCCAGGATGCTGCGCACGTGGTCGTCGTCCAGGCTGTAAAACACGGCCTTGCCCTCCCGCCGGAACTTGACCAGCTGGCTGGCCTTCAGCAGGCGCAGCTGGTGGCTTACGGCGCTCTGGCTCATGCCCAGGGCCTGGGCGATGTCCCCCACGCACAGCTCGCTTTCAAACAGGGCGTACAGGATCTTGATGCGGGTGGAGTCCCCGAACATGCGGAACAGCTCGGCCAGGTCGTACAGCACTTCGTCGTCCGGCAAGGCCGCCGACACCCGGGCCAGGGCGGCGGGGTCGCCGGGGCAGTCGGGGGCGCACACCGGGGCCGGCTCGGCGGCAGGGTAGGGGTGAGGCATGGTCAAACATCCTTTCATTTGAATATTTGTTCATTTGTTTGTATCATACTGCGCCGGTGCGCCCCTGTCAAGGGGGCGGCGCAAAAAAAGCGGCGGACCCCTCAGGGTCCGCCGCACAGACTGTGGAAAAAGTACAAAAGCGTCTGCGTAGTCTCACTCGGCCCAGCCCCGGGCCCGGTCCACGGCCTTGCCCCACCCGGCGCGCAGGCGGGTGCGGTCGGCCTCGCTCATTTCGGGCTCGTACAGCCGGTCCAGAGTCCAGCGGCTGCGGATATCGTCCAGGTCCTTCCACACGCCGGTGGCCAGCCCCGCCAGGCAGGCCGCGCCCAGGGCCGTGGTCTCCCGNNATCATGGGGCGGCGCAGGGTGCGGCCGATGATGTCGGCCTGGAACTGCATCAGGAAGTTGTTGGCCGACGCCCCGCCGTCCACCCGCAGTTCCCGCAAAGGCAGCCCGGCGTCCCGCTCCATGGCCTGCAATACGTCGGCGGTCTGGTAGGCGATGGACTCCAGCGCCGCGCGGATGATGTGGTTGCGCCCGGCGCCCCGGGTCAGGCCCACCATCACCCCCCGGGCATACATGTCCCAGTAGGGCGCGCCCAGCCCCGTAAAGGCCGGCACCAGGTACACCCCGGCGCTGTCGGCCACCTTGTTGGCAAAGTATTCGGTGTCGGCGGCCTCGGTGATCAGGTGCAGCTCGTCCCGCAGCCACTGGATCACCGCCCCGCCCACGAACACGCTGCCCTCCAGGGCGTACTGCACGCGGCCGTTCACCCCCGAGGCGATGGTGGTGATCAGACCGTTTTTGCTGCGGTAGAGCCTTTCGCCGGTGTTCATCAGCAAAAAGCAGCCGGTGCCGTAGGTGTTCTTGGCCTCGCCCGGCTCAAAGCAGGTCTGGCCGAACAAAGCGGCCTGCTGGTCCCCGGCGATGCCCGCGATGGGCACCTCCACGCCCTGGATGTTCACGGTGCCGTACACCTCGCTGCACGAGCACACCCGGGGCAGGATGTCCATGGGGATGCCCAGCCGGCGGCAGATCTCCCTGTCCCAGCAAAGATGCTCGATGTCAAACAGCATGGTGCGGCTGGCGTTGGTGTAGTCGGTCACGTGGGCCGCGCCGCCGGTCAGCTTCCAGATCAGCCAGGTGTCCACGGTGCCGAACAAAAGCCGCCCGGCCGCGGCCAGTTCCCGGGCCTCGGGCACGTTTTCCAGCACCCACTGGATCTTGGTGGCCGAAAAATAGGCGTCGATCAACAGCCCGGTGCGCTCGCGCACATAGTCGGTAAAAGGGGCGTCGGCTTTCAGCTCCTCGCACAGGGGGGCGGTGCGGCGGCACTGCCACACGATGGCGTTGTACACCGGGCGCCCGGTCTCCCGGTCCCAGAGGATGGCGGTCTCCCGCTGGTTGGTGATGCCGATGCCCGCGATGTCGCGCACATCCACGCCGCTTTTGGCCAGCACTTCCATCAGGACGCCGTACTGGCTGGAATAGATCTCCATGGGGTCGTGTTCCACCCACCCCGGCTGGGGATAATACTGGGTGAACTCTTTCTGGGCCAGTTCCAGGATGTTCTGGTCCCGGTCGAACAGGATGCAGCGGCTGCTGGTGGTGCCCTGGTCCAGGGCGATCACGTATTTTTTCATGGTCGGGTCCCCTCCGGCGGCGGGGCGGCGCGCACAAAAATCGGGGCGCGCCGCCCGGTCCCGCCCCTGTTTACTTGGATACAGTATGACAGATTGACGGGAAAATGTAAAGAAATTCCGCAAAAACCGGCAAAGATACCCAAAGATGAGCCTGTTTTTATCGCAAAGCGACAGTTTCGCCCTTTTGGCAAATGTGGTATGATAAAAAACAGACGAAACCTGCCGCCCGGCGCTTTGCGGGCGGCCTCAACAGCGAAGGAGACCCCCTCATGTATGACGTCATCATCATCGGCTGCGGCGTCACCGGCGCGGCCATGGCCCGCCGCCTGGCCCGCTGCCGGCTCAAAACGGCGGTGCTGGAGGCCGGCAACGACGTGGCCAACGGCACCACCAAGGCCAACAGCGCCATCGTCCACGCGGGCTACGACCCCGAGCCCGGCTCTTTGATGGCCCGCCTGAATGTGGAAGGCAACCGCCGGATGGAAGCGCTGTGCGCCGAACTGGACGTGCCCTTCAAGCGCACGGGCTCGCTGGTGCTGGCCTTTGCCCCCGACCAGCGCCCCGCGCTGGAAGAACTGTACCGCCGCGGCAAGGCCAACGGCGTGCCCGGCCTGCGCCTGCTGACCGGGGAGGAGGCCCGGGCGCTGGAACCCGGCCTGTCCGCCGAAGTGTGCGCCGCGCTGCTGGCGCCCACGGCGGGCATCCTGGACCCCTGGGGCCTGGCCCTGGCCCTGATCGAAAACGCCGTGCAAAACGGGGTGGAGCTGCACCGCTCCTGCCCGGTCGCCGCCGTGAGGGAACGGGACGGCGCCTTTGCGCTCGCCACCCCCAAAGGGGAATTCCGCGCCCGGTATGTGGTCAACGCCGCGGGCGTGGACGCCGACCGGGTGCATGCTATGCTGGAACCGCCCGCCTTCACCACCCGGCCCAGCCGCGGGTCCTACTACCTGCTGGACAAATCGGAGGGCGGCCGGGTGGGCCGGGTCATCTTCCAGTGCCCGGGCCCCCAGGGAAAGGGCGTGCTGGTGGCCCCCACGGTCCACGGCAACCTGATCGTCGGCCCCGACGCCGAGGCCGTCCGGGACCGCCGGGACCTGGGCACGCCGGCGGCCTCGCTGGACTTTGTGCGCCGGCGCGCGGTGCAAAGCGTGCCGGGGCTGGACCTGCGCCAGAACATCCGCAACTTTGCGGGCATCCGGGCCGTCACCGACCGGGGGGATTTTGTCATCGAGACCAGCGCCGCCTACCCCCGCTGGCTGGACCTGGCGGGCATCTGTTCGCCGGGGCTCACCAGCGCGCCGGCCATCGCCGACTACGGGGCGCAGCTGCTGGCAAGGGCCGGCCTGACCCTGGAAGAAAAGCCCGATTTTGACCCCCGCCGCCCGGCCGCGCCCCGCTTCCGGGAGCTGGACGCTGCGCAGCGGGCCCGACTGATCGAAAAAGACCCCCGCTATGGCCGCATCATCTGCCGGTGCGAGACGGTCACCGAGGGCGAGATCGTCACCGCCCTGCACAGCCCGGTGCCGGCGGTGAGCATCAACGGCGTCAAGCGGCGGTGCAACGCCGGCATGGGCCGGTGCCAGGGGGGCTTCTGCGCACCCCGCGTGCAGGAGATCATCGCCCGGGAGCTGGGCGTGGCCATGACCGACGTGCTCATGGACCAGCAGGGCAGTTGGGTGCTGGCCTGCGAGACCAAGACAGGGAAGGGGGAGGCCTGACATGGAGCGACCCTATGAACTCATCGTCATCGGCGGCGGCCCGGCGGGGCTGGCGGCGGCTTGCCGCGCCTGGGACGAAGGCCTGCGCCGGGTGCTGATCCTGGAGCGGGACGCCGAACTGGGCGGCATCCTGAACCAGTGCATCCACAACGGCTTCGGGCTGCACCGCTTCCGCGAGGAACTCACCGGCCCCGAATACGCCGGCCGGTTCATCGATATGCTGCACAAAACAGGGGTGGAGACCTGCCTGGACACCATGGTACTGCAGATCGAACCCGGGCAAGGGGGCGCGCCCCACCGGGTGCACGCGGTCTCGGCCAAGGAAGGCTACCGCGTGCTCGAGACCGCCGCCGTGGTGCTGGCCATGGGCTGCCGGGAACGCACCCGGGGGGCCATCGCCATCCCCGGCGAACGCCCGGCCGGTATCTTCACGGCGGGGGCGGCCCAGCGGTATCTGAACATCGAGGGGTATATGGTGGGCCGCCGGGTGGTCATCCTGGGTTCGGGGGACATCGGCCTCATCATGGCCCGCCGCCTGACGCTGGAAGGGGCCAGGGTGCTGGCCTGCGTGGAGCTTATGCCCTACTCGGGCGGGCTGACGCGCAACATCGTCCAGTGCTTGCAGGACTACGACATCCCGCTGTATTTGAGCCACACGGTCACTGCCATCAGGGGCCACGACCGTCTCGAGCAGGTCACGGTCAGCCAGGTGGGGCCCGACCGCCGCCCGGTGCCCGGCACCGAGATGGTCTTTGACTGCGACACCCTGCTGCTCAGCGTGGGCCTGATCCCCGAAAACGAGCTGACCCGGGCCGCCGGGGCGGACATGGACCGCCGCACCAACGGCCCCCGGGTGTACGAAAATATGGAGACCGGCATCCCCGGTATCTTTGCCTGCGGCAACGTGGTGCACGTCCACGACCTGGTGGACTATGTCTCGGCCGAAAGCGAGCGCGCCGGGGCGGCGGCCGCCGCCTGGGTGCGGGGGGACCGCGCCGGGCCCAACGCCCCCGCGGTGGAGCTGAAAAACGGCGACGGCGTCAGTTACACGGTGCCCCAGGCCGTCCGCGCCGGCGGCAGGGACAGGGCGGTGGAGGTCTTTTTCCGGGTCAACCGGGTCACGGGGCCGGCCACCGTCACCGTGAACGGGCCGGACGGGGCGTCCCTGACCGGGTTCCGCCGCGCCCGCCTGGCCCCCGGCGAGATGGAACGCATCCTGCTGCCCGGGGACCTGGTGCGCGGGGCATCGGGGCCCCTGACCATCGCCATCGAGGAGGACAAAGAGCCATGAAGGAACTGGTGTGCATCGTCTGCCCCCGGGGCTGCCGCCTGCAAGTGGACGAGACCAACGACTATGCGGTCACCGGCAACGGCTGCCCCCGCGGGGCCGAGTACGGCCAAAACGAGCTGCGCCACCCCACCCGGGTGCTGACCACCACGGTGCGGGTCACGGGCGGCGCCCACCGCCGCCTGCCCGTCAAGACCGACCGGCCCATCCCCAAGGAGCTGCTGTTTGCGGCCATGGAGGCGGTCAACGCCCTTTCCGTGGCCGCGCCGGTGCAGCCCGGACAGGTCATCGTGGAAAATCTGCTGGATACCGGGGCCGACCTCGTCGCCGGGCGGGGCATCGACGCCCTGTGACCGGGGCCCGCCGCCCGCAAAAACGGCAAAACAAAAAAGGCCGCCGGCCCCGTTTCGGGGGCCGGCGGCCTTTTTTAGGTAAGGTAAATGGGCAGCGGAATCAGACGATGCCCTGGGCCAGCATGGCGTCCGCCACCTTGGTGAAGCCCGCGATGTTGGCGCCGGCCACCAGGTTGCCCTTGCAGCCGTAGGTCTCGGCGGCGTTGGCAGCGTTGGCGTAGATGTTTTTCATGATGGTCTGCAAACGGCTGTCCACCTCGTCGAAGGTCCAGGACAGACGCAGGGAGTTCTGGCTCATCTCCAGGCCGGAGGTGGCCACGCCGCCGGCGTTGGACGCCTTGGCGGGGGCGAACAGCACGCCGTTGGCCTGCAGGTAGGCCACGGCCTCGGGGGTCGAGGGCATGTTGGCGCCTTCGGCCACGGCGTAGCAGCCGTTGGCCACCAGGGCCTTGGCGCCGTCCAGCGGCAGTTCGTTCTGGGTGGCGCAGGGCAAAGCGATGTCGCAGGGCACGCTCCAGATGCCCTGGCTGCCTTCCACATACTTGGCGGTGGGCACGTAATCCAGGTAGGTCTTGATGCGCGCGCGCTTGACTTCCTTGATCTCCTTCATGACCTTATAGTCGATGCCGTTCTCGTCCACGATGTAGCCGTTGGAGTCGCTCATGGCAATGACCTTGCCGCCCAGCTGGGTGGCCTTCTGGTTGGCGTAAATGGCCACGTTGCCCGAACCGGACACCACGACCTTGGCGCCGTCAAAGCTCTTGCCGTTGGCCTTGAGCATCTCGTCGGCGAAGTAGCACAGGCCGTAGCCGGTGGCCTCGGTGCGGGCCAGGCTGCCGCCGAAGGTCAGGCCCTTGCCGGTCAGCACGCCGGTGAACTCGTTGCGCAGGCGCTTGTACTGGCCGTACATGAAGCCCACTTCGCGGCCGCCCACGCCGATGTCGCCGGCGGGCACGTCGGTGTCGGGGCCGATGTGGCGGCTCAGCTCGGTCATGAAGCTCTGGCAGAAGCGCATGACCTCGCCGTCGCTCTTGCCGTGGGGGTCAAAGTCGCTGCCGCCCTTGCCGCCGCCCATGGGCAGGCCGGTCAGGCTGTTCTTGAAGATCTGCTCAAAGCCCAAAAACTTGATGATGGACAGGTTCACGCTGGGATGGAAGCGCAGGCCGCCCTTGTAGGGGCCGATGGCCGAGTTGAACTGCACGCGGTAGCCGCGGTTCACCTGCACCTTGCCGTTGTCATCCACCCAGGGCACACGGAACATGACCACGCGCTCGGGCTCTACCAGGCGCTCGATCAGGCCGTTCTTCTCGATCTCGGGCCGGGCTGCGACGACGGGCTCCAAGGATTCCAGCACTTCGTCAACGGCCTGCAAAAATTCCTTCTGCTCCGCATTGCGCTTGGCCAGGCCGGCGTACACGTCGGCCAGATAGGCGTTTTGAATGGACATGGGAAACACGCTCCTTTATAAAAATCTTTCACCGACTGCTATGGTAGCACGTTTGTGCGGGTTTGACAAGGTTTTCACAGAAATTTTGTTGTCAGGCGGGGCTCAACTGTACGCGAACCAAGAACACCTGCGTGCGCTCTTGTAAATTTTCACAAAAAGTCTACCAGCGCGCCGGGGCTATGGTGTATAATAATACAAAGTCCCTTTGTGCGGGGATGTCTGAGACTGCCAAGGAGGGAACCCCCCATGTCATCCACCGTTGCTGAGCTTCTGGCTCAAATGACCGTTGAAGAAAAGGCCGCGCTGTGTTCGGGCGCGGATTTCTGGAACACCAAAGCCATCGGCCGCCTTGATATCCGGCCGGTGCGCGTGTCCGACGGCCCCCACGGCCTGCGGGCCGAGGACCCGTCCGTCCCGCCGCCCCAAAGCCTGCCCGCCGTCTGCTTCCCGGCCGGGTGCGCGGCCGCCGCCGGCTTTGACACCGACCTGGTGGAACAGATGGGCCGCGCCCTGGGGGGCGAGGCCCGCTCCGCCGGCGTGGACGTGCTGCTGGGCCCGGCTGTCAACATCAAGCGCAGCCCCTTGTGCGGGCGCAACTTTGAGTATTATTCCGAGGACCCCTACCTGGCCGGCGAACTGGCCGTGGCCTACATCCGGGGCGTGCAGAGCCGGGGCGTGGGCACCAGCATCAAGCATTTTGCGGCCAACAACCAAGAGTATCGCCGCCTGACCTGCTCGTCCGAACTGGACGAGCGCACCCTGCGGGAGATCTACCTGCCCGCCTTCGAGGCCGCCGTGCGCCGGGCCAAGCCCTGGACCGTCATGTGCAGCTACAACCGCATCAACGGCACCCACGCCAGCGAGAACAAACACCTGCTCACCGACATCCTGCGGGGCGAGTGGGGGTTTGAGGGCGCGGTAGTGTCCGACTGGGGGGCGGTGTCCGACCGGGTGGCGGGCGTGCGCGCCGGCCTTGACCTGGAGATGCCCGCCTGCCCCGCCCACGACCGGCAGATCGCCGACGCCGTGCGCGCCGGCACATTGCCCGAGTCCGAGCTGGACCGGGCCGCCGGCCGGGTGCTGGAACTGGCCCTGCGCGCCGCCGAGCACCGGGCCGACCCGCCCGCCGAGGCGGACCTGGACGCCGACCACGACGCGGCCGCCGCCATGGCGGCCCAGTGCGCCGTGCTGCTGAAAAACCGGGGCGTGCTGCCCCTGGGGCAGGACCAGCGGGTGGCCTACATCGGCGGGTTTGCCGCCGCGCCCCGGTACCAGGGCGGCGGATCCAGCCATGTGAACCCCTGGCGGGTGGACAGCGCCCTGGACGCCGCCCGCCGCCGGGGCCGCAGCGTGGATTATGTGGAAGGCTTCCCCGCCGACCGGGACCAGCGGGAGGAAGCGGAGTTTTTGCGGGCCGTGGAAGCCGCCGAGTCCGCCGACGCCGCCGTGATCTTTGCGGGCCTGCCCGACAGCTTTGAGAGCGAGGGCTACGACCGCCGCCACCTGCGCCTGCCCGAAGCCCAGAACAACCTGATCGCCCGCATCGCCGCCGTGCAGAAGAACACCGTGGTGGTGCTGCACACCGGCAGCCCGGTGGAATGCCCCTGGGCCGACGACGTGGGGGCCGTTTTGTGCATGTACTTGGGCGGCGAAGGGGTGGGCCGCGCGACGGACGCCCTTTTGTACGGCGAGGCCGACCCCAGCGGCCGCCTGCCCGAGACCTGGCCCCTGCGCCTGGAGGATACCCCCTGCTACCAGGACTTCCCCGGCAACGGCCGCACGGCCCATTACCGCGAAGGGGTCTATGTGGGCTACCGCTGGTACGACGCCCGGCGCATGCCGGTGCGCTGGCCCTTCGGCCACGGGCTGTCCTATACGGGCTTTGTCTACCGGGACGCGGCGCTGTCCGCCCCCGTTCTCAAGGAGGGCGGGCAGGTGGAAGTATCGGTGACGGTGCGCAACTCGGGCGCGCGCTTCGGCCACGAGGTCGTGCAGCTGTATGTGGCCGGGCCCGAAAACGCCCCCGACCGCCCGCCCCAGGCTTTGCGCCGCTTTGCCAAGGTGGCCCTGCAGCCCGGGGCCCAGACCACCGTGCGCTTTGTGCTGACGGCCCGGGACCTGTGCGTGTTCGACCCCGAGATGGGGGACTGGTACGCCGACAGCGGCGAATACACGATCCGCATCGGCCACTCCAGCCGCAACGTGCCCGTCGCCCTGCCCCTGCGGTACGAGAGCCTGCGCCGCCGCCCGCTGACCATCGACGAAAACGCCACCCTGGGGGACCTTTTGCGGGACGAGCGCACGGCCCCCGTGATCCGGGCCATGCTGGCCCGCTTCGGCCAGCGCCTGGGCGACCCCGGCGCCGGCCCCGAGGCCACCCTGCAAGCCCTGGACGGCACGCCGCTGCGGGCCATGGTCAGCTTTGGCGGCCCCGAGGGCGCGGCCGCCTTGCCCGGCGTGCTGGCGGCTTTGCGGGGGGCCGTGCCCCCGCCCGCCGAGCGGGGCTGACCCGGGCAGCCGTTGCGCCGATCACAGCAATACGCGCTTCGCCGCGGCCCGCACCGGGCCGCGGCCTTTTGTGTCCCTTTTGCCCCTTTGTACGCAGCGGACAGCAGGGTATATACAAAATGTATATTTGTGAATCTTATGTTAACTTTAGCACTCTATGCTTGACAGCGCTAAAAAACCGGGCTATACTAGAGTCAGCCTCAAGGGAACAGGCAGCCGCCCCGCAGCGGGCCGCGCCGCCGCCCGCAGGCCTACGGCGGACATCCCGCCCGCCGCAAACGGGTTTTTTGCCGGCACTGCCGGCTTTGAATGGAGGTATGACCTATGTTGCCCACGATTTTTGACCGTGATCTGTTTGACGATATGTTCGATGACCTGTACGCCATGCGCCCCATGTGGGACGCCAACAGCCAGCTGTACGGCAAGCATGCCAGGAACCTGATGAAGTCCGACATCCGCGAGACCGCCGACGCCTATGAGCTGGACATCGACCTGCCCGGCTTCAAGCGGGAGGAGATCGAGCTCAAGCTGCAAAACGGTTACCTGACCGTGCAGGCCGCCAAGGGTCTGGACAAGGATGAAAAGGACGACCAGGGCCGCTACATCCGCCGCGAGCGCTACACCGGCTCCTGCAGCCGCAGCTTCTATGTGGGCGAGCAGCTCAAGGCCGAGGACATCGCCGCCAAGTTTGAGGACGGCATCCTGAAGATCCATCTGCCCAAGGCCGCGCCCCGCCTGCCCGAACAGGCCGGCCGCATCGCCATCGAATAACGCCGCATAACAAAGGCCGCCGGCCCCCGCAAAGGGGCCGGCGGCCTTTTGTATGGTATCCCTTTGTGCGGGCGGCATCACTTCTTGCCGGGGCGGCCTTTCTGGGCGGCCAGGTCCCGGGCCTTGGCCCTGGCGTTGCGGGCCAGGCGCGACGTGGCGGCCCGCAGGCGGGACAGACCCTCGGCGTAAGAGGGGGCCTTCATGTGGGGGAAAGCCCGCAGCAGGCGTCCCATGCCGAAATAGCGCTGCCGGGCCACCTGTTCCAGCTCGCTGCGCAAGGCGCGGGCCTTGGCGGCGGTGTCCAGCAGCTGTTCCCGCAGGGGGGCGGCGTTCTCCCGCCCTTCCATGGCGGCCAGCATCAGCTGCAATTTCTGTTCGTCCAGCAGGGTGTCTGCGGTCATGGCCCGGGTGCCGATGGCCTGGGTCATGGCGTCGCTCAGGCGGCGCATGGCGGCGGCAAGCTCCTGCATGCGGCGCACCTGGCGGCTGAGCCCGGCCGCCTGGGCGAAGGACACGCCCACGTCCGCCGCAAAGGCGGCCAGCAGCACCCCGTTTGTCCAGTACAGCAAGGCGTCTGGCAAGGCGTCGGTCAAAGCGGCCACCGGCGGGTGCACCAGGCGCACCATGACCACGCCGCCCAGCCCCCACAAAAGCGAGAAGCGGGGGCAGATAAAGCCCCCCAGGTTGCCCCGGAACTTGCTGTAATCCCACCAGCGGGCGTGGAACAGCTTGTACAGCGCCCATCCGCCCACCAGTTCCACCAAAGTGGCCAGCACCGCCGCCGCCACGAACACGGCCGGGGCGCTGCTCTGCCGGGGCCCCAGCGCCAGCAGCAGCGCCACCATGCCAAAGCCGTAGATCGGGCAGCTGGGGCCGTTCAGAAAGCCCCGGTTGACCAGCTGGCGGGAATTCACGGCCGCAAAGGCCACCTCCGCGCACCAGCCCATCAGTCCGTAGACAAAAAAGTAGAACACATAGGGCGCGGCCGCCGCCCACAGCCCGCTCATGCTGGGGCCTCCGTCTCGGGGTCGTCATCGGCGTCTTTGACCCGCTGCCTGGGCTCCACCCAGGTCACGGCGCTGTCCGGGCCCTTGCGGGCGATCAAGGCCTTGATGGGGATGCCCTGGTCGGCGAACATGCCCTCGTGCTCGGTGCGCAGGTTCCAGTCGGGCTCGTCGGCGTGCAGGTCAAAGGTCTGCCACACGACCTCGAACCCCGCCGCCGGGAAATAGGCCAGACTGTCCCGGAACAGGTCGTCATCGTCGGTCTTGAAGCGGATCTCGCCCCCCTCGTCCATCAGGACGCGGTATTGCAGCAGCTGGCGGGGGTGGGTCAGGCGGTGCTTGTGGCTGCCGGCGTTCTTGCTCCAGGGGTTGCAGAAGTTGATGTAGATGCGCGCCACCCGGTCCTCGGGGGAAAAGGCCCCCGACAAACGCTCGATGTCCAGCGAGGCGATGCGCACATTGTCCGGCGTCATGCCCCGTTCCCGGTAGGCGCGCTCCACCTTGCGCTTGGCCAAAATCAGCACCTTGTCGGTGATGTCGATGCCCAGAAAATTGCTGCCCGGGTCGGCCGGGGCCAGCTGGGCCAGGAACCCGCCCTTGCCGCAGCCCAGCTCCAGGCAAAAGAGCTGTTCGGGCCGGGCGAACAGCTCCCGCCAGTGACCGGCGTGGGTCAGTGGTTCATGGACGTGAAAATCGCAGGCCAGCAGTTCGGGCCTGGCATAGGGTTTGAAACGCATACGCATAAGCGGTGACCTCTCTTGTTCGTGATGGCGTGGCCCATCTCAGTTATGTTGCAGCAAAAAGCGCCGCACCTGCTCAAAATCGCCGGTGGCCAGGCTGCCCTGGCACAGGGCGGGCTTGCCCCCGCCCCGGCCGTCGAAGGCGGCGTTCAGGGCGTTGGCCACGGCGCGGGCGTCGCCGCCCGGGCGGCACAACGCGTAGGAAAGCCCCCGCCCGCCGGGGGCCAGCACGGCGCACAGCCCGCCGGTGCGCCCGGCCACGGCCAGGCACAGCCGGCGCAGGGTGTCCCCGTCGGCGCCGGGGCAGAAAAACACGCCGGGCTGCCCGGGCGCCACTGTCCCGGCCCAGGCCTCGGCCAGGGCGGCGTGGGTGTCGGCCAGGTTCTGGCGCAGCTGCTCGGTCAGGCGGTACAATCGGTCCACATTGTGGGCCAGCCGCCCCGGCCCGGCGGACAGGCGCACCCCGGCGGCCAGGGCGTCCGCCCAGGCGTCGGCCACTTCCCGCTGGGCCCGCTGCCCGCAGACCACCCCCAGCCGCACGCCGCCCTTGTAGTTCTGGGCCCCCAGGATCTTGATCAGCCCCACCTGCCCCGTGCGGGCCAGATGGGTGCCGCAGCAGGCGCACAGGTCGGCCCCGCCGGCGTCCACCAGGCGCAAGGGGCCTTCCACCTCCCGCTTGCTGCGGTAGGTCAGGCCGGCCAGCTCCTCGGGGCCGGGGCACCAGGCCCGCACCGGCTCGTCGGCGCGCACGGCGGCGTTGGCGGCGGCTTCGGCCTCGGCCAGCTGGGCGTCGGTCAGGGGCAGGTCCATGTCCATGCGCACGGCCGGCTGCCCGATGTGGAACCCCACGTTGTTCGCCCCGAACAGGCGGTGCAGCGTGCCGCTCAGGATATGCTCGCCGGTGTGCTGTTCCATGTGGTCCAGCCGCCGTGCCCAGTCGATCTCGCCCTCCACCGCCGCGCCGGGCTCCAGCGGGGCGTCCAGGGTATGCCAGACGACCTCCCCGGCCAGGCGGACCTCCGTTACCTTCGCGCCGCCCAGGACGCCCGTGTCCCAGGGCTGACCGCCCCCTTCGGGGTAAAAGGCGGTGGCGTCCAGCGCGGCGCGCCAGCTTTTGCCGGCGGGTTCGCAGGCAAGCACCCGGGCGCAAAAGCGCCGCAGAAAAGCGTCGGTCTCGTACAGTTTGCGGGTGGGGGTCATGGCGGGGCGTCCTTTCGTTCGTTGGGTGGGACCGCAAGGCGGTCCAGACCATTATACCACAAAACCGGGGTGGAAAAAACCGTCCGTATCCGCTATAATAAAAGCTGTCATCCATACCCACAAAATTTAGGAGAATCACCCATGCTGAAACGTATCCTGTGCCCGGTGCTGGCCCTGGGCCTGCTGGCGTCCTGCACGCCGGCGTCGGCGCCTTCCGCCTCCACGGCCGAGACCGCCGCCGCGCCCACCGCCGCGCCCCAGAGCCTGACTGTGTATTACGAGGCCGGCCCCGCCACCGCCGCGGCCGACGCCCTGCGCCTGTACGCCGACGCCCAGGGCGTCGAGCTGGTCACCGCCGATGCGGCCGACGCCGCGGACCTGGCCGTGCTGAACGCCGCCCCCGCCGGGGACGACGAGGCCTGGCGCAACATGGGGCAGGACAGCCTTCTGTCCACGGCCGCCATCCGCGCCGGGGTGGAGGCCGAAACCGCCGTCACCGCCGTGACGGCCCTGCCTCTTGGCAAAACGCTGTACGGCTACTGGGCTGACAGCGACCGTCTGGCCGCCCTGCTGGGGGCCGACGCCGAAACGCTGGTCGCCGACCTGACGGCCTGCTCCTGGCAGGAATGGGGCGACTTTGCCCAGGATGTCACGGCCTGGCTGGCCGAGCCCACCGAGATCAGCCTGACTTTGTCCGGCGCCGACTACGCCCTGCCGGCCGAAAAGCCCGAAGCCGCCGCCAGCCTCAAGGCGGTGTTCGCCCTGCCGGCGTCCGCGCCCGGGGCCTGCTTTGGGGGCGCGGCGTTCACCGGCGTGCTGCTGGCCGCCGGCGACACCCGGGACGAAAGCACGCTGACCGGCCCGCTCAACGGGCTGTACAGCGCCCTGACGCTGGAACTGGCCAACCGGGACGCCTCGACCCTGCCCGACCAGGCCGAAGCCGTGGCCGCGCTGCAAAATGGCGAGGCGCTGTTCTACCGTGGCACGCTGGCCGACGTGCTGGCCCACACCGAGGGCGACGTGCAGGACCGGCTGGTCTGCCTGCCCTTCAAGTGCGACTTTGTGCAGGACGATTTGTCCACCGACGAGTACAACCTGACCGGGCTCATGAACTACCCGATCCTGTCCACGGCGGCCTGGCTGGCCATCCCGGCCGGCGCCGATGAACAGGGCGCCCGGGCCGCCGCCGCGGCCATCCTGTGGCTGTACACGAGCCAGGCCGGGGAGGAGACCCTCACCGAGTCCTTGAGCCTGATCACCCCCTGGGGCACGGCCTCCAACGACACGGCCGCCGCCCGCAGCCAGGTGGAGCAGGTGGGCAAGGGCATTTTGCCCGAGACCGTCCTGACCCCCGACGTGCAGAGCGCCCTGACCCGGGCGGGCACGGAGCTGGCCGCCGGCGAGGACGGGGCCTGGCGCGCCGAATTTGACCGGGACGACCGCACCGCCTGGCGCGACGCCGCCATCGCCGCCCTGGTCGAAGGGGACAATGAGAACGAATCTTGATCTTTTTGGCAAAACATCCCAACAAACGCCGCACAGTAACGCGATTTTTTGGTAAAGGCGATGGGTGCGCGCCTTTGGGATTTATGGTACAATAAAACAAATCTATCATCATGGGCGGGGGCGTATTTTGCAGATGTCCCCGGGCCTACGCGCCCCTGGCGCGCGAAGGGAGAGGCAGGAGCATGGAATACACTTGCGCACAGCTGACCGCACAGATCGAGAGCATGCGCACCCTGTTTGACGAGGTGATGTTGATCGACCCGGCCGCCGCCCGGCAGCTGGACCCCGCGACCCTGCAACCCGGCGAGGAAGTCGCCGCCCCGCCGCCGCTGGACGAAGCCGGCCGGGCCTGGCGCCCGCTGCACGGGCCGGACGGCAACGCCCTGGCGCTGTATTGGGGCGTGCGGGTCAACGACCGCCCCTGCGTGCTCATGGGCGCCTACCGCATGGCCCCCAACGCGCCCCAGACCAGCCGCGAAGCCAACGCGTTGTGCCGCCTGCTCAACCAGTATCAGCAGGAGCTCAGCCATGACTATGTGACCGGCGTGTACAACCGGGCCTTCCTGGATGCCGAATTCCGCGCCCGGGTCACGGCGGCCGCCCACAGCGGTCAGCCCGTCAGCGTGGCGCTGGTCCGCGTCAACGAGTATGCCCGCATCTGCCGCACCGAGAGCGTGGCCGCCGCCGACCGCTGCCTGACCACCGCGGCGGGTATCCTGGGCCTGGCCGTGGACCTGGAACAGGGCGAAACGCCCCTGATCCGCCTGGAGGACGGGGTGTTTCTGGTGGTGTCGGTGGGCGCCGACGCCCGCACCCTGGAACACCGCCTGCGGGAAACGCTGGATTCCGCCCGCAAGAACTTTGCCATCACCCTGGCCCGCCGGGGCGAGTTCACCACCACCGTGGCCGCGGCCGACTGGGCCGAGACTGGCAGCTGGGAGTGGATGCTCAGCCTGGCCGAGCAGCGCCTTGGCATGTGAACCGAATAACCGACCCCCCTGGTACGCATACTACCTTTGGCCGGACGTTCCGGCTTATGCGTACACAAGGGGGTCTTTTTTATGCCGCAAATGAGCGAAAGCCAGCGCAGCGACAACGAAGCCATGCTGCAAGAGCTGGTCCAGAACACCGAGATGGGCAAAAACACGCTGGAAGAGATGATGGGCCTGACCAGGGACGCCGCCCTGAAGGCCGAGATGCAGCGCCAGCGCAGCGAGTACCGCCGCATGAACCAGCAGGCCCACGCCGCCCTGGACGCGTTGGGCTGCACGGCCAAGGGCCAGAGCGCCGCCGCCCGCATGAGCGTGAGCATGGGCATCCGCACCCGCACGATGCTGGACAAATCCACCCGCAACCTGGCCACCATGCTGGCCGAGGGCAGCGGCCAGGGCGCGCTGGACTGCAAACGCGCCGAGACCGACTACCCCATGGCCTCGCCGGGGGCCCGCAAGATGATGCGGGAGCTGTGCGACTTCCAGACCCACGCCGAGACGATCTGGCGGGAATTTGTCTGAGCCCTGCCCCAAACCAAAGCAGCCCCCGCCCCGGACTTTTTGTCCGGGGCGGGGGCTGCCGCATGGCGGGCCAACCTTACAAAAGTCAGTCCCGGCTGTACAGGTCCCGGGTATAGACCTTCGGAGCCGCGTCGGCCAGCTCGGGGGCCATGCGGTTGGCCAGGATCACGTCGCACTCTTGCTTGAAGGCGTCCAGGTCCCGCTCCACCCGGCTGCCGTAAAAGGTATCCTCGTTCAGGGCGGGCTCGTACACCACCAGGGGCACGCCCTCGGCCCGGATGCGCTTCATCACGCCCTGGATGCTGGACTGGCGGAAATTGTCGCTGCCCGCCTTCATGGTCAGGCGGTACACCCCCACGGTGCGGGGGCGGCGGGCCAGCACCTGCTCGGCGATAAAATCCTTGCGGGTGCGGTTGCTCTCCACAATGGCGCCGATCAGGTTCTGGGGCACGGCGTTGTAGTTGGCCAGCAGCTGTTTGGTGTCCTTGGGCAGGCAGTAGCCGCCGTAGCCGAAGCTGGGGTTGTTGTACTGGGCGCCGATGCGCGGGTCCAGGCACACCCCGTCAATGATGGCCCGGGTGTCCAGGCCGCGCAAAGCGGCGTAGGTGTCCAGCTCGTTGAAGTAGGCCACCCGCAGCGCCAGGTAGGTGTTGGCAAACAGCTTGATGGCCTCGGCCTCGGTCAGGCCGGGCAGCAGCACGGGCACGTCGGGCTTGCAGCCGCCCTGGCGCAGCAGGTCGGCGAACTGCCGGGCCCTGGCCGCCAGGCGCTCGTCCCCGGCGGGGGCGCCCACCACGATGCGGCTGGGGTAAAGGTTGTCGTACAGGGCGTGGCCTTCCCGCAGAAATTCGGGGCTGAACAGGATGTTGGGGTTGTTCATCTCCTGCCGGATCCGGGCCGTGTAGCCCACCGGCACCGTGGACTTGATGACGACGGTGGCCTGGGGGGCGTACTGCCCCGCCAGGCGCAGCACGGCCTCCACGCTGGAGGTGTCAAAGAAATTCTTTTCCTCGTCATAGTTGGTGGGCGTGGAGATCACCACCCAGTCCGCACCGGTGTAGGCGGCTTTGGCGTCGGTGGTGGCCCGCAGGTCCAGGGGCTTGGTGCGCAGGTATTCTTCCAGCTCCTTGTCGGCGATGGGGCAGCGTCGGGCGTTGATGTCCGCCACCCGCCAGGGCAGCACGTCCACCGCCCACACCTCGTTGTGCTGGGCCAGCAGCACCCCGTTGGAAAGCCCGACATATCCCATGCCGGCGACCGCGATCTTCATACAGGCACCTCTTTTGCATACGTTGTTGTCCCATTATACCACAGCCCGGCCCCGGCGGGTAGGGCCCCGGCCCGGGCGTTCACACAAAATTTACCAGACCGCGGTTTGACACAGTGTACAAGAACGGGTATAATAAAAACAAGCATTTTTGTATACAGTGGCTTGCCTCGCCGCCGTCCGGCGCCGTACACCCGTCCGGACCGGCCGCCGCGGGCGGCCGCCGAACACCGCCGACGGCACGGCCGCCGGCGTCCGTGTTTGTGCGGGCGGATGCGAGGGTGGGACCGGAACAACCGAAAGAACGGGAGGTATTTCAAATGGGCGAATACGCAGCGATCGAAAAAGAGGCGGCTTTGTTCACCGACCTGTGCGTCAAAAACGACCGCATCGACCCCGCGCTGTTCGACGCCTTCGGCGTCAAACGCGGTCTGCGCGACAAGGACGGCAAGGGCGTGCTGGCCGGCATCACCAACATTTCCCGCATCGACGCCTTTGAGGAGCGCGACGGCAAAAAGATCCCCTGCGAGGGCAAGCTGTGGTACCGCGGCTACAACGTCTACGACCTGATCAAGGGCCTGCGTGGCAAGCGCTACGGCTTTGAGGAAGCCGCCTACCTGCTGCTGTTGGGCGACCTGCCCACCCAGCAGCAGCTGAGCGCCTTTACCGACACGCTGGTCAAGTGCCGGGACCTGCCCACCAACTTCATCCGGGATGTCATCATGAAGGCCCCCACCAAGGACCTGATGAACAGCCTGACCCGCAGCGTGCTGACCCTGGCGTCCTACGACGACTCGGTGGGGGACAACAGCTTGCAGACTCAGTTGGAACAGTGCCTCAAGCTGGTCAGCGTGTTCCCCATGCTGGCCGTCTACGGCTACCACGCCTACAACTATTATGTGAACATGGGCAGCATGTACATCCATCGCCCCCAGCCCGAGCTGTCCACGGCCGAAAACCTGCTCCAGATGCTGCGCCCCGACCGCAGTTACACCCCGCTGGAAGCCCACGTGCTGGACATCGCCCTGCTTTTGCACATGGAGCATGGCGGCGGCAACAACTCCACCTTCACCACCCGCGTGGTCACCTCCTCCGGGTCGGACACCTACTCGGTCATGGCGGCGGCGCTGTCCAGCCTCAAGGGCCCCAAGCACGGCGGCGCCAACATCAAGGTCATGGAAATGTGCGACGACATCCGCAAAAACGTGAAGGACATCACCGACGAGGACGAGCTCAAGACCTACCTGGGCAAGATCGTGGACAAGGAAGCCTTCGACCGCAAGGGCCTCATCTACGGCATGGGCCATGCGGTGTACTCTCTTTCCGACCCCCGCGCCGTGGTGTTCAAGGGCTTTGTGCAGCAGCTGGCCGAGGCCAAGGGCCGGCGGGAGGATTTCAACTTCTACAACGCCATCGAGCGCCTGGCCCCCCAGGTCATCGCCGAAAAACGGCACATCTACAAGGGCGTGTCCACCAACGTGGACTTTTACAGCGGCTTTGTCTACAACATGCTGGACATCCCCGTGGAGCTGTACACCCCCATCTTCGCCATCGCCCGCATCGTGGGCTGGAGCGCCCATCGCCTGGAAGAGCTGGTCAACGTGGACAAGATCATCCGCCCCGCCTACCAGAGCATCATGGAGCCCCGGGACTACCAGCTGCTGGACGCCCGCGGCTGACCCCTTGCATTCGGGGCAAAGACCTGTTACTATTATAAATAGAAAGACCAAGGCGGACGCTGCCAAAACCCGGGCCGGGCTTTGCGGCGTCCGCTTTCGGTGATGCAAAAGGGGGGAACAGGGCATGGCACGACGGCGCGCCGACTGGCCGGAATACACCGGCGGCGACCTGGGGGCGGTCTACTCTTGCCAAGAGACCGCCTTCACCCTGTGGGCCCCGGCGGCCTCGGCCGTGACCCTGCGCCGCTATACCACCGGCACCGACGCCGAGCCCGGCGCGGCCGAACTGTCTTCCGTGTCCATGCACGCCGCCTCCGGCGGGGTGTGGCGCTGCACGGTGGGGGGCGATGCGGCCGGGCAGTACTATACCTATGAGCTGACCTTCCCCGACGGGCGCACGGCCGCCATCGCGGACCCCTACGCCCGGGCCGCCGGGGCCAACGGCCTGCGCAGCATGGTGCTGGACCCCGACGCCGCCGCCCCCGAGGGCTGGGCCGCCGACCGCCGCCCCGCCGCCGCCCGGGACGCCGCCCGCCGCAGCGTGTGGGAGGTCCATGTGGCCGACTTTTCAGCCGACGAGCGCAGCGGCGTGCGCCCCGAATGGCGGGGCAAGTTTTTGGCCTTCACCCAGCCGGACACCACCCTGGACTGCGACGGCGAGCACCCCACCTGCCTGAACTATCTCAAGCGGCTGGGCGTCACCCATGTGCAGCTGCAACCCATCTTCGACTTTGCCTCGGTGGACGAGACGGTCCCCGGCGGCTACAACTGGGGCTACGACCCTTTGAACTACAACCTGCCCGAAGGCTCCTACTCCACCGACCCCTGGCACGGCGAGGTCCGCGTGCGGGAATGCCGCGCCATGATCGCGGCGCTGCACCGGGCCGGGCTGGGCGTGGTCATGGACGTGGTGTACAACCACACCTACCGCGCCGACAACTGGATGGAGCAGGCCGCCCCCGGCTACTGGCTGCGCCGCTGGGCCGACGGCAAGCTGACCAACGGCTCGGGCTGCGGGTGCGACCTGGCCAGCGAACGCCCCATGGTGCGCAAGTACATCGTGGATTCGGTGGTGTACTGGGCCACCGCCTACCACATCGACGGCTTCCGCTTTGACCTGATGGCCCTGCACGACGTGGACACGATGAACGCCGTGCGCGCCGCGCTGGACGCTTTGCCCGGCGGGCGGGACATCCTTGTGTACGGCGAGCCCTGGCAGGGCGGGGCCACCCGCATGGGCCCCGGCGCCCGGGCCGCCGACAAGGGCGCTTTGCCCCTGCTGGACGAGCGCATCGGCATTTTCTGCGACAACACCCGCGACACCATCAAGGGCGGCGTGTTCGACGCCAAAGCCCCCGGCTACGTCAACGGCGCGCCCGGCGCGGGTTATACGCTGCTGCACGCCCTGGGGGCCTTCCGGGACGGGTCCGAGGGCCTTTTGCCCCGGGCGGCCGGGCAGATCGTGCAGTATGTGTCCGCCCACGACAACTTCACCCTGTGGGACAAACTCAAGGCCGTGGCCGGGCGCAGGAACTACGACGTGTGCGACGGCGACCTGCTGGCCCAGAACCGCATGTGCGCCGGCATCTACCTGACCTGCCAGGGCCTGCCCTTCATGCAGGCCGGCGAGGAATTCGCCCGCACCAAGCACGGGGACCCCAACACCTACCGGGGCCCCCTGGCCGAAAACGCCCTGGACTGGGCCCGGGCCGCCCGCATGGACGAACTGGTCCGCTTTTACCGCGGGCTTTTGGACATCCGGGCCGCCTACCCCGAACTGTCGGGCCTGGCGGACCCCGACCAGCCCGTGCCCATGCTGCTGGCGCTGCCGGGCTGGCTGGTGGGCTTTGTGCCCGAGCGCCCGGGCGGCGCCGCCAACCGCCTGGCCGTCTACTACAACCCCGAGCGCACCCCCCCAGCGCGCCGCCCTGCCCACCGGCGGCTGGCGCACGCTGTGCGACGGCGTCCGGGCCCGGGCCATCCCCTTCGGGCCCGTGCTGCACGGGCAGGTGGATCTGCCCGCCCTGAGCGTGGTCATCCTGGCCGCCCAGGCATAAAACCGGGGCGGGACCGCCCGTTTCCCGCCATATATCGTCAATGACCGCTCCTTCCGTGCCCGGCCGTCGCCGGGCTTTTCTTTTTGAAAAAAATCGCCCGCCGGATTTTCAAAATGCAAATTCGGGGCAAAATTTTTATGCTTTGCGACGGATTTTTGCGCCCTGCACAAAAATTGCTTGAATTCTTTGGGCAGAGTGCTATAATGGGGCGCAGAAAGACCAAGGCGTCCTTTCGAGGTGTTGTTATGAAAGATTTGAACGATTTGATGCAGGCTATTTTGAACATGGATGCCGCCCAGCGCGACGCCACCGAACAAGCCGAAAACGAGCGCGCCGCCCGTCTGGCCGATCTGGACGCCCAGCGCCGCCGCATCGCCGACGAAGCCGCCGCCGACAGTAAAGCCCGGGCCGAGGCCGCCGCCAAAGAGGCCGAGGCCGGCAACCGCGCCGCGCTGGAGGAACTGGCTGCCGCCCGTGCCCGGGCCGAGGCCGAACTGCAAGACAGAGCCCAGCGCAGCCGGGACGCCTGGGTGGACGAGTTGTGCCGCCGGGCGCTGAATGCCGGGGGTGAGGGCTGATGCTGCCGATCCCGCTGCCCGTCAAGTCCCGGGCCAGCAACGCGGCGCTGGCCAAAGCCCGGGCCATGTACGGACGCCGCCTGACAAGCGCCGATTACCGCCGCCTGGCCGCCTGCCGGACCATGCCGGCCCTGGCCGCCGAGCTCAAGGCCCTGCCCATGTACGCCGATGACCTCAAGTCCGTCAACCCGCCCACGGCCCGCCGCGCCCAGCTGGAAGCCCTTCTGCGCCAGGCCATTTTTGAGCGGTACGACAGTCTGTGCCGGTACGAACTGTCGGCCGGGCACCTGGTGTACGGCTACTTTACCACCAGCTGCGAGGTGGACGAGATCCTCTCCTGCCTGCGCTGCCTGGACGCCGGACGCCCCGGGGATTACCTGTACATCCTGCCGGACTTTTTGCAGCAGCGCTGCGCGGTGGACCTGTACGCCCTGGCCAAGGTCACCGACGCCAAAAGCCTGCTGGCCGCGCTGGAAGGCACGCCCTACCGGGACCTGCTGGCGCCGCTGGCCGACCTGCCCGCCGGCGCCAAGCTGCTGGTACACGCCGAGCCCTATCTTGAGACCCACCGCCATCGGGCGTTGGTATCCCTGGCCGAGGGCCGGGGCGCGGCGGCCCCGGGGGGCGAGCCCGGCGTGCGGGAATACATCGCCCGGGAATGCGACATTGCCGCCGTGTCCAACGTGGCGCGGCTGATCCGCATGAACGCCCCGCTCAATGTGGTGGACGCCGCCGCAAGGCGGGATTACTCCAATTTGAGCGAGGCCGAATGGAACGCCCTGCTGGGAGCCAGGGACATCGAGGCCTTCCGCAAAGCGCTGCAAGCCACGGTCTACGGCCGGGCCATGGAACGCTACCCCGGCGTGATCTTGAAGGAGGCCATGCAGCGGTACCACTACGACTGGTGCGAAAAATGGCTGCGCTTTTCCACCGACCCCAGCCTGGTCATGCTGTGCTACATCTACCTGGCCCGGTGCGAGGTCAAGAATCTGGAACATATCATTGAAGGCGTCCACTACAACATGCCCGCCGACGAGCTCATGTCCATGCTGGTGGGCGGTCGGACGGACGCCGAGAAAGGGAGGGTGAATTGATTTGGTCGAACGCATGAAGCTGGTCCATGTGCAGGGCACCCTGCCCCACCTGGACGAATTTTTGGGCGCGTGCTGTCTGGACGGCCATTTTGGCCTGGAACCCGCGACCGAGTACATGTCCGCCTCGCTGGGCTACAAGCCCCTGAACGAGGAGGACCCCTACGCCCCGGTGGTGGCGCAGGTGCAGGCGCTGGCCAAACAGGTGGGCCAGGACCTGCCCGACACGCCCGGCCCCGGCGCCGGCGGCGGCGCCGCCACCCGGGAATTCCTTGAAGGCCTCAGCGAGCGCATCGCCGCCCTGCGGGCCGAACGGGACAGCCTGTCGGAACAGAAAGCCCTGTGCGAGCAGGCCATCGAGCAGTACAGCCACTTTGTGAGCCTGAAGGCCAACGTGGACGAGATCACCAGCTGCAAGCATGTGAAGGTCCGCTTCGGCTTTTTGCCCAAGGCGGGCTACAACAAGCTGATGAACAGCTACGCCGACGATCCCTACATCCTGTTCGTGCCCTGCAGCCAGACCAACGAGGGGTACTGGGGCGTCTACCTGACCCCCCGCAGCAAAGCCCAGGAGACCGACGGCATCTTCTCCATGCTGTTCTTCGAGCCCCTGCGGGTGCCCGGCGCGGCCGGCAGCCCCGGCGAGATCGTGGAGCACTTCCGCGAAAACCTGGAAGTGGTGGGCCAGAGCATCCAGGGCATCGACGACCGTCTGCGGGCCATCTGGGACGCCGAGCGGGAAAAGATCGAGCAGGTCTACAACGCCGCCCGCTACGCCTCGGCCGTGTTCAGCCTGCGCCGCTTCGCCGCGGTCAAGGGCGGGCACTTCTTCTGCGTGGGGTGGGTCCCCGCAAGCTACATCGACACCGTGGTCACCGCGGCCCGGGCCATCCCCGGCATCCGCGTCACCGTGGACGACCCCGACAAGGCCGGCCGCCACACACCGCCCACCAAGCTGCGCAACGCCTGGTTCGTCCGCCCTTTTGAGTTCTTTGTCGAAATGTACGGACTTCCCGACTACGACGAGACCGATGTCACCGCCTTTGTCGCCGTCACCTTCACCGTATTGTTCGGCATCATGTTCGGGGATGTGGGCCAGGGCCTGGTCCTGACGGCGTTCAGCCTTTTTATGTGGAAGGTCAAGAAAAACCCGCTGTTCCATCTCATGATCCCCTGCGGCGTCGCCAGCACCTTGGCCGGCCTCGTGTACGGGTCGGTGTTCGGCTTTGAGGAAGTGCTGGACCCGCTCTACCAAGCCGTCGGCCTGGCGGGCAAGCCCGTCTCGGTCATGGACTCCATCAACGGCATCCTGCTCTTCGCCGTGTATATCGGCGTGGTGCTGGTGCTGGCCGCCATGGGCATGAACATCTACACCCGGGCCAAACAGGGCCACTGGGGCGACGTGGCGTTCGGCACCAACGGCGTGGTGGGCGTTATCACCTATGTGGCCGGCGTGGACCTGGTCAGCGCCTTCATGGGCGCGTGGGTCTTTTTGCCGGTGCCGCTGGCCGCGGTGCTGCTGGGCCTGGGCCTGGCCGCGCTGCTCTTTGCCGAAGCGCTGGCCAAGCTGTGCAACGGCGACCCGGACTGGAAGCCCGCCGACGGCTGGGGCAACTACCTGATGCAGAACTTCTTTGAACTGCTGGAAAGCGTGCTCAGCTACCTGTCCAACACCATCTCCTTCCTGCGCGTGGGTGCCTTTGTCATCGTCCACGCCAGCATGATGATGGTGGTCTTTACCCTGGCCGGCACCCCCGCCAACCCGGTGGTGGTGGTCCTGGGCAACCTGGTGGTCATCGCGCTGGAAGCGCTGCTCTCGGCCATTCAGGGCATCCGTCTGGAATTCTACGAAATGTTCAGCCGCTTTTATCGCGGCGGCGGCCACAAGTTCGAGGCGCTGGACATCCACGCCCCCGCCAAGGCCGACAAAGCCTGATCCCCCCGGGCCGTTGCCCGCTTGACATATCGATCCAACAACAGGAGGTTTTTATCATGAAGACCAATATCCGTAAACTGATCGCCTGCATGCTCGTCGTCTTTGCCCTGTCCTGCTTCGGTGCGGCCGCCGCCTACGCCGACAATGCCGACACCGCCGACACCACCGCCGTCACCGAGACCGCGGACGAGGAGACCCTTGTCACCAACGACCACAACACCAGCCTGAGCATCGGCCTGGTGGCCGCCGCTTTGGCCACCGGCCTGGCCGGCATCGGCGGCGGCATCGCCGTGGCCGCCGGCGCCCCGGCCGCCATCGCCGCCAACAGCGAAAACCCCAAGACCTTCGGCAAGAGCCTGATCTTCGTGGCCCTGGGCGAATCCATCGCCCTGTACGGCCTGGTCATCTCCATCATGATCCTGAGCAAGCTGGTGTAACACGATGCGCTTTTATCTGATCAGCGACAATTCCGATGCCATGAACGGACTGCGTCTGGCCGGCATCGAGGGCGCCGTCGCCCGCAGCGAGGCCGACGTGCGCGCCGCGCTGGCCCGCATCGCCGCCCAGCGCGACATCGGTATGATCCTGGTGACCGAAAAGATCGCCGCCGCCTATACCGACGCGCTGGACCCCGTGATGGCCGACGCCGGGGGCCCCTTGCTGGTCACCGTGCCGTCCACCGGCGGTTCCGCCGCCGGCAAGGACCGCATCACCCGTTATATCCGCGAAGCCATCGGCATCAAGGTATGACACTTGCTTGATTGGAGGGATCACCATGCTTGAACTCGAAGCCCGCGCGCAGCAGTTCCTCGCCTCCATCAAGGCCGAGGGCGAGCGCCAGTGCGCCGACATCCGCCAAAAGACCGACGCCGAGATCGACGCCGCCCTGGCCGAGGTGAAAAAGACCGAGACCGCCCGCGCCGAATCCACCGTCGCCTTCGAGACCGCCCGCGCCAGGACCCAGGCCAACCGCGCTTTGAGCGCCGCGCGCACCGAAGCCCGCGCCGCCCTGGCCGCCCGCCGCGCCGCTCTGGCCGACGAGACCTTTGCCGCCGCCCGCGCCAAACTGGCCGATTTCACCCGCACCGACGCCTACGGCCCCTGGCTGCGCCAGAGCGCCGCCGCTTTGGCCAAGCGCCTGGGCGAAGGCACGGTCATCCGCGCCCGCGCCGCCGACCTTACCCTGCTGGGCAAGGCCCCGGCGGGCTGCACGCTGCAAGCCGACGAGGGCATCGCCCTGGGCGGCCTGCGGGCCGAAAACCCGGCCAAGGCCCTGGCCGCCGACGACACGCTGGAAGCCCGTCTGGCAGCCCAGCGCCCCTGGTTTTTGGAGAACGCCGGCCTGGAGATCGCGCTGTAAGGCAACAAAGAGGGAAGGATCGCCATGCAAACCTATCAACTGTACAGCATCAACGGCCCGGTGGTCACCGTCCGCGGCCGCACCGGGCTTTCGATGATGGAAATGGTCCACGTGGGCAACCAGCGCCTGGTGGGCGAGGTCATCCGCCTGGACGCCCAGGCCGCCACCATCCAGGTCTATGAGGAGACCGGCGGCCTGCGCCCCGGCGAACCCGTGGAACCCACCGGCGCGCCCTTGTCGGTCACGCTGGGCCCCGGTATCCTGCGCAACATCTACGACGGCATCCAGCGCCCGCTGCCCGCCATCGAGGCCGACAGCGGCAGCTTCATCGGCCGCGGCGCCCAGGCCCCGGCCCTGGATACCGAAAAGAAATGGGACGTGACCATTACGGTCAAGCCCGGCGATACGCTGGAGCCCGGCGCGGTGTACGCCACCTGCCCCGAGACCCCGGCCATCGTCCATAAATGTATGCTCTCGCCCCTGTACGGGCGCTGCACCGTCACCTGGGCGGCCGAAAACGGCGCCTACACCGTGCAGGAGCCCGTGGCCAGGGTCACCGACGAAAAGGGCGCGGAGCACGCCCTGACGTTGTGCCAGCAGTGGCCCATCCGCACGCCCCGCCCGGCCGCGGCCCGTATGACCTCGCCCCGGCCCCTGATCACCGGGCAGCGGGTCATCGACACCATGTTCCCCCTGGCCAAGGGGGGCGCGGCCGCCATCCCCGGCGGGTTCGGCACCGGCAAGACCATGACCCAGCACCAGCTGGCCAAGTGGTGCGACGCCGACATCATCATCTACGTGGGCTGCGGCGAACGCGGCAACGAGATGACCCAGGCCCTGCAGGAATTCAGCGAACTGACCGACCCGCGCACCGGCAACAGCCTGATGGACCGCACGGTGCTCATCGCCAACACCTCCAACATGCCGGTGGCCGCCCGCGAGGCGTCCATCTACACCGGCATCACCCTGGCCGAATACTACCGCGACATGGGCTACCACACCGCCATGATGGCCGACTCTACCTCCCGCTGGGCCGAAGCCCTGCGCGAGATCTCCGGCCGGTTGGAGGAAATGCCCGCCGACGAAGGCTACCCCGCCTACCTGCCCAGCCGCCTGGCCGAATTCTACGAACGGGCCGGCTACTTCAAGACCCTGGGCGGGCAGGAAGGCTCGGTCTCGGTCATCGGCGCCGTCAGCCCCCAGGGCAACGACTTCTCCGAGCCCGTCACCCAGAACACCAAGCGCTTCACCCGTTGCTTCTGGGCGCTGGACAAGAGCCTGGCCTACGCCCGGCACTACCCGGCCATCAACTGGAACGATTCCTACAGCGAATACCTGGGCGACCTGTCCGAGTGGTACTACGACAACGTGGGCAAGGACTTCATGGAATGCCGCGGCCGGCTGGCCGACCTGCTGTTGCAGGAGACCAACCTCATGCAGATCGTCAAGCTCATCGGCTCGGACGTTCTGCCCGACGACCAGAAGCTGACCATCGAGATCGCCCGTGTCATCCGCGTGGGCTTTTTGCAGCAGAATGCCTTCCACGCCACCGACACCTTCGTCCCGCTGGAAAAACAGCTCAAAATGATGCAGATCATCCTGTACCTGTACGACAAGTGCAGCGCCCTGGTGGCCAAACAGGTGCCGGTCAGCACCCTGCTGGCCACCGGCATGTTCGACACGCTGGTCAAGATGAAGTACGATATCCCCAACGATGATTTCAGCCGCTTCGACGCCCTTCGCGCCGAGATCGATTCGAAGCTCGCCGCGGCGGGCGCAGGCGCCGGCGGCAGGGAAGGGGGCACTGCCCAATGATCCTTGAACATATCGGTCTGAGCCAGATCAACGGCTCGCTGGTGGTGCTGGACGACGTGCCCGGCGCCAGCTATGACGAGGTGGTGGAACTGCACCTGGACGACGGGTCCACCCGCACCGGACGTGTGGTCATGGTGGAGGAAAACCGCTGCGTGATCCAGGTGTTTGAAGGTTCTTCCGGCCTGAGTCTGGTCAACACCCGCACGGTGTTCACCGGCCACCCCATGCTCATGGACCTTTCGCCCGAACTGCCCGGGCGCATCCTGGACGGCCTGGGCCGCCCCATCGACGGCCAGGGCGATATCTACCCGGTGGCCCGGCGGGACGTCAACGGCGCGCCCATCAACCCGGTCAGCCGGGTGTACCCCCGCAACTACATCCACACGGGCATCTCCTCCATCGACTGCCTGACCACCCTGATCCGCGGCCAGAAGCTGCCCATCTTCTCGGGCTCCGGCATGCGCCACAACGAACTGGCCGTGCAGATCGTGCAGCAGGCCAGCGTGTCCGACGGGTCGGACTTCGCCATCGTCTTTGCGGCCATGGGCGTCAAGAACGACGTGGCCGAATATTTCCGCGATTCCTTTGTCAGCACCGGCGCCATGGACCGGGTGGTCATGCTGCTCAACCTGGCCAACGACCCCATCATCGAGCGTATCATCACCCCCCGCGCCGCTTTGACCGTGGCCGAGTACCTGGCCTTTGACCTGGGCAAGAACGTGCTGGTCATCCTCACCGACATGACCAGCTACTGCGAGGCGCTGCGGGAATTCTCCTCCTCCAAGGGCGAGATCCCGGCCCGCAAAGGCTTCCCCGGGTATCTGTACTCCGACCTGGCCAGTTTGTACGAGCGCGCCGGCATCATCAAGGGCAGCAAGGGGTCTGTGACCCAGATCCCCATCCTGACCATGCCCGGCGACGACATCACCCACCCGATCCCCGACCTGACCGGCTACATCACCGAAGGCCAGATCGTTCTGGACCGGGCCATGGACGCCACCGGCATCTTCCCGCCCGTGGCCGTGCTGCCCAGTTTGTCCCGTCTGATGAAGGACGGCATCGGCGCGGGCTATACCCGGGACGATCACGTGACCCTGGCCAACCAGCTGTTTGCCTGCTACGCCAAGGTGCAGGACGCCAAGGCCCTGGCCAGCGTTATCGGCGAGGAAGAACTGTCCGAAAGCGACAAGCTGCTCATGCGCTTCGGCCGTGAGTTCGAGCGCCACTTCATCGGCCAGGGCGCCACCAACCGCACGATGGAAGAGACCCTGGACCTGGGGTGGGAGCTGCTGGCCGGCTTGCCCCGTTCGGCGCTGGACCGCTGCGACGACCAGCCCCTGGACACCTACTACGAACCCGCCCGCAAGCGCCGTTTGCAGCGGCAGGCTTTGCGGGACGCCCAGTTCAGCCAACCCGCCGGGGAATAAGCCCCGGGCCCCGGTATTTTTTTGCAAAGGCAGGTGAATTTGCGTGCAGCAGGTCTTTCCCACAAAATCCAATCTGATGGCCACCAAGCGCAGCCTGGCCCTGGCCGAACAGGGCTACGAGCTCATGGACCGCAAGCGCAACATCCTTGTGCGGGAAATGATGCGCCTGATCGACCGGGCCGCCGCCATCCAGGACAAGATCAGCGCCGCTTACGCCGAAGCCTACGCCGCCTTGCAGCGGGCCAACATCACGCTGGGGTCGGTGGGCGAATTCACGGCCAGCGTGCCGGTGGAGACCGGCCTTTCCATCGAGCGGCGCAGCGTCATGGGCGTGGAACTGCCCATGGTCAAGCTGGACCCGTCGGCTCCGCTGGGGCTGTATTACGGCCTTGAATCCACCAACGGCACTTTGGACACCGCCTACCTGAAATTCAACGAGGTCAAGGCCCTGACCGTGGAGCTGGCCGAGGTGGAGACCAGCGTCGTGCGCCTGGCCGAAGCCATCCGCAAGACCCAGAAGCGGGCCAACGCCCTGGGCAACGTGCAGATCCCCCAGATGGAGGCCACGGTCAAGTTCATCGACGACGCCCTGGCCGAAAAAGAGCGGGAGGAGTTCAGCCGCCTGAAGGTCATCAAGAACCAGAAAAACAAATAACTTTCGGGCGGCCGCAGGGCCGCCCTTTTTTGGATAACGGCTGCCCCCCCAAGGCTCCCCT
>DBRU01000065.1:0-2359 GCA_002306375.1 Faecalibacterium sp. UBA1360
TCCCCTTACACAGGGGAGGCATACGGGGAAGAAAGCCGCGCCCCGTTCACCGCTGTCACAGGGGAGACATCAGGAAAAAAACTGCGCCCCCTCCCCTGCCATCCCACCCACCGCTGCCCCGGGGAGGCCGAAAAGTTCCCCTTCACACAGGGCTGCCGCAAAGGACAGCCCCAAAAACTCCGCACCCCACCGCAACCAATAGAGGAAAGGAAAGCATCATGGCACAAGACATGATCCCCGAGATCAACCCCGAGACCGCCACCGACCACGAGTACGGCGGCGCGCAGATCCAGGTCCTGGAAGGCCTGGAGGCCGTGCGCAAGCGTCCCGGCATGTACATCGGCTCCACGGGTCCGTCCGGTCTGCACCACCTGGTGTACGAGATCGTGGACAACTCCATCGACGAGGCCCTGGCCGGGTACTGCACCCACATCGAAGTCACCATCAAGGAAGGCGACATCATCGAAGTGTCGGACAACGGCCGCGGCATCCCCGTGGACATCCAGCCCAAGCTGGGCATCCCCGCCGTCACCGTCGTGTACACCGTGCTGCATGCCGGCGGCAAGTTCGGCGGCGAGGATTCGGGCTACAAGGTGGCCGGCGGCCTGCACGGCGTGGGCGCGTCGGTGGTCAACGCCTTGTCCGAGTGGCTCGTGGTCCGCGTGCGCCGGGACGGCGCCGAGTATGAACAGCGCTTCAGGCGGGGCATCCCCGAAGGCGACCTGAAAAAGATCGGCCCCGCCGCCTCCACCGGCACCACCGTCACCTTCAAGCCCGACCCCGTCATGTTCACCGACACCACGGTGTATGATTACGACATCCTGCTCAAGCGCCTGCGGGAGGAAGCCTTCCTCAACGCCGGCGTGCGCATCACCCTGACCGACGAGCGCCAGGCCGGCGAGGACGGGGCTTTCCCCAGGGAGACCATGTGCTACGAGGGCGGCATCCGCAGCTTTGTGTCCTATTTGCAGCAGCGCCGGGACCTGAACGCCCTGCACCCCCAGCCCATCTACATGAAGGGCGAAGGGGACGGCGCCGTGGCCGAGGTGGCCCTGCAATACTGCGACAGCTTCAACGAGCTGGTGCTCAGCTTCGCCAACAACGTCCACACCCCCGAGGGCGGCACCCACGAGGAGGGCTTCAAGCTGAGCCTGACCCGCGTGTTCAACGAGTACGCCCGCGCCAAGGGCATTTTGAAGGACAAGGACGACAACCTCAAGGGCCCCGACGTGCGCGAAGGCCTGATCGCCGTCATCAGCGTCAAATTGCAGGAGGCCCAGTTCGAGGGCCAGACCAAGACCAAGCTGGGCAACACCTTCATCAAGACGCTGGTCTCGGGCCTTGTGTACAAGGCTTTGAGCGAATATTTTGAAGAAAACCCCGCCGTGGCCAAGGCCATTCTGGAAAAGGCCACCCAGGCGGCCCGGGCCCGGGCCGCGGCCCAGAAGGCCCGGGACCTGGTGCGGCGCAAGAGCGCGCTGGAATCCAACCGCATGCCCGGCAAGCTGGCCGACTGCCACGAGAAGGACCCCAGCAAGACCGAGCTGTTCATCGTCGAGGGCGATTCCGCCGGCGGTTCCGCCAAACAGGGGCGGGACTCCAACATCCAGGCCATCCTGCCCTTGTGGGGCAAGATGCTCAACGTGGAAAAGGCCCGCGCCGACCGCATTTACGGCAACGACAAGCTGATGCCCGTGGTCACGGCCCTGGGCACCGGCATCGGGGACGAGTTCGACATCAGCAAGGTGCGGTATCATAAAATTTTCATCATGGCCGATGCCGACGTGGACGGCTCCCATATCTGCACCCTGATGCTGACCTTCTTCTTCCGGTATATGCGCCCGCTGATCGACCACGGCTATATCTACGTGGCCCAGCCCCCGCTGTTCAAGCTGCAAAAGGGCCAGACCGTGAAGTACGCCTACAACGAGGACGAAATGAAGGTGCTTTCGGCCGAGATGCCGGGCGCCAAGATCAGCCGCTACAAAGGCCTGGGCGAAATGAACCCCGACCAGCTGTGGGAGACCACCATGAACCCCGACAACCGGGTCATCGTGCAGATCACGGTGGAGGACGCCGAGCGGGCGGACGAAGCCTTCAGCATCCTGATGGGCGAGCAGGTGGAACCCCGCAAGCAGTTCATCGAGAAGAACGCCAAGTACGCAAAGCTGGATGTGTAAAGGCAAGCGGCAGCCAGCCTGGTGGTCCTTCCTTTTCGTGCCCGAATGGGGGCAGGTATTGCGCCCCTTGTATTGGCCGCGAACAGCGGCCAGTGGTTGGGCGAAAAGCCTTGCGACGGCCTACTCACCGGGCTGGGGCCCGGTGAGCAAGGAAGTGATTAAAAAACCATTTCCCGGCG
>DBRU01000065.1:2417-3800 GCA_002306375.1 Faecalibacterium sp. UBA1360
CCCCTTACACAGGGGAGGCTTTGGCCGTCCGCCTTCCCTTGCAAAAAGACAATGATCCCCCGTTTTCCTGCATCCTTCCCAGAAAGGTGAGTACCAAATGGAAGAAAATATCATCATGGTCCCGGGCTCGGGCACCAAGGTCATCGTGCGCGATGTGAAAAAGGAGATCGAGACCGCGTTCCTTGACTACTCCATGTCGGTCATCGTCTCCCGCGCGCTGCCCGATGTGCGCGACGGCCTCAAACCCGTGCACCGCCGCATCCTGTACACCATGCACGAGCGGGGCAACGACCCCTCCCACCCCTACCGCAAATCCGCCGACACCGTCGGCGCCGTGCTGGGCGCCTACCACCCCCACGGCGACGCCAGCGTCTATGACGCCATGGTCCGCCTGGCCCAGGACTTCAGCCTGCGGTACCCCCTTGTGGACGGCCAGGGCAACTTCGGTTCCATCGACGGCGACCCCCCGGCCGCCTACCGTTACACCGAGGCCCGCATGTCCAAGATGGCCTGCGAGATGCTCACCGACATCGAGAAGGACACCATCGACTGGGACCCCAACTTTGACGAGACCAAAAAGGAACCCCACGTGCTGCCCAGCCGCTTCCCCAACCTGCTGGTCAACGGCAGCCAGGGCATCGCCGTGGGCATGGCCACCAACATCCCGCCCCACAACCTGCGGGAGGTCGTGGGCGGCCTGTGCGCCATGATCGACGACCCCGACATCGACCTGCCCGGCCTGATGGAACACGTCAAGGGCCCCGACTTCCCCACCGGCGGCATCATCATGGGCCGCTCGGGCATCCGGGCCGCCTACGCCACCGGCCGCGGCAAGATCACCCTGCGGGGCCGCGCCGAGATCGTGGAAAAGCCCAACGGCCGGTTCGAGATCCTCATCACCGAGATCCCCTACATGGTCAACAAGACCCGCCTGATCGAATCCATCGCCGACCTGGTCAAGGACAAGCGCATCGACGGCATCTCTGACCTCAATGACGAAAGCTCCTCCCGCACCGGCATGAAGATCGTCATCGAGATCAAGCGGGACGCCAACCCCCAGGTGGTGCTCAACCAGCTGTACCGCTACACCCAGCTCCAGGACACCGTGGGCGTCATCATGCTGGCGCTGGACGACGGCGTGCCCAAGGTCATGAGCCTCAAGACCATGATGCAGCGCTACCTGGAATTCCAGGGCCAGGTCATCCGCCGTCGCACGGCCTTTGAACTCAAAAAAGCCCAGGACCGGGAACACATCCTCGAAGGCCTGCGCAAGGCCGTGGACATCGTGGACGAGATCATCGCCACCATCCGCGCCTGCAAGGGCGGCTTCGCCGAGGCCAAGCAGGCCATTATGGACAAGTTCGGCTTCGACGACCCCCAGGC
>DBRU01000066.1:0-1048 GCA_002306375.1 Faecalibacterium sp. UBA1360
GGCCGGCCGCGAACAGCGGCCAATGGTTGGGTGAGAAACTTGCGACGGCCTATTCACCGGCCCCGCGGGCCGGTGAACAAGGAATGGTTTTGAAAATTCACGGCTGCCGCCCGCCTGATGCCTCCCCTGTGCAAGGGGAGGTGCCGCGCAGCGGCGGAGGGGTTGGTAACTTTGCGGCGTTGCCCGTTAACGGGCGATCTGTTGTTTGCCCCGCATTGTAGGGACGGGACTTGTCCCGTCCCTACGAACCAGGGTGAACAAGCGCCGAAACGGGAAAGACCAACGCGGCGGTAACCTGACAACCCCTCAGTCGGCCTATCGGCCGCCAGCTCCCCTTACACAGGGGAGCCTTGGGGTACTGCCACCTTACATACCTCCCCTGTGTAAGGGGAGGTGTCAGCGAAGCTGACGGAGGGGTTGGTAACTTTGCGGCGTTGCCCGCCAACGGGCGATCTGTTGTTTGCCCCGCATTGTAGGAACGGGACTTGTCCCGTCCGGGGATGTTTGCGGTGGAGCAAGGTCCCGCGGACGGGATGAATCCCGTCTCTACGAACCGGGGCGAGCAAGCGCCGATACAGGAAAGGCCCGTGCGACGGTAGCCTGACAACCCCTCAGGCGCCTGACGGCGCCAGCTCCCCTTACACAGGGGAGCCTTGGGTGGCTGCCACCTTACATGCCTCCCCTGTGTAAGGGGAGGTGTCAGCGAAGCTGACGGAGGGGTTGGCAGCTTTGCGGCGTTGCCCGTTAACGGGCCGTATGCCGCCCGCCCCCGCAAAAAAACACCCGAAAACACCCCCGCCCCCGCGGGCCCGGCACACGGCCGGCCCGCGGGGGCGGGGGTCCCTTTTTTCGTTTTGCAGAAACCTTGCAAAGATCTGCACGCCGTTTACGCGCCCAGGGTGGCGGCCATCACCGCCTTGATGGTGTGCATGCGGTTTTCGGCTTCCTCAAACACCAGCGAGCGCTCGCTCTCGAACACCTCGTCGGTGACTTCCATGGCGTCCCGGCCGAACTTTTCGCCCATCTCCTTGCCGATGACCGTCTTGTG
>DBRU01000066.1:1173-3583 GCA_002306375.1 Faecalibacterium sp. UBA1360
GGCAATGGCCCGGCAGCGCTGCACCAGCGCCTCGTCGGGCCAGTAGGTCCGGGGCGCGCAGGCCACAAAGTGCAGGCCCATCTTGGCGCAGCCGATCATCAGCGAGTTGCCCATGTTGTACCGCGCATCCCCCATGTAGGCCAGCTTGAGGCCCTCAAGGTGCCCGAAATGCTCCCGCAGGGTCAGGAAATCGGCCAGGATCTGGGTGGGGTGGTATTCGTTGGTCAGGCCGTTCCACACCGGCACTTTGGCGTAGCGGGCCAGCTCTTCCACGATCTCCTGGCCGTAGCCCCGGTACTCGATGCCGTCAAACATGGACGCCAGCACCCGGGCCGTGTCGGCGATGGATTCCTTTTTGCCGATCTGGCTGCCCGTGGGGTCCAGATAGGTGGCCCCCATGCCCAGGTCCCGGGCCGCCACCTCGAAGCTGCACCGGGTGCGGGTGGAGGTCTTTTCAAAGATCAGGGCAATGTTTTTGCCCCGCAGCGTGTCGTGGGGGATGCCGGCCTTCTTTTTGGCTTTCAGGTCGGCGGCCAGATCCAGCAGGGCGGCGATCTCGTCGGGGGTATAGTCCAAAAGGGTCAGGAAATCCCGGCCTTTGAGTTGGGTGCAGTCCATGGAACAACGCTCCTTTATCTTCACCGATTTTTGCATAAACTGTATAAATTTGCAACGATACCGCATTATTATACCGCGTCAGGGGCCGCGGCGCATGGCGTTGGTCTTACTTGCCCTGTTTGAGCTGGCCGCGCAGCATGATGTCGCCGAAGGACAGGGCGTTGAACAGCCCCACCTTGTTGGCCTGGCGGACGATGCGCTCGGGCAGGGGCTTGGAGTCGTCGGTGGACAGCAGCACGATGTGCACGCGGTCGGCCACGTCCACGCCGTTCTCCTTTTTGGTGTTGAGCACCTGCAAATACACGATGAAGGGTTCGGACATATCGCCATAATAGATGTCGTTGCCGCAGCGGACCAGCGGACGGCCTTTATAGGTCAGCTTGGGGGTAAAAGCCATGAGGGGTAACCTTCCTTCCCGGCGATGATACAATGCGCCATTTTTGATGATACGAAATCAGTATAGCATGAAAACGTCCCCCTGGCAAGGGCGGACGCAGCCGGGCAGCGCACAGGGTCACAGGTCCAGCTTGTCGCGGTCGATCTTTTCCTGGTTGAGGGCCACCTGCTCGGTGAGGATGCGCAGCTTGGAGTCCATCTGGCTGATGCGGATGGACAAAAAGAACTGCTTGGCCAGCAGCAGAAAGATGATGACCACGTACACGAAGTTGATGGGGCTCTGGAAGCCCAGCAGCCCCGACGCCCAGTAGGCGATGCCGGGGAACACGGCCAGCACCAGCAGCACCGCGCTGAACAGCAGCCAGTAGATGGTGTCCTCGATCTGGACCTTGGCGCGCCGCACGCGCATGAGCACATAGATGGCCGTGACCAGGCTGCCCACGATCAGGCAGACCCGGATGATCATTTGGTCAAACAGCATTTACAGGCTCCTTTCGGGGTAGGGGGTCTCGGTGTCCCGCTTGCGGAACCACTGGATCAGCAAAATCGAGATGGACATCTTGACCATATACTGGGCGCTTTTCCATAAGGTCAGGTAGCTTTGCCCGGCGATGCGCTCGCCCATTTCCACCTGGACCTCCCTGACGGTGGCGCCGTTTTTGATCAGGTAGCTGATGGTGTCGGGCTCGGGGCCGTAGTTCAGGTTCTGGGCGAATTCCTCCACCATGGCCCGGTTGAACAGCCGCATGCCCGAGGTGGGGTCGCAGATGGCCCGGCCCGTGGTCAGGCGGATGGACCAGCTGATGATGTAGCTGCCCACCATGCGCAGGGTCTTGGGCTTTTTGACGGTCAAGAACCGGCTGCCGATGACGATGTCGGCCCCTTGTTCCAGGGCTTCCAGCATGGGGGCGATGTACTCGGGCTTGTGCTGGCCGTCGGCGTCCAGCTGGATGGCGCAGTCGTAGCCGTTTTCGGCGGCGTAGCGCAGCCCGGTCTGGAAGGCCCCGGCCAGGCCCAGGTTCACGGGCAGGTCGATCAGGCGGTAGCCGTTGGCGCGGCAGACGGCGGCCGTGCGGTCGCGGCTGCCGTCGTTGACCACCACGTAGTCGTACTGGGGGTAGTGGCGCACCAGGTCGTCCACCACCCGGGCGATGTTTTCTTCCTCGTTGTATGCGGGGATGACGATGAGCAGTCTTGGCATGGGGGCTCCTTTGTTGTTCGGGGGCGGGGTTCGTCCCCTTTCATTCCTGGGCGGCAAGGGTCATGAGCTTTTTGTACACCGCGTCCCAGGTGAACCGGCCTTCCAGCCGGGCGCGGGCGTTGGCGGCCCGGCGTCGGGCGGCGTCGGGGTCGTCCAGCACGGCCCGCAGCCCCGCCGCGATGGCCTGGGGCGTGG
>DBRU01000066.1:3681-13527 GCA_002306375.1 Faecalibacterium sp. UBA1360
AAGCTGCACCACCCGCCGGTGTTCCAGCGCCCCGGGGGTCACGGCGCCCAGGGCCTGCAATTCGGCCCGCTGGGGCCCGTCCCCCGCCGCCACCGCCGTGACGCCGGGCAGGTCCCTGGCGGCCCGGGCCAGGTCGGCGGCCCCTTTTTCGGGGATGAGCCGCCCCACAAAGACGGCCAGCTTCTGCCCGGGGGGCAGGCCCAGGTCCGCCCGCCAGTCCGTGGGGTCCGCGGCGGCCTCGGCGGCCAGGGCGGCGGGGTCCACGGCGTTGGGCAGGCAGCCCGCGGCCTGCACGCCGAAGGTATTCAGCCACCGGCACACGGCGGCGGACACACCGTAAAAGTCGGGCACGGCCCGGCGCACCAGGGCGCAGGCGGCCTGCTCGTACAGGCGGCCGGCCAGGCCCACGACGCCGCCCCCCACCGGCATATACCCGGTGGAATGGTCGATGACCAGCGCCCGCACGCCGTGGGCTTTGGCGGCCCGGGCGGCCAGGACGCTTTGGGTGTACATGCGGGTCTGGATCACGCAAAAATCGGGGCGCGGGTCCCACAGCTGCCGCCAGGCCCGGCCCCACAGGGCCGAAGGCCGCACCACCGGGAACCGCCCTTTCATCACCGGCCACACGGGCAGGCGCACCACCTCCACGCCGTCGGCGTCGGTCTGGCGGTCGGGCAGGCCGGGCAGCGCGCTGGTGACGACCACGGCCCGGTGCCCGTCGGCGGCGGCCCGGCGGGCCAGGTTCCAGGTATACCGCTCCACCCCGCCCACGGTGGGCAGGTACTGGGCGGAGAAAAACAGGATGGTCAAGGCAGGTCCTCCCTTTTACAGCATGCGCCTTACCGCGCGATGATGACCAGCATGATGTTGAGCAGCACGCCGAAATGCAGCGCGCAGGCCCCGCACACCAGCCGCCCGTCCAGCACCTGGGCGTCCCGGGGCCGGGGATGGCGGGGGATCAGCGCGGTCAGGGCCAGGGGCAAAACGGGCAGCCAGTACCGCCCCTGCAAACCGTACAGCGTTTCGTAATAGGTGGGGGTCCACACCAGGCACCCGGCCACGGTCAGGGCGCAGCAGCCCAGGGCCGCCAGCGCCAGCCAGGCCCGGTCCCGGCCCTGGGGCAGGCGTTCGAGCCCCGGTTCGTCCAGGGCCGAGGGCACCGCAAAGGCCAGCAGCCCGTAGGCCGCCAGCACCCACACCCAGGCCAGCTCCACCGAGTCGTAGCCCAGCAGCCCGCCCACCAGGCCCCGGACCACATCGTCGGCGTCCTGCACCACGGTGCGGGTCAGCAGCAGCAAGGTGTCGGGCAGGTGGGTCACAAGATAGCCGGGGGTGTAGGTGATCTGGTCCTCGGGGGCGGCCACGCTCTGGGTGGCGCGCACGGCCCGGGCGGCCTCCACCTTTTCGGCCAGGTAAGCCCGGTCCAGGGGATAGTGGTCGGCGTCCTCCATGCCGATGGTGACGCCGCAGGCTTCCAGCTCGGCCACGCCCGGCTCCACGGTATAGCAGGCCTTGAACAGCAGCACCCGGCCCTGCTCGGTCAGCACCTGCCACGACCAGTCGTTGACGGCCGTACCGCCGAAATACACAAGGGTCACGGCCCGGATGAAATCCTCGTCGGTGAAGGAGCTTTTTTCCATCTCCTCGGGGCTGAAGAAAAAGCTCTGCCCCAGTTCGGCGGCGCTCACGTCCCCCTCCACCAGGGCCTGGGCCCAGAATTCCACCTCGCTGTCGGCCACGTCCTGGGTCAGGCCGGCGCAGTAGTACACCCGGCGCACAAAGGCTTCGGGGGTGTGGTCCAGGTATTCGGCGGGGATGGCGTCCAGGTAGGCCGCCAGGGGGCTGGCGTCGTTGTCGGCGGCGGGGACCTCGTCGGCTTCTTCGCCGGCGGCCGGTTTGGCTTCTTCGCCGGGGGCGGCGCGCACAGCGTCGGCCCGCAGGGACAAAGCCTCGGCGTCAGTTTCAGCCTCGGTTTCGGCGGCGGTCTCGGCGGCGGGCAGGGTGTCGGGGTTGGTCAGGGCCGTGGCCAGCACGGCCCGGTTGACCCACAGCATCAGCGCCAGGCACACGGCCAGGTAGGCGGCCTTTTTCAGCCGGGCGCGGCGGCCCAGACGCACGGCCGGCACCAGCAAGAACAAAGCGCACAAAGGCAGGTAGACGGCCTTGGCCGGGGCCAGCAGCACGCCGCAGGCGGCGGTGGCCAGGGCGGCGGCCGGGGTCAGGGGGCGGTTCTCGTTGCCGAACACCGCTTGCAGGCACAGGGAGGTAAAGGCAAAGGCCAGGCCCAGCAGCAAAGCGTCCCGGCTGAAGGAGCAGGCCAGGTGCAGCGTCATGGGCAGCAGGGCCGCCGCCGCAAAGATGCGCCGCCCGAAGGGGGCGTGGCGCACGGCCAGGGACGCCAGCGCCGCAAACGCCAGCAGGTTGGCCAGCCGGCCCAGCAGCAGCACGGGCACAAAGCCCAGGCGCAGCACAAAGCCCAAAAACACCGCCGCCGCGCTGACCAGGTAGAGCAGCGGGTTGCGGTCGGTCTGGTACTCGGCCAGTTCGGCGTGGCTGTCAAAGGCGTCGGGGCTCAGGGTGAACACATTGTCCGCCACCTCCTGCCAGGTGAACACGGTGGTGTTCTCGTTCTGGATCAGGGCGTTCTGGTCGTGTTCCCGGCGGTAGCTCATGTCGATGGGCACGTTGCCCATGCGCCAGTCGTCGGCGCTGAACCAGTTGGCCCAGCGGCAGGCCAGGGTAAAGGACTGGTTGATGTGGTATTTTTCATCGGGCACGGCGTAGGGGGGCAGCACGGCCCCGTACAAAAGGCCGAAGCCCACCACCAGGGCGAACACCAGCCGATGCAGGGGGGTCCGCCGGCGCAGCGCCGCCCGCACGCCCAAAAACAGGACCAGGGCCGCCAGCGCCGCCACGCCCAGGAAATACCGGTTCAAAAACCCGCCGATGGTGCGGTAGGTGACGATCAGGGCCAGGGTGGCGTCGGCCGCCTGGCCGTTGATCGTGCATTCCTCCTGCCAGAGGGCCGCGCCGTCGGACACGCCCAGGCACAGCCGCCCGCCCCCCGTGTACCGGGGCGTCAGGGTCAGGCGGTACTGCCGCCCGGCCACCCCCGCCACGGGGGCGTCCAGGCCCAGGCCGGTGTACTGCCCGGGCAAGATCAGGCTCATGTCGCCCCAGCTGGTGGCCAGCACCTCGCCGGTGGCGGCGTCGGACAGGGTCACCTCCAGCGTGCCCTGGGGCTGGTCGCCCTCGATGCCGAACACCAGCGCCACGGCCAGCAGGTCCTCGTCAAAGGAGAAGGTCTGGGTGGCGCTCTGTCCGTCGGCGATGGGCTCGCTCATCAGGGGGTAGTCGTCGCTGATCTTCTGGGACAGGCTCTTGCCGGTCTGGGGGCGCACCAGGGCCAGCCATACCAGCCCGGCGGCCAGCAGGCAGGCCAAAGCCGCCGCCCCCGCCAGCAGGGCGGGGCGGTGGTCGCGGCAGAATGTACGCAGCTTGGGGGTCATAGGCATCTCCGTTCGTCAGTCCATCTTGATGCCGAACGCCCGGGCCACGGCGTCGGCCAGGCGGCCTTCCCGCCGCAGAAATTCCTCCACGGCTTCCCGCACGGCCCCTTCCCCGCCCCGGCGGCGGCAAACATAGTCGGCCCGGGCGGCGACGCCTTCGGCCGCGTCGGCCGGGCAGGCCACGAACCCGCACAGGGCCATGGCCGCGGCGTCGTTCCAGTCGTCGCCGCAGTAGGCCACCTGGTCCCGCCCCAGGCCGTTTTGGGCCAGGAATTCGGCCAGGAAGGCCGCCTTGTCCTTGACGTTCTGGAACACATAGTCGATGTGCAGGTCGGCGGCGCGGCGGCGCACGGCCTCGCATTCCCGGCCGGTGCAGATCATGACCCGCACGCCGGCGGCCCGGGCGGCCACGATGCCCGCCCCGTCCTTGATGGCAAATTTTTTCAGCTCGTTGCCGGTGGCGTCATAGTACACGCCCCCGTCGGTCAGTGTGCCGTCCACGTCCAGCACCAGCAGTTCGATCATGGGCTTCTCCTTTGGGGTCCGCTCAGGCGTTGCTGAGCAGGGGTTCGTACTCGCTGGGGGTGACAAAGGCCAGCGTCGGGCCCCCGCCGGCGGTCACGGCCCGCATGCCGGCGGCCACGGCGGCGTTGTAGGCCGGGCCCCGGTCGGTGTGGGCGTGCAGGCGGCTGTCGGCGTAGGCGGCCTGGCCTTCGCGGTAGCCGTCGGCCCCGGCCAGCAGCACCCCGGACGCGCCGCACAGGCGCAGCAGCCGCAGCAGCATCAGCACGCTGTTGCCCGCGGGGGCGTTGTCGGCGCACAGGCGGTCATAGTTGACGGTCAGGGCGTTGTCGGCGCGCAGGTTGCTGGTCAAAATCAGCGGGCAGGGGGCTTCCTCCAGCTTGTCGAACCGCTTGCTGGAGGAGAAGAAGGCATAGTCCGGCGTGAGGAAGTCCGGGCAGAAATTGGCCGACACGGTCACGTCCGCCCCGGCGTTTTGCACGGCCTTGCGCCCCGCGTCGCCGGCCAGGGTCGCGCCGGGGGCCAGCACCAGCACGGTCTTGCCGGCAAACGCCTGGCCCAGGGCCTTGAGGGCCGCGTCGTCGTCGATGCGGCGGCGCTGGTAGTCCCGGTACAGCCCGTCGGCGTAGGCGGCGTCGAAGGCCGTGGCCTTGGCCCGGTCCAGCCCGGCCAGGATGTGGTTGATATCCCGGTTGGTCAAATCGCCCTTGGCCAGGTAATGCTCGGCGTAGTTGCGGTGCAGGTTGTACCGGGCCGACAGGAAATAGGCCGGGGTGTAGCCCCAGGCGCTTTCCCCCTTGATGGGGGCGATGTGGTCCTGGATGGCGTCCATGAGCTCGTCGATGTCATAGCTGGCGCCCAGGGTATCGTTCATATAATCGGCGATGAGCTCGATGGGCAGGTTGCCCGGGATGCGCCCCATGCCCAGCAGGCTGGCGTCCACGGTGGTGTCCCGGCGCAGATGCTTGTCGATGAATTCCTGGGCCAGGCAGAAGCTCAGGGCCATGTTCTCGTGCAGGTGCAGGCCCACCCGGATGTCGGGGGCCAGGTTGTGGTCCACCAGGCTGACGATGCGCTCCAGGTCGCGGCGGCGCATGCTGCCGAAGGTGTCCACGATGGAGAACTGATAGGGGTGGATAGCGTTGACCTGGTCCAGGATCCACAAAATGTCCTTGTCGGCATAGCCCATGATGTTGATGGGGTTGATGGACAGCTTGTACCCCCGGGCCTTGACCTCCCGGGCAAAGTCCATACCTTCCCGGATGTCGTAGTCATGGGCCGTGATGCGGATCATCTCGATACCCTTGCCCTCGTAGGGGGACAGCTGGGAAATGTCGTAGTTGGAACGCATGGCCATGGCCGAATACATCGTATGGCCGGTGTGGGCGGGCAGCAGCCTGTTCAGCTGTTCGATGGTGCGGCAGACCGACACGTCGGGGTCATAGGCCCCCACGTTGCGCAGAAAGCCCACTTCCACGATGTCGGCGCCGGCCCGGGTCAGGGCGGCGATGATGTCCCTGGCGGCGGAAAAGCCCCAGCGCCAGTCGTTGACGTAGCCGCCGTCGCGCAGCGTGCAGTCCAGCAGTTTGGTGTTCGGCATAAAATCGTACCTCGCGGCCCCGGGGGGCCAGTGTCAGGGGGATGGGTTCACGCTTCGCTCTCGCCCCGCTCGCGCAGCGTTCGCACCACCAGCGTCAGGTCCTTGGGGGTGTCCACGCTGACGGTCTTGTAGGGGCTCTGGATGGCGTGCACGGTGTGGCCGTGCTCGATAAAGCGCATCATATCGTTTTCTTCGGCCAGTTCCAGGGCCGACTTGGGGGTATCGTGGTAGAATTGCAGCGCTTTGCGGCTGTACAGCTGGATGCCGGTGACCTTCTCGTACTCAAAATCCAGCGTTCCCTTGGGGTAGGGGATCGGACTGCGGGAGATCATCAGGATCTCCCGCGCGGCGTTGGTCACGACCTTCTGGTTGGAAAAGTCGATCACGTCCGCCGGGTGGGTCATGACGTTGGTGAGCACGGCCACATAATAAGGGTCGGCGGGCAGCTCTTTGGGCAGGATCAGGTCGAAGGCCTGCACGTTGATCAGGGGCTCGTCCCCCATGACCTGCAAATACAGGTCGGCCTCCAGCTTGGTGGATACCTCCCAGATGCGCCCGGTGGGGGTGTCGTGGTCAGGGCTGGTCATCAGGCAGTTCATGCCGTACTGACGGCAGGCGGCTTCGATGCGCTCATCGTCGGTGGCGATGACCACGTCGGACAAGGCGGCGCATTTTTTGGCTTCGCTGTACACCCACCAGATCATGGGCCGGCCCAGGATGTCGGCCAGGGGTTTGCCCGGCATGCGAGAGCTCTGGTAGCGGGCGGGGATGACGGCAACGGTTTTCATGGCAGCGGTCCTTTCGTCAATGGGTTTGGGACAACAGCCCGCGGGCCTCGTCCAGGGAAAGGAAAACGGTCTCTTCGGCGGCGGTAAAGCCCCGCAGCACCCAGCTCTGCACGGTGACGGCCCGGCGGAATTTGCCGGGCAGGCAGAAGTTCAGCACCTCGCCGGGCATCGTGCGTTCCAGCACGGTGGCGTCGGGGAACAGCGCCGTGTAGTCGGTGTCGTCCCGGGGATGGGTCTTGATGAACAGGTTGCCCAGGGTATACCGCCCGGCCACGGCCTTGAAGATGGCGTCCTGCTCGGCCTGGTCCATGAGCCCGTCCTGCACGAAGCTGCGGGGCAACAGCAGGGTGGCCCCGGCATACACCGCCGGGTCCTCGGGCAGGGGCCCGGTGACGAACACCCGCCGGGCCATGGCCTTTTCGGCCCCGGTCAGGCCGGCCAGCATCCCCCGGGCGCTGAAGGCTTTGAGCTTTTGCCGGGGGAACAGGGCGCACCGGTCAGGGTCCTCGCTCTCCACGGCCTTACACCAGCGGCTGTCCCCCCAGTAGAGGTAGCGCCGCCTGGCGAAGTCGGGCGCGGCCCGCTGTTCGGTCAGAAGATGCTGGTCGGGGTCCAGCGTGCCGCCCACCGTGTCCTCGCACAGGGTGTAGGGGATGCGCTCCCGCTGCAGGTAGCGGCCCAGGGCGCTCCAGTCGTTGGAGATGTAGACCTCGCTCCCCCTGGGCAGGGCCAGCACCGGCGTGCGGCCGGGGTGGCGCAGGCGGTACAAGGGGCTCTCGTTGTTTTGGGCGTCCACCTCGGCTTCCCGCACCGTGCGCACCCAGGCCCACAGGTCGGGGCCCGCCTGCCGCAGCCGCCGGGCCAGGTCCTCGCACCCGGGCACCGTGTCGGCCAGCAAAAGGCCGCACAAAACGCCGTCGTCCTGCCGCCGGCGCATGGCCCGGATCAGGGCCACCAGCACGTGGTACACCGTGTGGCAGACGAACACCGGCGCCCCGGCGCTCATGCCTCGGCCTCCGCGGCGGCGGCCAGCAGCACGGGCGGGAAGTGGATGCGCCCCCACCCGGCGGCCCATTCGGGCATGGACAGGTCGCCGCTGGTGACCTCGAAGGCGAATTCGGTCACCGGCTTGTCCAGGCAGACAGCCTGGGCCAGCGCCCCGTCGAAGATGTCGATGTAGAAGAAATACTGGCCCTCGCCCAAAAGGGAGGGGTCAAAGGTGAAGTCGGTGATGTAGAGCTTGCCGGGCACGGCGGGGCCCAGGTCCACGGGATGGGTGATGCCCACGGGGGTGGAGTCCCTGAAATGCAGGTTCAGCTTCATGTTCACCCCGGCGAAGGGCTCGGCCACCCGCCAGGTGATGCGCACGCGCATGGGTTCGGTGTCGGCAAAGACGCTGGATTCCTTGTCCACAAAGTCCAGCGTCTCCAGCCGCAGGCGCTTGCCGGCGCTGCCCGTCATGCGGGACACATGGCTCAGGTCGTAGTGGACCACGTTGACGTCGGTGGTCTCCATATACACGGCGATGGCCTTTTCCACATCGCCGTCGAAAATGACCTTGCCCTTGTCCAGCACGATGCAGCGGGTGCACAGCTGGCGGATGGTGGACATGTTGTGGCTGACATACAGCACCGTGCGGCCTTCCTGCCCGGCCACGTCGGACATTTTGCCCAGGCATTTCTGCTGGAACTTCATGTCGCCCACGGCCAGCACCTCGTCCATGACCATGATCTCGCTGTCCAGGTGGGCGGCCACGGCGAAGGCCAGCTTGACGAACATGCCGCTGGAATACCGCTTGACCGGGGTGTCGATGAACTCGCCGCACTCGGAAAATTCGATGATCTGGTCCAGCTTGGCGTCCACCTCGGCCTTGGTCATGCCCAGGATCGCGCCGTTCATATAGATGTTTTCCCGGCCGGTCATCTCGTTGTTGAAGCCGGTGCCCACCTCCAGCATGCTGGCCACGCGCCCGCGCAGGCGGATCTCGCCTTCGGTGGGGGCGGTGATGCGGGACAGGATCTTCAGAAGGGTGCTCTTGCCCGCGCCGTTGCGGCCGATGATGCCCAGGGCCTCGCCCTGGCAGACGGTCAGGTCCACGCCGTTGAGGGCCATGAAGGTCTGGCCGAACAAACGGCTGTCGGTGCCGATGACGGTGTTGGGGTCCTCTTTGCCGCGCACCCGGGCCCACCAGCTTTGCAGGTCATGGGTCAGGGTGCCGCCGCCGATCTGGCCCAGCTTGTACTGTTTTTTCAGCCCCGACACCTGGATGACCGGGCGTTTTTCGGTTGCCTGTGCCATGCTTGCCTCCTTACACCGTGTCCATAAAGGTCTTTTCGATGCGGCTGAACAGGATGACGCCCAGCGCCAGCGCCGCCAGGGTGAACGCCACGCTGTACACAAGCCCGCCCGCCGACACGGTGCCGGTGCCCAGCGTGGCCATGCGGAAGGTCTCGATGGGGGCGGTCATGGGGTTGAGCTGCATCAGAAGGCGCAGGCGGGGGCTGTCGCCCAGGGTGGACAGGGGGTACACCACGGGGGACACGTACATCCACAGCTGCACGCCGAAGCCCACGGCGATGGCCAGGTCGCGGTACTTGGTGGTCAGGCTGGACACGATGATGCCCACGCCCAGGCCCAGCAGCATGACCTCGACGATGACCAGGGGCAAAGCGGCCAGCCAGGGGGTCAGGCGCAGCTCGGCCCCGGTCAAAGCAAAGCCTACCCAGAACAGGGCGTACATGACGAACTGGATAAAGAAGTTGATAAGGCTGGTCAATGCCTGGCTGATGGGGGTGGTCAGGCGGGGGAAATACACCTTGCCGAACACCTGGCTGTTGGCCACGAAGGTGTTGGCGGTGTTGTTGATGCAGCTGGCAAAGAAGGTCCACACGGTGTTGCCCGCCATGTAGAACAAAAAGGAGGGCGAGCCGTCGGTGGAAAGGCCGGCCAGACCGCCGAACACCACATTGAACAGAATGGTGGTGATGAGGGGGTTGAGGATGATCCAGGCGGGGCCCAGGATGGTCTGCTTATACAAGACGGTAAAATTGCGCTTGACGAACATGAGGGTCAGGTCGCGGTAGCGCCAGAGCTCGGCCAGGTCGATGTCGAACCAGCCGGTGCGGGGGCGTATGACGGTGGTCCAGCCCTCGGTCTGGGCGGGGACGCCGGGGTGTTGTTCAGCCATAATGACTCCCTTTCTTGGGGCGGTGGGCGCAAAAGCGTACAATCCGCCAATCATAGTGTTTATTCTACCATGTTTGGCGGCAAAATACAATCGCCGGGCCAAGGGCGGCGAGGGGCGTGATGCCTCCCCTGTGCAAGGGGAGGTGTCAGCGAAGCTGACGGAGGGGTTGTAACCTTCGCCCCGTTGCCCGTCACCGGGCCGTATGCCCTTTTGTCTCGCATTGTAGGGACGGGACTTGTC
>DBRU01000011.1 GCA_002306375.1 Faecalibacterium sp. UBA1360
CAGCACTTCCTCGTTCTGCAAAAGTTGACACTCCTCGCGGTTGTCCTGTTTGCGGGGGCGCGGGTAACGCCGCCACAATGAAAATCGATATCAATTACAGCTATAAAAATAACAGAAATTCATGCCGAACGCAAGCGGCAATTTGCACAAAGTAGGTCTTTGCGTCCAGCGATGTCCGTTGTCAGGCCTGCGGATACGGCCGGCCGTTCTGTTCCAGGGTCAGCAGCCATTGCTTGCGGTATATCCCGCCTGCGTATCCGCCCGGAGCCCCGCCGGCGCGTACCACCCGATGGCAGGGGATCAGGACCCACAGCGGGTTGGCACGGTTGGCGGCGCCCACCGCGCGGCAGGCGCCGGGGCGTCCGATCATGGCGGCCACCTGGGCGTAGGTGCGCGTCTCGCCGTAGGGGATATGTCTCAACGCCTCCCACACCGCCAGCTGAAAGTCCGTGCCCCGGGGCGACAGCGCCAGGGCAAAGGTCCGCCGCTGCCCGGCAAAGTATTCGTCCAGCTGCCGCGCCGCCTGCGTCAGTACCGGTCCCGGGTCCCCCGGGGTCGGCGCGGGCGCGCCGGGGCGGGCGTCAGCAAAAAACGCGCCGCACAGGCCGGTCTCATCGGCCAGCAGGCACATGGGTCCCAGGGGCGTTGGGTGCCGCAGCACTCTGGGCCGTACATCAGGCATATCGCACACCTCCCGCGCAGGGGCGGCGGCCCCTTGCCTTCTTTTATGATACAGGGCAAAGAGCTCTTTGGCAAGGGCTTGCCCCGTCATACCGTTGTGTCCGGACGCATACCTCTGTACAAAAAACGACAGGAGGGACCCCTATGCCAAAACAACGTCGCTTTCCCACCCGGCCGCGGCCGGTCAGCATTGGGGTGGACCGTCATCTGCGCAACCGCGTTCGGGTGTTCGCCGCCTGCGTGGCGGCGGTCTGTTTCGGCGGGCTGCTGGCACGGCTATTCTTTTTGCAGGTCCTGGACCCGGACGGCTATGCCCTGCGGGCTGCCGACCAGCAGCTGCGGGACACCGTGCTGCCTGCGCCCCGGGGCGAGATCTATTCCGCCGACGGCACATTGCTGGCAGCCAGCGAGACCTGCTGGACCATCCGGGCCGCCCCGCGGGAACTGGCCGATGAACTGGTCGCTCCCGCTGCCCGGGCGCTCAGCGACATTTTGGACATTGATCCGGAACAAACGCTGGAAAAATTCAGCCAGCGCACCTCCAACGACTGCCTGCTGCGCCGCCGTGTGGATCGGGAGACCGCTGATGCTGTGCGCGCCTGGTGCGAGGAAAACGGGGCCGAAGGCATCCAGATCCGCCAGGACACCCGTCGCGTTTACCCCCAGGGATATTTTATGGGCGGTATTTTGGGCTTCACCGACGTGGACAACGCCGGGCTTTGGGGCTTGGAACTGGAATACGATGACCTGCTCACCGGCGAGAACGGCCGGGTGCTCAGCGCCAAAAATGCCTGGGGTTACGACATGCCCGAACAGTACGACACCCTGATCGATGCGGTGCCGGGCTGTTCGCTGACCTTGACCATCGACGCCAACATCCAGCATTTTCTCGAAAGCGCCGTTGCCGCCGCCGTCGCTGAGCACAACGTGGCCGCCCGGGGCGTGGGTATCGTGATGGATGTGAACACCGGGGCCGTGCTGGCCATGACCTGCCAGCCTGACTACGACCCCAACGACCCGCGCACCCTCATTGACGAGGAACTGCGCGCCGCCGTCAACGCTTTGAGCGGGGAGGAACGCTCCGCCGCTTTGCAGGCCGCCCAGCAGGCCCAGTGGCGCAACAAGGCCATCAGCGACCTGTACGAGCCCGGCAGTGTGTTCAAACTCATCACCTGCTCGGCGGCTTTGGACACCGGCGCAGTCACGCCTGACAGCCAGTTTGTCTGCGCGGGCAAGATCAATGTAGCCGGCACGACTTTCCGCTGCGCCAACGGCAAGATCCACGGCCTCGAGACCCTGGCCCAGGGGCTGGCTGCCTCCTGCAACCCCTGTTTCATCCAGGTGGGCGCGCGCCTGGGCAAAGAGGCCTTCTGCGACTATTTCGCAGCCTTCGGCCTGCGGGAAGCCACCGGCATCGATCTGCCCGGCGAGATCAAGCGCAGCGAATACTATACCGCCGACCGGATGGGCCCGGTGGAACTGGCCAGCTGTTCCTTCGGGCAAAGCAGCAAGGTCAGCTACCTGCAAATGATCACGGCTGTATGCGCCGTGGTCAACGGGGGCAACCTTATGCAGCCCTACGTGGTGGCCCGGATCACCGACGCCGACGGGCAGACCCTGCGCACCACCGGACCCACCGTCAAGCGCCGTGTTATTTCCGAAGAGACCTCCGCCGCCATGCGCACCCTGATGGAGGGCGTCGTGGCCGATGGCACCGGCAAAAACGGCGCGGTGGCCGGCTACCGGGTGGGCGGCAAGACCGGCACGAGCCAGAAACTGGACAGCGAGGATGCCTCGGCCCGCATTGCCAGCTTTGTGGGGGTGGCGCCCATCGATGACCCGCAGATCGCCGTGCTGATCTGCCTGGACGAACCCCACAGCTGGACCACCAGCGGCGGCGCACTGTCGGGGCCGGTGTGCGCCCAGGTCATGCAGCAGACGCTGCCTTATCTCGGCATCGAACCCAGCTATACCGAAGCCGAACAGCAGCGGTACTTTGCCCAGGTGCCCGACGTCACAGGCTGGCGCGCCGCCGCCGCGCGCCAGAAACTGGCCGAATACGGCCTGGACGCCAATGTCGTGGGCGACGGCGAGCGGGTGCTGACCCAGTACCCGGTGGCGGGCACGACCGCCCGCAAACAGTCGGTCATCACGCTGGACACCACCGGTTCCTACGATGCCGCGGCCGACGAGTGAAACGCTTTGCCCGGGTTAAGATTGTGAACACTTTGCAAAAATCGACGGTTTGAATAACTTTGTTGATTGTTTGTTTACAGATTTATGCTATACTTGACATAAGTTCAAAAAATGTTTTATCTGTCATTTTGTCACAGCAAAGGAGCCCGCCCATGTCCGCACAGGCCTACGTCCGCTTTGAAGGCGTATGCAAGTATTATCAGTCCGGCGAAGGCCGCATCGCCGCCGCCGACCATGTGTCTTTTGAGATCGAGCAGGGGGAATTCTGCGTGATTCTGGGCCCGTCGGGCGCCGGCAAGACAACGCTTCTGAACCTGCTGGGCGGTATGGATACCTGTGACGGGGGCAGCATCTATCTGGACGGGCGCCAGGTCAGCGCCTTTGACCAGAAGAGCCTGACCCAGTACCGCCGTTATGAGGTGGGCTTTGTTTTCCAGTTTTACAACCTGGTGCCGAACCTCACCGCCCGGGAAAACGTGGAACTCGCCTCCGAGATCTGCCGTGACCCGCTGGACGCCGATGAAGTCCTGGCCGAAGTGGGGCTCAGCGACCGGCGGGACAATTACCCGGCCCAGCTGTCGGGCGGCGAGCAGCAGCGGGTGTCCATTGCCCGGGCCCTGGCCAAAAACCCCAAGATCCTTCTGTGTGACGAGCCCACCGGCGCGCTGGACTACAAGACCGGCAAACAGGTGCTGGCCCTGTTGCAGACTTCCTGCCGCCGCAAAGGCCGCACCGTCATCGTCATCACCCACAACAGCGCTCTGGCCGCGATGGCCGACCGGGTCATCCGCATCAACAGCGGGCGCGTTGTGGACATCCGGCGCAACCCTGCCCCTACCCCGGTCGAAAGGATCGAGTGGTAATGAACAAGAGCTATCAAAAAAACATCTGACGCACCCTTATCAGCACCCGCAGCCGCTTCCTGGCCATTTTTTCCATCGTGGCCCTGGGGGTGGGATTTCTTGCGGGCCTTGTGTCCTCCACCCCGGATATGCGCGATTCCATCGAAACTTATCTGGACGGGGCCAACTTCTATGACATCCGGGTCATTGGCACCCTGGGCCTGACCGACGCCGACGTGGACGCCCTGTCCCGGGTGGAAGGGGTCGAGAGGGTACGCCCGGCCTATTCGGCGGACATCCTGGTCAAGACCCCCGACTCTGACCAGGCGGTGGCCCGCGTGCACAGCCTGCCCACCGACGCCGCCGGCGACCCGGAAGGCCAGGGCACCCTCAACGCCCTCAACCTGGAGGAAGGCCGCTGGCCCGAAACCTCGGGTGAATGTGTGGTCGAAGCCGGCGCGGGCGAACTGGCCCGTGGTCTGGCCGTGGGTGATACGATCGTCGTGCCCGCCGACGACAACCCCGATCTGGAGGATACCTTGGCCGTGACCACCTACACGGTGGTAGGTGTTGTGCACGACACCACCTACTTTTCCTTCGAGCGTGAGCCTGCCAGTGTGGGCAGCGGCGCGGTGCAGACGATTTTCTACATACTGCCG
>DBRU01000068.1:0-3297 GCA_002306375.1 Faecalibacterium sp. UBA1360
CCGAAGATGTCCGCCGACGCAGACATTTTTCTATTTTTCCCACAACTGTGCCGCTTCCGGCTTTGCCGAGGGCGGTTTTTGCTTGACACCGCCGCCGGGGCCGACGTACAATAAAATGACGGACCGGGGCGGTTTTGCCCCCGGTCGCCCATCCAAAACACAAAAAGGAGCGCTGCGCCATGGCCCATACCGAAAAAACCCTCAACAGTCAGGAGATCTTCAAAGGTCACGTGATCCGGGTGACGCTGGACAAGGTGGAACTGGAAAACGGCGACACCAGCATGCGGGAGATCGTGCACCACCACGGCGGGGCCTGCGTGCTGGCTTTGACCGACGCCGACGAGGTGTATCTGGTGCGCCAGTTCCGCTATGCCTTCGGCGAGGAGATCTGGGAGCTGCCCGCCGGCAAGCTGGAAGCGAACGAGGACCCCTTCGAGGCCGCCAAGCGGGAACTGGCCGAGGAATGCGGCGTCACCGCCGACGCCTACACCGACCTGGGGGTCATCTACCCCACCGTGGGCTATGACAGCGAGAAGATCTATATGTACGCGGCCGAGGGCCTCAGGACCACCGGCCAGCATCTGGACCCCGACGAGTTCCTGGACGTGGTCAGGCTGCCCTTTGACCAGGTGCTGGAGATGGTGCTCAGCGGCGAGATCAGGGATTCCAAGACCGTGGCCGGCGTGCTGAAGTTCGCTGTGCTGCGCTCGCGCCGGGGGCAGTGACATGCCCGCCGTGCGCCTGGCCTTTTGCGACCTGGCCCCCGACTGGGACGCAAAAGACAACTACTTTACCCGGGCGCTGACGGCCCGGGGATATGCCATCACCTTCTGCGACGGGCCCGGCGACGAGCCCGATTTTGTGCTGTGCGGCACCTTTGGCGCCAAAGCCCTGGACTACGCCTGCTGCCGCATCCAGTTTTCGGGCGAGGACAGCTGGCCCGACCTGAACCTGTACGACTACTGCATGGGCTTCCCGGATCTTTGCTACGACGGGCGCTACCTGCGCCTGCCCCTGTACGCCATGCGCGACAGCTGGGCCCCCGCCCTGCGCAAGCACGAGCAGCCGGACGGATATTTCCTGGACCGGCAAAAGTTCTGCGCCTGCGTGGTCAGCAACGATTTTTCGCCCCAGCGCAACGCTTTGATGCAGACGCTGATGGACCGGGGCCTTTTGGACAGCGGCGGGGGATACCGCAACAACGTGGGCGGGCCGGTGGCCGACAAGCTGGCCTTCCAGCGGCAATACCGCCTGGCCCTGGCCTATGAGAACAGCGCCGACCCCGGCTACTGCACCGAGAAGATCGTGGACGCCTTTGCCTCGGGGGCCATCCCGGTGTACTGGGGGGACCCCAACGTAAAGACCGAGTTCAACCCCGCGGCCTTTCTGTGCGCCGACGACTACCCCGACACCGAAAGCCTGATCGCGGCCATGCAGGCCCTGGCGGCGGACGACGACGCCTGCCTGGCCATGGGCCGCGCGCCGATCCTGGCCCCCGACGGGTCCAGCCGGGCCGGGCGGTACGTGGACGACGGGGCGTGCTTTGATTTTCTCGACGGCATTTTCCGCCGCGGTCCCCACCTGCGCCGCAACCGCAGCTGCTGGGGCACGATCTATGAAAACGACCTGAAATACCGCCAGCGCCTGGCCGAACAGGCCGCCCGCCCCCGTACCCTGCTGGGGCGGCTGCTGGGACGGTGAGAGGACAGACCATGACCGACGCCTATACCCTGACGCCCATTGCCCGCATCCGCAGCCCCTTTGCCCACAAGTTCGGCATCCCGCGGCAAAGCGGCCTTGTGGAGGAGGTGCGCGCCCGCATCGTCTTTGAGCCGGCCTTCCGCAACGCCGACGCTTTGCGCGGGCTGGAGGAATACAGCCACCTGTGGCTGATCTGGCAGTTTTCCACCGTGGTGGCGGCGGGGGCGGACGGGGCCAACTGGCGGCCCACCGTGCGCCCGCCCCGCCTGGGGGGCAACGCCCGCATGGGGGTGTTTGCCACCCGCAGCCCCTACCGGCCCAACGCCCTGGGGTTGTCCTGCGTGCGGCTGGTGAAAGCGGACCTGCACACCCCCGACGGCCCGGTGCTGACGGTGGCGGGGGCGGACCTTTTGGACGGCACGCCCATCTATGACATCAAGCCCTACCTGCCCCACATCGACGCCCACCCCGACGCTTTGGCCGGCTTTGCGGGGGCGACGGCCGCCCATGCCCTGGGGGTGGCGGACCCGGACGGACTGCTGGACGCCCTGGACCCCGAGACCCGGGCCGCCGTGGGGGGCCTTTTGCAAAACGACCCCCGCCCGGGCTACCAGCGCGACCCTGAGCGGGTATACGGGCTGCGGTACGCGGGGTACGAGGTCAAGTTCCGGGTAGAAGGGGACGAGGCCCTGGTCATCGCCCTGGAGCGGGAAACACCAATGCGGCGGTGACCGCTGCCGGGCCGCCTGCCGCCCGCCACGCATCGCAGGGACGGGACTTGTCCCGTCCGGGGACGCTGGCGGCGGCGCAGGGCTTGCGGACGGGATGAATCCCGTCCCTACAAACCAAGGGCAACGTACGCCGGACCGTGAACGGGTAGCAGGGCTGCCACCTTACAAAAAATCACCCGGGAAAAGCCTCCCGGGTGATTTTTCTATAAGGGTATATAAGGGGTATGCCGGCTTATTCGCCATCCTCCGGCGCGGCCGAGTCGGCGGCTTCGTCGGCCCGCTCTTCGGCTTCGATGCGGGCCAGTTCCTCGGCGGTGGGCTCGGCGTCGCCCTCGTCCTCGGGCTTCTGGGTCTCGGCGCCGTTGTCCCGGTCCACCCGGGCCACCATGGCCACCTTGTCGTCCCCGGCCAGGCGCATGACCCGCACGCCGCTGCCGTAGCGGCTCTGGACGTTGATGTCGTCGGCGTGCATGCGGATCAGGATGCCGTTCTGGCTGATGAGGATCAGATCGTCCACGTCGTCCACGATCTTGACGGCGGCCACGCCGCCCTTGGAATAGTTGCGGATGCCCAGCCCGCCCCGCTTGGTGATGCGGTAATCGTCGATGCGGCTGCGGCGGCCCTTGCCGTCCTCGGTGACGGTGAGCAGGGTGGCGCCGGGGCGGCAGACGCCCACGCCCACCACATAGTCGCCCTCCCGCAGGCGGATGACCCGCACGCCGTGGCCGGTGCGGCCCATGCTGCGGGCGCCCGACTCGCTGAAATGAATGGCCGCGCCGTCATGGGTGGCCACGATCAGGTCGTCGTCGCCGCCGGTCAGGTGGCACCAGACCAGGCTGTCGTCCTCGTTGAGGGCGATGGCGTT
>DBRU01000068.1:3388-3895 GCA_002306375.1 Faecalibacterium sp. UBA1360
CCCTTGGCCGTGCGGGCGCCCTCGGGCACCTGGTAGCCTTTCAGGCGGTAGACCCGGCCCCGGTCGGTCATGAACAGCATGTGATCGTGGGAGGAACCAACGAACAATTCTTCGGTGAAGTCGTCGTCCTTCTGGTTCATGCCCTGCACGCCCCGGCCGCCCCGGTTCTGGGCGGTGTAGGTGTCGGCGGCGGTGCGCTTGATGTACCCCGAATGGGTCAGGGTGAACACGCACTGTTCCTTGGGGATCAGGTCCTCGATGTCCACCTCGCCGGAGACAGCCTCGATGGAGGTGCGGCGCTCGTCGCCGTACTTTTCGGCCAGGGCGGTCAAATCGTTTTTCACGATGAGCATGGCGTGGTGCTCGTTGGCGAGAATGTCCTTGTAGTTTTCGATGGCGGCGCGCAGTTCGCCCAGTTCCTCGTCGATCTTCAAGATCTCCAGCCCAGCCAGGCGGCCCAGCTGCAACTTGACGATGGCGTCGGCCTGGGGGTCGTCGAAGCCGAAC
>DBRU01000070.1:0-8947 GCA_002306375.1 Faecalibacterium sp. UBA1360
TGGTGCGCCGGAAGGGACTCGAACCCCCGACCTTCTGATTCGTAGTCAGACACTCTATCCAGCTGAGCTACCGGCGCGAGTGCGATATATATAATAGCACCGGGGGCAAGCTATGTCAAGTCTTTTTGAAAAAAAACCGAAAACTTGAAACCGAAAACTTTTTTAGAGGCAACGCCCGGGCGACGCTCAGCGGTCTTTTTTGACCGTTCGTTCCCGGGAGGGCAGCACCTGCTGCGCGGGACCGTTTGGCGGTTCCGGCACATATTCGGGGGTGTGCAGGCGGTAGATCAGCTGGTAGCCGTCGTGCCCGGGGTCGCGGTAAAAGGCCGAGCGCACACGCTCCATGGGGCTGTTGCCGTCGGCGGCCAGGCCCCCCAGCAGCAGCACGTACCCTGTATCGCCATAGCGGGCCACCACGTCGCTGGTGCGCAGCGTGGTGCACAAGATCTGCCCCAGCACCTGCATGACCGCGGCCGTGCGCGCCGCGCCCGGCCGGGACAGGGGCGGGACAAGCCGCACCGCCGCCAAAAACAGCGAGAAGTCGTACCGGGCGCGCAGGCGCAGCTCGGCATGGCAGATGGCGGAAAATTCCTCATAGGTGCACAGCAGCGCCCCCGAAGGCCGGGGCGCGCGCAGCCCATCCACCAGACCGGCCAGGTCCTGCTGGAGCATCTGTTCGCTGCTGCGCATGCGATTGTAGCTGGCGTTGAGCGTCCGGGCGCGGCTGTCGCCGTGCAGGCAGCCCAGATTGATGGCTTCGCGGATGAGCTGGGCGGACTGCTCGCTGCGGCCCAGCTGGTCCAGGGCCAGGATCTGCTCCATATACAGGCGCTGGTCGCCGGCTTCCACTTGCAGGCCCCGGGCGCACAGCTCCACCACCCGGTCCAGCTCGCCCCGCTCCTTATGCAGGCGGATGAGCCCCAGCAGGGCGTCCTTGTACAGGTTTTGCAGCTGGATGCGGTGGCGTTCGGCCCAGGGTTCGCCGGTGGTGTCCGGCAGCAAACTGCCGCCGTACACGTCCACGATGCGCCGATACAAGGCGGCCTTGGCGTCGGGGTCGGTCTGGGCCGCAGCCTCGTCGGCCAGACGGCGCAGGATGACCACATCCACCTGGGCGTCCAGTTCGGTGTTCCAGACATAGGCGCCGCGGGTGGTCAGGATGCAGTTTTTCAGGACCGGGTCCTCTTTTTCCGCCATCGTGCGGAAACGGTGCATCACCGCCCGCAAAGACATGTCGGCGTCGCCCGCGTTGCCCCACAACGTAGCCGTGAGCTCGGCATGGGTGGCGGGGCGGCCGTATTGCAGCAGCAGATACTGCACCAGCAGCTGCACCTTGCGCGACTGCGCCAGGGCTTGCAGCACCGGCCTGCCGTTGAGTTCGATTTCAAATTTGCCCAGCATCGAAATGCGGATCATTGGCTGTGACATACAGGCTCCTTGTCAGAAAAGCTGGCCGAAACACGCGAAAACAACGGCGTCCGGCAATTTCAGTATAAAGAGTCGCGCGCGATTTTGCAAGAAGGATGCGGAAAAAAATACCGTTTTTCGCACAATCGGCTCCTCTGATATCACAAAAAGCATGTTTTTTTTGCGCTGCGCGCCCCAAAGCGGCCCCGTCAGCCCAGGTAGACGTACACAGGGGTAAAGGCCCGCACCAGCGTGGCGAAGGCCGGGTCCTGGCTGCGCACCGTCCCCTGCCCGCCCGACGGCCGCACAATGGCCGTCAGGTCCCGTTGGCGCAGGGCGGCGCGGGCTTCGGCCGCCGTCATGCCGGTCAGGTCGGGCACCTGGCGGTAGGGATCCGGCACCGGGCGGGACACCGTGACCTTGACGGCCTGGCCGGCCAGCAGCTGTTCGCCGGCGGCGGGCTCGGTGCGCACCACAATGTAGGGCTGGATCGTGTTGTCGGCCAGAAACTGCACGCTCACCGCCAGGCCCTGTTCCCGCAAAGCGGCCAGGGCTTCGTCCCGGGGCTGCCCCTTGAGGTCGGGCAGGGTGATCCACTGGGGGCCCAGGCTGACGCGCACGGTCAGCGCCTGGCCCTGTTTGACCGTGCGGCCCGCGGCGGGCTGCTGGGCGCAGACCCGGCCGGCCGGCACGGCGGGGTCGTAGACTTCTTCCCACACCAGATCCAGACCCGCATCGGCCAGGGCTGTCTCGGCCTGTTCACGGGTCAGCCCCGCCAGGTCGGGCAGGACCACGTCCGCCCGCCGGGAATACAGCGGGTTGGTGCTTTGCCCCAAAATGACCCACACGGCCACGGCGGCGCCCAGCACCGACAACGCGGCCAGCAGGGCCAGAACTTCGAGCACACCGATGCGGCGCGAACCGGCAGGCATGGTCATCTCCCCTTTCCTGTTGTGTCAGCGGCGGCAGCCGGTGCCCAGGGCCACGGCCAGCGCCCCGGCCAGCTGCACCGCACCCAGGCACACGAGCCCGGCCCCGGCGGTGCCCGCCAGGTCCCCCACCCAGCCGGTCAGGGGCGAGGCGGGGATCATGAGCAGGCTGTAGGCCATGCTCTCGACGCTGATCAGGGTGGCGCGCTGATCGCTGGGGAACCAGTCGTTGAGTCGTTTCTGGGCGTGCAGCGCCCACACGCTGCCGGCGGCCCCAAAGCCGGCCCCGGCGGCCAGGGCCGCCCACAGCGGCCCCATGCCCATGACGAGGGTACACGCCCCGCACAGCGCCGTGCACACGGCGTACAGCCCGCGCAGGCGGCGGGGACGCAGCCGCGCGCCCAGCAAGGTGCCCAGCGGGCGTCCGGCCTCGCACACAAGCAGCACAAGACCCAGCCAGGCCGTGGGCAGCCCTGCTTCGGTCAGGCGCTGCTGCATGTACATGAGGGTGAGAAAGCAAGGCAGGTCAATAAAGGCCCAGGCGGCGATGCAGCGCACCACCCGGGGGTTGCCCCGCAAAAAGGCAACGGTGGCCGCCACGTGGTCCCGCAGCCGCCGGGGCAGCGTGGCGATCAGGCGGCCCAGCCTCTGGGCGCGGCGGGCGGCCTGGGCCGCGGTGGCGGCGGGTTCCCGCAGGGTCAGCGCCGCGGCGGTGCGCAGCAGGCCGATGAGGGCATCGGCCAGGTAGAACCCGGTAAAGCCGAGCACCCCGGTGAGCGCCCCGGCCAGCTTGCCCAACGCGGCGCCGGCGGTCTCGAGCTGGGCGGTCACCGTCTGCACATGAAAAAAACGGTCGGTGCGGCCGGCTTCCTTGAGGCTGTCGTAGACAAGAGCCTCCTGGGTGCCGGAGACAAGGTTGTAGGCCAATGCCGACAGACCCATGGACACACAGACCCACAGAAAGTTCTGTTCAAAGGCCATGCACAGGCCCGACAGGGCCGCCGCCACGCCGGACAAGGCCAGCACCCGCCGCCGGCCCAGCAGGTCGGCGACCATGCCGCTGGGCACTTCGGCCAGAAGACTGACCACATGGAAAACCCCTTCGGCGGCGCCGATCTGCCACAGGCTGTACCCACAGGCGGCCAGCAAAGCCACCCAGACGGCGCCCGTGATGTTGAGGGTCAGAACAAAGGAATAGATATAGGAGCGCCGCAGCTGGCGGCGCAGAGCATGTGGAATCATGGTTCGGAACACCTTTCATTTTCAAACGCAATCGGTCAGGTGTTCCCTTTTATGCCGCGGCAGGCAACAAAAACGCGCCCCGGCCAAACGCCGGAGCGCGGAAAAGTTCCGTCACAGCGTCTGCCGAGAGGCGCGGCAGGCCGCGCCCCGACGAAAAAAGGGTACACTTCGAGACGGAACCGCTTATTTGTTACCTTTTGTCTGGTACAAATTCGACAGCGCCCATCCCATGGGTGTACTCCTTTCCGCCAAACGGCAAACTGAAACTATAGACAGTATACCACGGCCCCGCGGGACCGTGCAAGAGGCAAACCGGCTCAGAAATGTTCCTGCTGGGCCTGCAGGGCGGCCATCAGCGGCGGGATCAGCTGCTTTTTGCGGCTGACCACCCCGGGCAGCACGGCCTTGCCGTTTTCGGGTTCCACACCGAAGGCGGCCCGCACGATCTTCTCGGCCCCGTGGCCGCAGAACATCAGGTCGGTGGACTGGTCCTGCATGTCGGTGAACATATAGAAGATGATGGGCAGGCCCTCGCGGCCGATGGCGTCGGGCAGGTAGGGTCCCACCAGAGCCTCGGCGGCGGCGCGGGAGCGGGCCGTCATATAGCTGGACTGGCCCACGCCGAACTTGACGTCGCCCCGGCTGAACACCTTGAAGTCGGAGAGGAACACATCCTCGGCGGTGCGGCCGGTCAGGTCGGCGCCGGCTTCAAACATCTGTTCGGCGTAGGTGGGGATGTCCACCCCGGCGATGGCGGCCAGGGTCTCGGCCGCCGCCTTATCCAGCGGGGTGGAGGTGGGCGAACGGAACATGAGGGTGTCGGACAAAATGGCGGACAGCAGCAGCCCGGCCATCTTCTGGGGGGGCTGGACACCGTGCTCGTTGTACATGCGCCAGACGATGGTGGCCGTGCAGCCCACGGGCTCGTTGCGGAAGTAGACGGGGCCGCCGGTCTCCAGGCTGCCGATGCGGTGGTGGTCGATGATCTCCAGGATCTCGGCCTGTTCCAGGCCGTCCACGGCCTGGGTGCGCTCGTTGTGGTCCACCAGGATCACCTGCTTGCGGTGCAGGTTGAGCAGGTTGCGGCGGCTGACCACGCCGCAGTAGCAGCCTTTTTCGTCCAGGATGGGGAAATAGCGGTGGCGGACGCTGGCCATGACCCGGCGGGCGTCCTCGATGGGGGTGTTGACGCTGAACTTGAGCAGGCCGTCCCGCCGCATGAAGTGGCGCACTGGCGCGGCCGTGGAGATGAGCCGGGCCGCCGCGTAGGAGTCGTAGGGCGTGGTGATGACGGTACAGCCCTTCTCTTTGGCGCGGGCCAGGATCGTGCGGGGCACTGCCGCGCCGCAGCACACCACGATGCACCCGGCGCCGCAGTCGATGGCGCACATCTGGGTCTCGTACCGGTTGGTGACCAGCACGATGTCGCCGGGGCCCACGGCATCCTCCATGACTTCGGGGCTGGAACCGATGAAGATACGCCCCGTGGTGATGCGCCCGTCGGCGTCGCCGCAGAGCATCTCCCCTTCCAGGGTCTCCAGCACGTTTTTGTAGCTGGTGTTGGCCGAGGCCAGCACCCCCGTGTCAAACAGGTCCATGTTGGCGTTGGCGATGTCCTTGACCGTGATCAGGCCCAGCAGCTCGCCGGCGTCATCCACGGCGCACAGGGTGTCGATCTCGGCGTCGCGCATGCGGGTCCAGGCCGCGCGCACGCTCATCTCCTGGTCGATGCCCTGCTGCCGGCGGATGTCGATGTCCTTGATCTGGGGGCTGATGTCGGTGCACAGACGGGGGGTCTTGACCCCGAAATACTTGAGCACGAAGGCGGTCTCCCGGTTGGGGACGCCGGCGCGGCGGGCCTCGTAGGTGGCGCCGCCCAGCTGGTTTTTGAGCCAGGCGTAGGCAATGGCGGAACAAATGGAGTCGGTGTCCGGGTTCTGGTGGCCGATGATGTTGACCTTGCGGCGTGTATTCGACATAGGTCCGTCCCTTTCTTTATATGCTTCCGGCCGGCGGTCGGCGGCGGCGGCCCCTTTGGCCCGCCCGCGCGCCCCGGCGCCGGGGATATACGCCTTGATTATACCACGGCAAAAAGTTTTTTGCGATTCTTGACAACAACCGCGTTCTGACGTAGAATTAGTGTGTATGTGTTTACGGTGGCCCAGCCGCCGTTTTTTTCCGTCCCATCGGACGACAGGACAATTAAAGAGGGATAACAAGTATATGATTCGGGAAAATCTTCGCAACATTGCCATCATCGCCCACGTCGACCACGGCAAGACCACCCTGGTGGACCAGATGCTCAAGCAGTCGGGCGCTTTCCGGGCCAACCAGCAGGTGGCCGACCGGGTGATGGACTCGGGCGACATCGAGCGTGAGCGCGGCATCACGATCCTGGCCAAGAACTGCTCCTGCGAGTATGAGGGCGTCAAGATCAACATCGTGGACACCCCGGGCCACGCCGACTTCGGCGGCGAGGTGGAGCGCGTTTTGAAAATGGTCAACGGCGTGCTGCTGCTGGTGGACGCGGCCGAAGGCTGCATGCCCCAGACCCGCTTTGTGCTGCAAAAGGCCTTGCAGCAGAACCTTTCGCTGGTCATCGCCGTGAACAAGATCGACCGCCCCGACGCCCGCATCGCCGAAGTCATCGACGAGATTTTGGAGCTGCTGATGGACCTGGGCGCCACCGACGAGCAGCTGGACAGCCCCATGGTGTTCTGCTCGGGCCGCAACGGCACGGCCAGCTACGACTGGACCAAGCCCGAGGAAGGCACCGACCTGAAGCCGCTGTTTGACACCATTCTGAAATACGTGGCCCCGCCGGAAGGCGAGCCCGACGAGCCCATGCAGATGCTGGTGTCCAGCGTGGACTACAACGAGTTCGTGGGCCGCATGGGCGTGGGCCGGGTGCAGAACGGCGTGATCAAGGTGGGCCAGAGCGTGCAGGTGTGCGACTGGCACAACCCCGACGTGCGCATCAACGGCCGTATCACCAAGCTGTTCGACTTCAAGGCCAACGGCCGCGAACCCATTGAGGAAGCGGGCGCCGGCGACATCGTGGCCTTTGCGGGTCTGCCGGACATTTCCATCGGCAACACGCTGTGCGACCCCAGCAAGGTGCAGCCCCTGCCCTTTGTGAAGATCAACGACCCCACGGTGGAGATGACCTTCAGCGTCAACGACTCGCCCTTTGCCGGCAAGGAGGGCAAGTACGTGACCTCCCGCCAGATCCGGGACCGCCTGATGCGCGAGCTGCTCAAGGACGTGGCCCTGCGGGTGGAGGATTCGGCCACCACCGACTCCTTCCGGGTCATGGGCCGCGGCGAGATGCACCTGTCCATCCTCATCGAGACCATGCGCCGGGAAGGCTATGAATTGCAGGTCTCGCCGCCCCACGTGCTGACCCACGAGGAGGACGGCAAGACCATGGAGCCCATGGAGCGGGTGGTCATCGACGTGCCCGAGATCTACCAGGGCGCGGTCATGACCGCCCTGGGCGCCCGCAAGGCCATTCTGATGAACATGCAGATGATGAACAGCCGCTCCCGCCTGGAGTTCCGCATGCCCAGCCGCGGCCTGTTCGGCTACCGCAGCCAGTTTTTGACCGACACCCACGGCGAAGGCATCATGAACACGATCTTCGACGGGTATGAGGAATGGAGCGGCGAGATCGCCACCCGGTCCTCTGGTTCGCTGATCAGCTTTGAGACCGGCGACGCCGTGACCTACGGCCTGTTCAACGCCCAGCAGCGGGGCACCCTGCTGGTCAACCCCGGCGAGAAGGTCTACGCCGGCGAAGTGGTGGGCTACACCCCCACGGGCGAGGACATCACGGTCAACGTGTGCAAGACCAAGCACCTGACCAACACCCGCGCCTCCGGCAGCGACGACGCCCTGCGCCTGGTGCCGGTGTCCAAGTTCAGCCTGGAGGCCTGCCTGGAGTTCCTGGCCCCCGACGAACTGCTGGAAGTCACCCCCGAAAGCCTGCGCATCCGCAAGCGCATTCTGGACCACGACCTGCGCATGAAGGCCGCCAGCAAGAAGAACAAAGGTTGATGTTCGTCGGCATATGCCCGCCGATGACGATGAAATCATAATACAGCAACACCCCCGGCCGTTATGCGAGTGTTCATAAGGATACTTTATGAACCGACTAAAAATGTGGGGTATAAGGCGGACAGTTTCGGCTGTCCGCCTTTTGCCATGCCTTAAATTGCGGCTGGCAGCTCATCATCAAACATCATTTCATCATCCATTCCGTAGAAAACTTCCATGGATGGAATATCAAATTCCTCTTTGACATCGTTCAGCATTCCAATGTCACGGTAGTGAATCCAAATATCCTGCGGAGCAGTTCGGGAGTATTTCTTAGCCTTTTCACCCACCACTACTTTTGCAATGAACATTCGAAGCAGCTCTGGTGTCAGTTCGGTAAGGTTGGTGTATTTCTTTGCTTTTTCAATAAACCTGTCCACGCTGGTAAGGGAGTTCTTGAGCTTTTCCATTCTGGCTTCAGCCTTTGGCATGCGTTCGCGTAAGGCTTTCTGTTCTGCGGCATACTCGTTGGACAGCGTTCGGTAATGCTCATCCGGTATACGCCCCAGCACATTATCCTCGTACAGTCTTTTAAATAGTGTGGTAAGCTCTAAATCCCTTTTCCGCATAAGCTCCAGCTCTTTTTGCAGCGCGGTAATTTCTTTTCTCGTATCAGCAGTGTTTTTGCGGTTGATGCACTCCGCAAACAGCACTTCGTCCTGCCTTGCAAAGTGAGTGACACGCTTCAGGTCATCCAAAATCACCGCCGCAAGCTGGCTTTCCCGGATGTAATGGGCGGAGCAGGATTCCTTGCCATACTGCTTGTAGGTGGAGCAGGCGAAATTGTTTTTACTCTCGTCCATGGTGTGGGCACGGTGTAGCACCAAAGGCTTTCCGCAATCGGCGCAGAATACAAGTCCCGAGTAAGGGTTAGGGTTCTCCATGTTTTTTCTCGGACGCTTTTTGTGCTCTCGAACCGCATGGGCGATATCCCAAATTTCTTGATCGATGATGCTCTCATGGGTGTTTTCAAACCTTAACCATTCGGATTCTGGACGGATAATTTGCTTCTTGTTTTTGTAAGATGCGGTTGTATGCTTCATGCTAACTGTGTGTCCGAGATAGGTTTCATCGTTTAAGATATTGACAATGGAGTTATCTCTCCACCGGTAGGGTCTGGTGGTATCCAAATTTGTCAGAGTCACTCCGGTCTGATTAAAATAGTAGTTGCTTGGATTTACCACCTGTTCCTCGGTGAGCTGCCTTGCGATTTGCTTGGGGCCTCTGCCCTCGGCGCACAGCTTGAAAATGTGCTTGACCACTTCGGCGGCTTC
>DBRU01000070.1:8978-9470 GCA_002306375.1 Faecalibacterium sp. UBA1360
CCCGCGTTCAGCCTGTGCTTTCTTTACCGACCGAATTTTTTTGCTGCAGTCTTTTGCATAAAAATCGTTAAATAAGTTTCGGAACGGAGCAAAGTCGTTATCGCCGTAGAGCGTGTCCACCGCATCATTGATGGCAATGAACCGGACATTGTGGTTGGGGAAGGTATGCTCCATGAGAAAGCCTGTTTGCAGATAATCCCTGCCGAGTCGGCTCATATCCTTGACAATCAAGGTTTCCACCTGTCCGCTTTCAATCAGCTCCATGATCTCATTCCACGAAGGACGGTTGAAGTTTGTTCCGCTGAAACCGTCATCGAACAAAAAACGAATGTTCTCGAAGCCCTTTTCTTCTGCGTACCTGGTGAGAATCAATCGCTGATTTTGGATGCTGTTGCTCTCACCCTCCCGGTCATCTTCTTGGCTCAGTCTGCCGTAGAGTATGGTATATTTTTCGTTGTTTGCCATCGTTAAAAATCCTCCTTCTTGTTGTGG
>DBRU01000117.1:0-30779 GCA_002306375.1 Faecalibacterium sp. UBA1360
GCTGTTTTGATACTTTTTCCGTCTCCGCTTTCGTTTCCAAACAAAAAAACCGCTATGGCTTGATGGGAACAGCAGGTTTTTCTACAAGCTGCGGCGGCCCCGCTTTGGCGGGGCCGCCGGTCATTTTTGCGTCAATTTTGCGTCATTGGGGGTCCGCCCGTCCCCACCTCTCTGCGGGCAGGGCGAACAGGGCCCCGGCCAGCAGCAGCGCCGCCGGGTTGGTGGTCAGATGGAAGCTCTGGCACTCCATATAGGCGTAGAGCAGCATGACCAGCAGGCAGCACACGGTCACCCGCGCGCCCCGCCCGGCCCAGCCCCACAGCGCCGCCGCGCACAGCACGGCCAGCGCCACGGCCACCACGGGGCCGAACTGGTACAGGCTGAACACAAAGCTGTTGTCCAGGGCGGGCCAGTCGGGCAGCACCTGCCCGGCGATCTTCACGTCCAGCACGCGGTAGGCGATCCACACCAAAGACAGCCGCCCCGTGAGCACATCGTCCAGGCGCGCCATCCATTCGGGGCCGAAATCCGACCACCAGGGCCCGTTTTTGACCAGCGGCAAGGGCAAAAGGAAGCTCACGGCCGCCAGCGCCGGCACCGCCGCCGCGCACAAAGGCGCGGCCAGGGCCGGCAGGGTCTTGCCCCGCCGCACCCGGCACCAGGCCAGCAGCACGGCCAGCGCCAGACAGCACAGCGCCGCCGTGCGGGACGCCGGCCCCACGTACAAAAGCACCCCCGCGGCGGCCACGACGCCCGCGTCGATCCAGCGCGGCTTTTTGGCCCGCAGCATGGCGTATGCCAGCGCCAGGCCGAACACCAGCCCGCCGAAGGTGTTGGGGTGTCCGTAGCCGTAGGTGCCCCGGATCTCATCCACGTTACGCTCGGCGGCCAGCCCCGGCGCGGGGGGCAGCAGGCCGAACCAGTTCAGGGCGACCACCGCCGCCACCGCCGCCAGTCCGGCGATCAGGTAGGCGTACAACCCCCGGGTCAGGTCCAGGTCCTTGGCGGCCATCACGGCCACCACCAGGCCGATCCACCAGATGTTGTGGCAGTTGAAGTAGACCCACCGGGCAATGAAATACAGCGCCCCGGCCAGGCCCAGGCTGCGCCAGTTGTAGCGCGTGCCCAGCAGGATCTTGAAGCCGAAACACGCAAAGGCCGCCCAGTCCAGCGCCGGCGAAAGAACCCCCTGCACCCAGGGCCAGGCGTCCCGGGCCATGCTGTTGCAGAAGGCCACGCTGACCTCGTAGCAGGCAAGGCCGGCGGCAAAGCACACAGCCCCGGCCTTTTGCCGCCAACCTGCGCCCCAGGCCCCGAACAGCCAGTGCTCCTGCCGCCACAGGGCCATAAAGGCCCGCGCCGCGCGGCCCCGCCCCGGCGCGGCGGACCCGAAGGCAGCCGCTGCGTCCCATACGGCCGCCGCGAACAGCGCCAGCAGCAATGCGTTGGCAAATGCGAACATCGCCCCGCCCCCTTTTCTTTCAGATATACCGTTTTATTATACCCGCCCGCCCCGCGTTTGACAAGCCGGGCGCGGGATGGTATCCTGTTGGGTAACAGCGCCCCGCCGGGGCGCAGCCCGCCAAAGGAGGTCCCGCCATGAACGCCCGCCGCTACCGCGCCCTGCTCGCCTGGTTCGGCGCCCGCCCCGCCGCCAAAGCCGCCCTGCGCGCCTTGTCGGTGGGGGCCGTGGCGGCCGTCTACCTGCTGTACGCCGGCTTGCTGGGGTACACGGCGCTCACGCGGCCGGCCCTGCTGCCCGCCGCGGCCGGGGTGCCCGCCGGGGTGTTCGTGCTGGGCACGGCCCTGCGCCGGCTCATCGACCGTCCCCGCCCCTACGAGGCGTTGGATTTTGCCCCCCTGTTCCCCAAGGACACCCAGGGGCAGAGCTTCCCCAGCCGGCACTGCTTTTCGGCGGCGGGCATCGCGGTGGCCGCCTGGTACGTCAGCCCCCCGCTGGCGGGGGTGCTGGCCCTGTTGGCCCTGCTCATCGCCCTGACCCGGGTGCTGTGCTGCGTGCACTACATCAGCGACGTGGCCGCCGGGCTGGCCTTCGGCGCGGCGGCGGCCCAGGTCGGTTTCCTGCTGGCCTCGGCCCTGGGCCTGCCGCTGTGACCCGCTTTTTTTGAAAGGAGTTTTCCACCATGAAACACCGTCTGACGGCCCTGGCCCTGGCCGCCCTGCTGGCTTTGTGCCTGGGCGGGTGCGGCGCGGACGATCTTTTGTATTACCTGTACGGCGGCGACGCAGCCCGCCGCCAGCAGGCCAGCTATACGCAGTACGACGGGTCCAACGGCGTGTCGGTGGTCTATGACGCCAGCGTGTGGGAGACCCCCACCGAGCCCCAGGCCGACACCGTCAGCCTGATGACGGGCACGAGCTTCAACTATACGGTGGTGCTGCTGCAAGTCACCGACAGCTACACCGATTTCCTGGCCCAGAGCGGCGAGGAGCTGAAGGCCGAGACCGCCACCGTGGAATATGAGCTGACCGTGGACGTGCCCGACGCCGCCACCCGGGCCGTGCGGTATGACTGCGGCAGCTACCAGGCCGTGTTTGCCCAGATCGACTATGACGCGGGCCTGACCGTGTATGTGTCGGCCATGACCCATTCCGGGGACGAAACGCCCATTCTGGAACTGCTGGGCCGGGTGTTCCCCACGGGGCAGACGCCCGAGAGCGCCGCCGCCCTGCTGGCGCAGGACGACGATTCCTGACAAAAGCAGCGCAAGGCCGGGGAGTTTCCCCGGCCTTGCGTGCAGCATTCAGCGGATGAAGTTGGTGCGCAGGGCGTTTTCGGCCGTGGGGGCCTCGAGGCCCGCCGCGCGCCCGGCCTCGATGCACTTGAGCATCCAGGCCATGTTGTGGCCCAGGTTGCGCATGATCTGCATGCCCTCGGCGTCCAGGGCGGCCTGGTCGGCGTTGCTGCCGTGGACCATGGGCCAGTAGGTGGAGCTGATGAGGGGCATCTCGTAAAACTGGGGCACCTTTTCCAGCGCTTCCAGGGCGGTGGTGGTGCCGGCCCGGCGGGCGCTGGTCACCACGGCCGCGGGCTTGTGGCGCAGCGTGCGCCCGGCGCTGTACGCCAGCCGGTGCAAAAAGCCCAGCATGCCCGCCGCCGCGGTGGCGTAATGCACCGGCGCGCCGAACACAAAGCCGTCGGCCTTTTCGGCCAGGGGCACCACGTCGGCCACCGGGCCGCCGAACACGCAGTGCCCGGCCTGGGCGCAGCCGCCGCAGCCCACGCAGCCTCCCACCGGGGCGGCCCCGATGTGGAAGATCGTGGTCCCGATGCCGTCCTCGTTCAGCGCCTTCGCCACCTGGCGCAGCGCCGCGTCGGTGCAGCCGTGGGCGTGCGGGCTGCCGTTGATGAGCAATACCTCCATAAACAATTCCCTCCGTTTCGCTTGGGCAGGGTCTTGCCTGTCCTGTTTCCAGTATATCATACGCGGCAAGTATCCGCAAAAGGAGCATCGCCATGACCCGGTCCGCCCTTTCCTGCCCCCTGCAAGCCCGCCGGTGCGGCGGCTGCCCGCTGCTGGGCACCCCCTACCCCGACCAGCTGGCCCAAAAACAGCGCCGGGCCGAAGAACTGTTTGCCGCCTTCGGCCCCGTGGAGCCCATCCTGGGCCAGGCGGAGCCCCTGTATTACCGCAACAAGGCCATCGCCACCTTTGCGCCGGGGCCGGGGGGTCTTGTGTGCGGCACCTACGCGGCGGGCACCCACCGGGTGCTGCCCCTGCCCGAGGCCGGCTGCCTGTTGCAGGACCAGGTGCTCAACCGCACGCTAACCGCCGTGCTGGAGGCCGCCCGCGCCTGCCGCTGGCCCGCTTTTGACGAGGACCGGGGCGCCGGTCTTTTGCGCCATGTGCTGGTGCGCCGGGCCGTGCACACCGGCCAGGTGATGGCGGTGCTCGTCACCGCCGCCGACCGCCTGCCCGGCAGCCGCAACTTTGTAACGGCCCTGCGCAAGGCCGCCCCCTGGGTGACCACGGTGGTGCACAACTGCAACCCCCGCCGCACCAGCGCCGTGCTGGGCCGGGACGTGCGGGTACTGTACGGCCCCGGGCACATCACCGACACACTGTGCGGGCTGCGGTTCTCCCTTTCCTCCACGAGCTTTTACCAGGTCAACCCCGCCCAGACGGAGGCGCTCTACCGCACGGCGCTGGACTTTGCGGGCCTGACCGGGCGCGAGACCGTTCTGGACGCCTACTGCGGCACCGGCACCATCGGGCTGTGCGCGGCGGCGGCCGGGGCGCGCCAGGTCATCGGGGTGGAATTGACCCCCTCGGCCGTGCGGGACGCCGCCGCCAACGCCGCCCGCAACGGCATCAAGAACGCCCGCTTCTTCTGCGCCGACGCCACCGAATGGATCGTGCAGGCCGCCAAAGAGGGTTTTCGCCCCGACGTGGTCTTTCTGGACCCGCCCCGGGCGGGCACCACGCCGGAGTTTATCGACGCGGTCACGGCCATGGGCCCCCGCCGCCTGGTGTATGTGAGCTGCGGCCCCGACACCCTGGCCCGGGACCTGGGCCTTTTGCGCCGCCGGGGCTGGCAGGCCCGGCGCCTGCGCCCCGTGGACCTGTTCCCCCACACCGAGCATTTGGAAATGGCCGTCCTTCTGACCCGCGGCGACGCCGCATCACGATAAAGACAGACCGGGAGGCCGGGCGCACGCGCCCGGCCTCCCGGTGTTTTTGTCCCTTACGCCCCGATGGCGTTGCCCGTATACAGCTGGTAGTACCGCCCCTTCTGGGCGATGAGCTGGTCGTGGGTGCCCCGCTCGATGATGCGGCCCTGTTCCAGCACCATGATGCAGTCGGAGTTTTTGACCGTGGACAGCCGGTGGGCAATGACAAAGGTGGTGCGCCCGTACATCAGCCCGTCCATGCCCTGCTGCACCAGCGTCTCGGTGCGGGTGTCGATGGAGGAGGTGGCCTCGTCCAAGATCAGCACGGGCGGGTCGGCCACGGCGGCCCGGGCGATGGCCAGCAGCTGCCGCTGCCCCTGGGACAGGTTCGCCCCGTCCCCTGTCAGCACGGTCTGGTAGCCGTCCGGCAGGCGGCGGATGAAGCCGTCGGCGTTGGCCAGCCTGGCCGCGGCGATGCACTCCTCGTCGGTGGCGTCCAGGCGTCCGTAGCGGATGTTGTCCATGACCGTGCCGGTGAACAGGTGGGTGTCCTGCAACACCATGCCCAGGCTGCGCCGCAGATCCCCCTTTTTGATCTTGTTGATGTTGATGCCGTCATAGCGGATCTTGCCGTCGGCGATGTCGTAAAACCGATTGATCAGGTTGGTGATCGTGGTCTTGCCCGCGCCCGTGGAGCCCACAAAGGCGATCTTCTGCCCGGGGGTGGCGTACATCTTGATGTTGTGCAAAACGATCTTGCCTTCCTCGTAGCCGAAGTCCACATCGTCGAAGGTGATGTCCCCTTGCAGCCTGGTGTAGGTCACGGTGCCGTCGGCCTTGTGGGGGTGCTTCCAGGCCCAGACGTTGGTGCGCTCGGCGGTCTCGGTCAGGGTACCGTCGGCGTTTTCCTTCACGTTGACCAGCGTCACGTAGCCCTCGTCGGTCTCGGGGGTCTCGTCCATCAGGTCAAAGATCCGCTGGGCGCCGGCCATGACCATGACGATGCTGTTGAGCTGCTGGCTGATCTGACTGACCGGCTGGGTGGAGTTCTTGTTCAGCGTCAGGAAGGAGACCAGCGTGCCCAGCGTCAGGCCCCAGTATCCGTTGAGGGCAAAGACGGCCCCCACCATGGCGCACAGCACGTAGCTGATGTTGCCCAGGTTCACGTTGACGGGCATGCTGATGTTGGAGAAGGTGTTGGCCTTGTCGGCGCTTTGCCGCAGCTGCTCGTTGAGCTCGCGGAAGCGTTCCAGGCTTTTCGCTTCGTGGCAGAACACCTTGACCACCTTCTGGCCGTCCATCATCTCCTCAATGTAGCCGTTGACGACGCCCAGGTCCTTTTGCTGGCGGGCAAAATAGTACGAGGATCTGGCCGCGATCCTGGAGGTAGCAAAGACCATGACGCCGATGACGGCCAGGGTGATCAGGGTCAGCGGCACGTCCAGGATCAGCATGCTGACAAAGGAGGTGACGATGGTCACGCCGGAGTTGATGAGCTGGGGGATGCTCTGGCTCATGAGCTGGCGCAGGGTGTCCACGTCGTTGGTGTATACAGACATGATGTCGCCGTGGGCGTGGGTGTCAAAATAGCGGATGGGCAGCGACTCCATGCGGTGGAACAGCTCGGTGCGCAGGTTGCGCATGGTCCCCTGGCTGACGTTGACCATGATGCGGTTGTAGGCATAAGCGCACAAAATGCCGATGACATAGGTGATCGCCACCGAGAACAGGGCCGCCGCCAGGGCAGCGTAGTCGGGGGTCTGCGCCTTCGTCAGGGGAACGATGTAATCGTCGATCAGGCTCTGCATGAACAGGGTCCCGCGAAGGGTAGCCAGCGCCGAGCCAAGAATGCACGCCACCACGATGAAGAAAGGGAGCTTGTATTCCCTGAGCATATACCCCAGCACCCGCCTCATGGCGTGAAGCTGCTGGCGCGCGCTCATTTTTCCGTTGTTGTTTTGTGTCACGCCTGAACACCGTCCTTTCCTTGCGGGGCGGGCTGATCAAAGTCGCCGCCGCCCCGGGTCTGCGCTTCGTACATTTCGCGGTAGATGCGGTTGGTTTTCAGCAGATTGTCGTGGGTGTCAAACCCGCTGACCCGTCCGCCGTCCAAAACCAGGATGCGGTCGGCGTCCTGCACGCTGGAGATGCGCTGCGCCACGATCAGCTTGGTGGTGCCGGGGATCTTCTGGGCAAAGGCCTGGCGGATCCTGGCGTCGGTGGCTGTGTCCACGGCGCTGGTGGAATCGTCCAAAATCAGCACCTTGGGGCGCTTCAGCAGCGCCCTGGCGATGCACAGGCGCTGCTTCTGCCCGCCCGAAACATTGCTGCCCCCCCCTGCTCGATCCAGGTGTCGTACCCGTCGGGGAAGCGGGCGATGAACTCGTCGGCGCAGGCCTGGCGGCAGGCCTCGGCACACTCGGCCTCGGTGGCGTCCTGCTTGCCCCAGCGCAGGTTGTCCAGGATCGTGCCCGAGAACAGTACGTTCTTTTGCAGCACCACGGCCACCTGGTCCCGCAGCGCCTGGATGTCGTAGGCGCGCACATCCTTGCCGCCCACGCGCACGCTGCCCTCGTCCACGTCGTACAGACGGCTGATAAGGCTGACCAGGCTGGACTTGCCGCAGCCCGTGCCGCCCACGATGCCGATGGTCTCGCCCGAGCGGATGTGCAGGTCGATGTCCCGCAGCGTCTTTTCGCCGCTGCCGTGCTTGTAGGAAAAGTCCACGTGGTCAAAGTCGATGCTGCCGTCGGCCACGGTGGTCTCGGGCCGGTCGGGGTCGAACATGTCGGGCACTTCGTTGAGCACTTCGGCGATGCGGCGGCCGCTGGCGGCGCTCATGGTGATCATCACAAAGATCATGGACAGCATCATCAGCGACATGAGCACGCTCATCACATAGCTGAACAGACTGGTCAGGTTGCCGGTGGAAAGGTCGCCTGCCACGATGAAGTGGGCGCCGAACCAGGAAATGGCCAGAATGCACCCGTAGACCACCGTCATCATCACGGGGTTGTTCAGCGCCAGAACGCTTTCGGCCTTGACGAACAGGCGGTACAGGTTCTGGGCCGCCGTGCGGAACTTCTCGTCTTCGTGGTCCTCCCGCACAAAGGCCTTCACCACCCGGATGGCGGACACGTTTTCCTGCACGCTGGCGTTCAGGTCGTCGTATTTGCGGAATACTTGGTTGAATACGGGGATCGTGCGCACCATGATCAGGATCAGCGCGCAGGCCAGCACCACGATGGCCACAAGGAAGATCGTGCTCAGCTTCACGCTGATAAAAAAGCACATGAACATGCTGCAAACCAGCATCAACGGCGCCCGCGCCGCAATGCGCAGGATCATCTGGTAGGCGTTCTGGATGTTGGTCACGTCGGTGGTCATGCGGGTCACCAGGCCGGCGGTGCTGTACTTGTCGATGTTGGAAAAGGCGAAGGACCGCACCTTTTCATAGATGCCGTCCCGCAGATTGCAGGCAAAGCCCGACGACGCCTTGGCCGCGTACCGCCCCGCCAGCACGCCGAAGGCCAGGCTCAGAAAAGCCATGGCCAGCATGATGCCGCCGTACCGATACACCTGGCCGATGTCGCCCGCCTCGATGCCCTTGTCGATGATCGAGGCGGTGACAAAGGGGATCAGCACCTCCATGAGCACCTCGCCCGCCGTAAACACCGGCGCCAGGATCGAAGCAGCCCGGTACTGCCTGACCTGCGCCAACAGGGTCTTGATCATAGTTTTGCCTCCCGTTCCATTTCGGTTTGTAAGTTGCGCAGCATCTGCTGCAGGTCCCGCGCCAGGCTCTCCTGCCGCTGCCGGGGGATGTGGCGACACATCAAAGCCTGCTGCGCCGCCATCCCGGCGCGAAGCTCCTGTTCGGCGTCGTAGGCCTTCGGGGTCAGGATGATGCGCTTTTTTCTGTCATCCGTCGGGTTCTCTTTCAGGCACAGGTAGCCTTTTTGTTTGAGCGCCTTGAGCGCGCAGGACACGCAGGATTTGGAGATACCCAGCCTGGTGTGGAGATCGACGCCGTAATTTTCCCGCTCCCGGTAGGCAAGCAGGTCATGCAGCACCGCCGCCTGGGTGGTCGTCAGGTCCGCCCGGCGCATATGGATCTTGCCGTATTGTTCCATGGCAAGGTGAAGCTGTTTGAGCGTCCACAACATATTTTGGGACAACGCTGCCCCTCCCTTCTGCTTTTTCCGCGGCGGATGGTTCAGTCAAAGACCATCCGTACAGGTATCAATTATACCGATATTTTGTTGAAAGTGAATTCAGAATGTGTTACTATTAGAAAGCAAACCTTACCAATCAAGGAGGCGTCGGCGTGAACACCTTTCAGCTTTCCTGCTTTCTGGCCGTGGCCGAATACCTGAACTTTGCCCAGGCGGCCCAGGCCCTGCATGTGACCCACCCGGCGGTGAGCCAGCAGATCAAATCCCTGGAAAAAGAACTGAACACCCGCCTGTTTGAGCGCACGACCCGCTCGGTGCGCCTGACCGAGGAGGGCATGGCCTTTTTGCCCGACGCCAGGCAGATCGTAGAACTGTCGCAGCGGGCGGCCAACCGGTTCGCCGGCGGCCCGGACAAGCCCATCGAAACGCTGGCCGTGGGCTGTTACAGTTTTGCCTGCATGATCCTTCTTGCCGGCACCCTGCAGCGGCTGCGCGCCGCGCTCCCGGACCTGCACCCGCGCTTGCAGACGATCCCCTTTCTGCACATCTACCAGCTGCTGGAGCGGGGGGACCTGGACGCCGTGGTGGACTTTCGGGAAGATGCCGGCGCCAAGGTCGACGCCCAGTTCCGGGAATTTGCCAAGGTCCCCGTGATGTTCGTGTGCACCCGGGACCATCCGCTGGCCGGCAGGCCGCAGGTGTGTCTGGAGGACCTGAAAGAGGAAAAGCTCGTCCTCTTTCTGCCCACCAAGGGGATGCTGTCCGTCGCCCGCCTGCAAGAGCAGCTGATGGGGCACCGCCCGCCGTCGGAGTTCTATTTCTGCGAATCGGTGGAGGCCATCACGGTGCTGGTCCGGGCAGGATACGGCATCTCGGTGCTGCCCGACTGCCTGATCCCCGATACGCCCTGCCTTTGCAAGATCCCGGTACAAGACGCGCCCCCGGCGCCCTTCGGCGTTTACTATCGGTCCTTGCAGGGCAAGCCGGCCCTCAAGGACTTGATCCGCTGCGCCAGGCTGGAAGAACCCTGACCCGCCGCACGGCGGTTCCCCCGCCACTTGAAAAAGAAGGAGGCTGTATGCAGACCTACAAAGAAGGCAAATGGGCCCAGCAGATCCTGGCCCAGCGCCGGGACGACGGGCTCTGGGGGACCTTCCACACCCTGAGCCAGCCCGTTCCGGGCCGGAGCTGTACGACGGAACAGGCGATCCGGCGTCTGTTATTTCTCGGATACACGGTGCAGGACGAAGTCCTCGGGACCGTTGTGAGGCGCATGGAGCAGTGCATCCGGGGCGAACGGCCCATCGACGATTATTGCGAAAAGAAACACGACTGGCCCCTTTTTGAACAGCTGATGCTGGGGGCCTGGCTGCGCATCCTGGACCCGCAAAACGAGGCCGGATTGACCGTGGCCCGCCAGTGGGCAGGCCTTTTGGAACAGGCCTTTGCCGGCGGCCGTTACAGCCGGGAGGATGACGCGGCGGCCTTCCTGCAGTGGAAGGGCCGCAAACCCAAAAGCGAATTCGAGACCGGGTTCGGCATGTTTTATCACGCCGCTTTGCTGGCGGGCATTCTGCCGCCCCCGACGGAAGATCTCTTTTTGGACTACTGTCTGTCCCGGCCCGGCGGTATGTTTTACATCTACGACGGGCCTCTGGACCGTCCGCCGCGGGAATTCGCCTCCCGGGCGGCCAGCCGCTACCTGGCGGCCATCGAGGTGTTGAGCCGGTACGACCGCGCCAAGGGCAAGCTGGCTTTTGTCGCCGACTGGCTCTGCGCCAACCGGGATGAAAACGGCCAGTGGGATTTTGGCGAAAAGGCAAAGGACGGCGTCTATTTTCCGCTGTCCGACCGTTGGGACAAAGCCGCCAGGCTCGCCGACAGCACCCACCGGGTCGTCCGCGTGTTGACCGCGCTGGGGCGCGGCGCCGTCTGAATTTTCTGACCCGCCGCCAGCCGCCCCTTTTGCCACAGAAAGGAGTTTTTGCCATGTGCGCTTCCCACGTTTTCATCCGCCCCGCGGCGGCCTCGGATGCCGTGCCCGAGGCTTTGGGGACACCGGCGTCACCCAGGGCGACGGGCCTTTGCTGGAGCGAAAAATGGAGCGCCCCCTGCCCGCCGGCCCGCAGAACGCATAAAGAGAGCCGGGGCGGCGGACTTTGCGTCCGCCGCCCCGGCTCCCCGTTCAGTTCAGCACCCACACGCCCAGGTTCAAGTAGGCCGCAAAGGTCAGCCAGACCAGGTAGGGCCATTGCAGCCGCGCAGCCCCCAGGCTGGCCTGCCCGAACCGGCGGATCATCCCAAAGACCAGCGCCCACAGCAGCGCCAGCCACAAAAAGGCGAACCCGTACCATTGCAGGTTGAAAAAGATCAAACTCCAGAAAAAGTTGACCCCCAGCTGCACCCGGTATATCCGCAGCGCCCGGTCCCTGGCCTCGCCGGCGGGGGCGCGGTCGATGACCGACGCGCCGAACCCCATCAGCGCGTACAGCACCGCCCACACCACCGGGAACACCACCCCCGGCGGCGACAGGGGCGGTTTTTCGATCTGCGCGGCGTACAGGGCCATGCCCTTCCGGCTCAGCCAGCCGGAAAAGGCCCCCACGGCTTCGGCCATCAGCACCCACAGGGCCGTGTTTTTCCACTCTTGTTTTGTCATAACGGCATCACCCGCTGCCAGTATATGCGCCCGGGGACCGAATATGCGCGCCCCCTGCCTTGAGGATCGCCGGCATATGGGGCTACAATAAAAGCAACGAACTTGCCCGGCCCATGGCCGGGGTATTTCTTTATACATCCGTACGCAACATGTCAAGCTCGCTCGCCGGGGGACCTGAAAGGGTCCCCCGGCGGGCGTTTTTGGCGTTTTGCGCGCGTCTTGTTTACAGGAGGTAGTTTGTATGAAACAAGATCATCCGGTTCGCCGCTATGCCCTGCTGTGCGCCCGGCTGTTCGGCGTCCCCGCCAAAGCCGGCTCCGAATAAAACCGCCCCCTTCCACCCCATACTTTTCAAAAACGGGTGTGGAAGGGGGTTTTGTCATGCGCCTGTACCGCGTCACGGCCGGCGGGCGGCTGCGCGCCGCCGGCCCCGGGCGGGGCGGGTGGAGCGTGTGCGTGCTGCGCGCCGCCGAAGTGCCCCGCTGCGCCGCGCTGCCTGGCCGTCGGGCATTGGCGGCGTCGGTGTCGTCCATCCGATTCTGCCGCGCGGCCTCCCGGCCGGGGCTGGTGCGGGGCACCGTGCGCCTGCCCGGGCACACCGACGGCTCGGACGCGCTGGCCTTTGCCTTTGTGCTGTGCGGCCGGGGGCTGTTTGTGGCCCTGCCCCCCAACGCCCGGGACCTGCCCCTGCACGCTTTGCCCGCCGCCGTGCCCGCCACCCCGGCCGGGGTGCTGCTGGCCCTGCTGGAACAGCGCACGGCCGCCGACGCCCGGGTGCTGCAAACGCTGGAACGCCGCCTGGACCGGCTGGAACAGACGCTGGACGCCGGGCAGGTGGCGGGGTTTTCCCGGGCGGCCATGGACGTGCGCCGCCGGCTGGCGGCCTTGCGCCGGGCCTACGCCCAGCTGGCCACCCTGGCCGAGGAACGCCTGGCCGACCCGGTAATGCCCCCCGCCGGCGGCGAGCGGGGAGCCTGGCAGCGCTGCGCGGCCCGGGCAGCCCGCCTGCGGGACGAGGCCGAGACTTTGCGGGAATACATTTTGCAGCTGTGGCAGGTGTACCAGTCCCGCATCGAATTGCAGCAGAACCGGGTGGTCACCCTGCTGACCGTGGTCACCACCCTGTTTGTGCCCCTGAGCCTGGTGACCGGGTGGTACGGCATGAACTTCGACGGCATGCTGGCCCCCAGCGTGCCCTGGGGCTACCCGGCGGTGGCCGGGGCCTGCGTACTGCTGGCCCTGGGCGGGCTGCTGTTTTTCAAGTGGAAGGGCATGCTTTAGCCCCACGCAAAAGGAGGACCCGCATCCGGGCGGATGCAGGTCCCCTTTTTTCTTTGTTGTGCGGCGGGTTCACGCCATGCGGGGCGCCGTAGCCCGCAGCGCGTCGATCATGTCCATCACGTCCAGCGTGCGGCGGCGGGCCTCGGCCTCGGCGGCGGCGTCCCCTTGCTGGACGATGCGGGCGAACTCGGCGAACTCATAGGCCATGCGGTGGCGTTGGGACACGGGCCCGTCGGTGCGCTGACCCCCGCCCCGCACCCCGCCCAGCAGGGCGTATACCTGGTCCAGGCTGTTGGTGCCGCCGTGCAGGTGCAGGCTGCCCCCGGGCCCCTGGAGGCAGGCAAACTTTTCGCCCTCGCTGTCCTTGGCGGCCAGCGCCGCGGCCGACACATCGCCGTAGTGCAGCACGGCCAGCCCGGCGGTGTCCACCCCGTTTTCGGCCAGGCTGGGGCGGTATTCGCAGGCGTCGGGCTTGCCCAGCAGGCCGTAGAAAAAGTGCAGGTTGTACACGTTCATGTCGTACAGCGCGCCGCCGTTGCAGGCCGGGTCAAAGGTGGTGTTCCACACCCCGTTCAAAAAGTCGTCGTACCGGGCGCTGCGGGCGCAGAAGCTGGCCATGGCCCCCCGCACGGGCCCGATGGCCGGCAGCATGCCGCGCAAAAAGGCGTAGCCGGGCAGGTAGTGGGTGGTGATGGCCTCAAACAGCACCCGGCCCTTTCGGTCGGCCAGGTCGAACAGGGCCCGTGCCTCGGCGGCGGTGGGGGTAAAGGGCTTTTCCAGGATCACATGGTACCCGGCTTCCAGCGCCTTTTTGGCCGCCGCATAGTGCAGGTGGTTGGCCGTGCCGATGTACACGGCGTCAAAGCCGCCGGCGGCGTAGCATTCGTCCTCGTCGGTGTAGATGCGCTCCACCCCCGCCGCCCGGGCCAGTTCCTCGGCCCTGGGCCGGCTTTGGGGGCGGCAGCACAGGGCCGTGACCTGGATCTCGGGCATTTCGCCGCAATGCTGCATGAATTCCACCACGATGCGGCTGGTGGACAGTACCGCCAATTTCAGCGCCATGGGATATTCCCCTTTCTGTATCGCCGCTTCGGGGCGGCTGGTTTCCTTTTGCCCCATTATACCCCAAGCCCCCCGCCCCCGCAAGCATGGCGCAGCAAAACGCCCCCGCGCCGGCAGGCGCGGGGGCGTTGGGGCAAAGGATCAGAAGTCGTGGTTTTCGATGAGCTTGCGGCCCATGAGCACGCCCATGACCGAGGCCATCATGAGCCCGCGGGTCCAGCCGGAGGAATCGCCCAGGCAGTGCAGGTTGGCCACGTTGGTCTCCAGGTTTTCGTCCATGCGCACCTTGTTGGAGTAGAACTTGAGCTCGGGGGAATAGAGCAGCGTTTCGGGCGCGGCAAAGCCGGGCACCACGTGGTCCACCATCTTGATGAACTCGATGATGTTGACCATGGCGCGGTAGGGCATGGCCGAGGTGATATCGCCGGCCACGGCGTCCTTGAGGGTGGGCCGCACGTTGGCCCGGGCCAGTTCCTGGGGCCAGGTGCGCTTGCCGTTGAGGATGTCGCCGTAGCGCTGCACAAGGATGTGCCCCGCGCCCAGCATGTTGGTCAGCTCGCCCACCTTCTGGGCATAGGCGATGGGCTGGTTGAAGGGCTCGGTAAAGTTGTGGCTGACCAGGATGGCCAGGTTGGTGTTGGGGGACTTGAGGTCCTTGAAGCTGTGGCCGTTGACCACGGCCAGATCGTTGTCGTAGTTTTCCTGGGCCACAAAGCCGCCGGGGTTCTGGCAGAAGGTGCGCACCTTGTTCTTCCAGGGGTTGGGGTAGCCGATGAGCTTGCCTTCATAGAGCACCTTGTTGATGGTCTCCATGATCTCGTTGCGGCACTCCACCCGCACGCCGATATCCACGGTGCCCGGGCGGTGGGCGATGTGGTGCTGGGCGCAGATCTTCTCCAGCCATTCGGCGCCGCGGCGGCCGGTGGCGATGACCACCTGGCGGGCCGTGACCTCTTTGGCTTCGGCATCCGGCTTGCCGGTGCGGCGAGCCACCACGCCGCGGCACACGCTGCCGTCCAGCAGGATGTTGTCGCACTCGGTCTCGAACCACATCTCCACGCCCTTGGCGGCCAGGTGGTTCTGGATGTTCAGGTACAGCTGCTGGGCCTTCTCGGTGCCCAGGTGGCGGATCGGGCAGTCCACCAGCTGCAAGCCGGCCTGGATCGTACGCTTGCGGATCTCCTTGATGTCGGGGCCTTCGTACACGCCCTCCACATGGGGGTCCGCGCCGAATTCCAGGTAGATCTTGTCGGTGTAGTCGATGAGCTCCTGGGCGAAATCCTCGCCGATGAGCTCGGGCAGTTCGCCGCCCACTTCGCGGGAGAGGGACAGCTTGCCGTCCGAAAACGCCCCCGCGCCCGAAAAGCCCGTGGTGATGGCGCAGGTGGGCTTGCAGTTGACGCAGTGGCCGATCTCGGCCTTGGGGCAATGGCGGCGCTCCACCGGCTTGCCTTTTTCGATCAGCAGGATCTTGAGTCCGGCGGCCTGCCGGCTTTTGCGCAGCAGCTCCAGCGCGGTGAAGATACCGGCCGGGCCGGCGCCGACAATGATCAGGTCGTACTCGTAAGTCATGGTCAAGGGGTCTCCTTTTTGTGTATCAGTTCGCGGCCAGACCGCGGCAGGGGGTCAATCCTTGGGGGGTTGGGCTTTGTCGGCAGCGTCTTCGGCCTGTTCCAGCTTGTGCAGGGCGGCGGCCGTGTATACGGTGCACCCGGCGTTGAGCGCGCCTTCCACCACCAGCAGCAGGCCGGACAGCCACACCGGGTCTACGTCCCACCCGGCAAAGGGCTGCAGGATCAGCCAGACGCCGGCGATGAAGGTCACGAACCCCAGCAGCATCAGCACCCACCAGCGCTGGCCCTTGCGGCGCACCAGCTGCCAGGCGCTTTGTTCCCGCACGCTGCCGTCCACCAGCAAAAACGCGCCGAACACCACGGGCAGCACCCACTCCACCATTTCGGGGCGCAGCAGGGCAAACAGGCCCAGGGCCAGGGTGACCACGCCCCCCGCCAGCGTGAACACCGCCGCCAGGCCCCGCTCTTTGTCGCGGGTATAGCGCCACAGGCTGCGCGCGCCGGTCAGGGCGATCAGCGCGCCGAACGCCGCGCAGATCCAGGGCAGGCTGGCGGCGGGGGCCGCCAGCAGGGCCAGGCCCAGCACAAAATACAAAACGCTGAGAACGATCATGCCGGCACGCAGGTTGCGAAGCATGGCAGGCACCTCCCGGTAAAATTCAGGCCGCCACGGCCTGGCGCATGGGGCGGATGATCTTTTTGTAGCACACCCGCTGGAAAACGATGCACAAAATCAAGGCCACCACCTCGGCGATGGGGAAGGCCCACCAGATCATTTCCACCCGGCCGGTCAGGCTCAGCAGCCAGGCGGTGGGCAAAAGCACCACCAGCTGGCGGATGACCGACACCCACAGAGCCAGCACGCCGTGGCCCAAAGCCTGGAAATAGGCCGAGGAAATGACGCTGAAGCCCGCCAGCAGGAAGGACACCGAGATGATGCGCAGCGCCACGACGCCCAGGCTGAGCATGTCGGCGCTGGCATTGAAGATGCCCAGCATCACCCCGGGCAAAAACTGCCCGGCCAGGAAGCCCAGGACCATGATGCCCACGGCGTAGATGGCGGCCAGGCGCATGGTGCCCACGATGCGGTCGGGCTTGCGCGCGCCGTAGTTGTAGCTGACGATGGGCACCATGCCGTTGTTGAGCCCGAACACCGGCATGAACACAAAGCTCTGCAACTTGAAGTAGACGCCGAACACCGCCACCGCCGTGCTGGAAAAGCCGGTCAGGATGGCGTTCATGCCGAAGGTCATGACGCTGCCGATGGCGCTCATGGCGATGGAGGGGATGCCCACCTGGTAGATGCGCCCCACCGTGCGCCCCGAAGGACGGAACCCCCGCAGGGAGATGTGCACGTCCTTGTTGAACAAAAAGTGCAGCACCAGCGCGGTGCCCGCGCCCACGAACTGCCCGGCCACCGTGGCCACGGCGGCGCCGGCGGCCTCCATGCGGGGGGCGCCGAACAGCCCGAAGATGAACACCGGGTCCAGGATGATGTTGGTCAAGGCGCCCACCAGCTGGGTCACCATGGCGTAGGTGCTGTGGCCCGCGGCCACCAGCACCTTTTCCATCATGCACTGCAAGCAGCAGCCCAGGCTGAACACCGTGCAGATGGACAGGTACTCGGCCCCGTAACGGCCGATCAGGGGGTCGGTGGTCTGGCCGTAAATGAAGGGCCCCGCCCCCACAAAGCCGAAGATCATAAAGCCCACGGCGCTGCACACGGCCAAAAACAGGCCGTTGACGGCGGCGCGGTCGGCCTCGCGGCTGTTGCCCTCGCCCAGGCACTTGGACAGGTAGGCGTTGACGCCAACAGCCGTGCCCACCGCAAAAGCGATCAGAAGGTTCTGGATCGGGAAAGCCAGGCTCACGGCGGACAGCGCCGCCTCGTTGATGTAGGAAACAAAAATGCTGTCCACCACGTTGTACAACGCCTGCACGAGCATGGAGATCATCATCGGGATGGCCAGGGACAGCAGCAGCGGGTTCAGCGGTTCGGTGCCCATGCGGGCAGAGGAAAGCGTTTTGCTCATTCTTTGATGGATGCCTCCATTGCTTTGGCGGCCTCAACGATCAGCTTGGCGCAGGCCTCGCGGCCCAGCGCCGCGTTCAGGCACAGGTCGTAGTTCTTTGCCTCGCCCCAGCGGTTCTCGGTGTAGTAGTTGTAGTAGCTGGCGCGGGCGCGGTCGTGTTTGGCCAGGGTGGTCTCCCACAGGCGGTCGGGCATGTCCTTGGCGCCGGGGCGCTCCTTGGCGTTGCGCACCCGCAGGTCCACGGGGGCGTACACAAAGGTGCGCAGCACGTTGGGACGCCCGCGCAGCACATAGTCGCCGCAGCGGCCCAAAATCACGCAGGACCCCTGCTTGGCCACTTCCTTGATGACGTTGGACTGCAAAATATACACCTGGTCCGCCAAAGGCATGGTATTGCCCATCATGTACAGGCTGTACAAAAGACTGCCGCTGCGCTGGTTTTCGCTCGCGGCGATGGCTTCTTCGGTCAGGCCGCTCTTTTTGGCGGCCAGGGTGATCAGCTCCTTGTTATACAGGGGCACGCCCAGCAATTCCGCCACCCGCTGGGCGATCTCGCTGCCGCCGGAGGCATATTCACGCGCCATCGTAATGACCAAAGGTTCCATAACATCCACCTCGCATTCTGTCGTTTTCCGGGCCCGCCGGACGCCTGACGGCCATACGGGCCCCACTATACACAGTGTAACACCCGGCGCATAAAAATACAAGGTCTGTCCGCCAGACAAAAAAACGCCCGGGGCGCGGACCTTTTACAAGGTCCGCGCCCCGGGCGGGGTCGTTCATGGTATTCGCATCAGCCCCAGGGGTTGGTATAGCTGTTCTGGCTGTCCTGGGCGCTCTCGCTGCTCTGGGCGGCGGCGCTGCTTTCGCCCAGGACCACGTCATAGGTGGCCATCTTGCCGTCCCGTTCGATCTGCAGCTGGACCGTGTCGCCCACAGCCTTCTCCTGCAGATAGCTGGTCAGGTCGCTGCTCTGGTTCACCGAGTTGCTGTCCACGGCCACGATGCGGTCGCCCACCTGCAGGCCGGCGTTGTCCGCGCCGCTGCCCGAGGAGATCTGGTAGATATACACGCCGTAGGTGGACACACCGAACTGCATGGCGTTGTCGGCGGTGACGGTCACTACTGTGATGCCCAGGGCCGGGCGCTTGACATAGCCGTTCTCGATCAGGTCGGTGGCGATGTTCATGGCCGTGTTGATGGGGATGGCGAAGCCCAGGCCCTCGGCGTTGGTGGCCTCGCCGGTGCTGGTGGTGGAACCGCTCTTGGCGTTGACGATGCCGATGAGCTCGCCCTGGCCGTTGAACAGGCCGCCGCCCGAGTTGCCCGGGCTGATGGCCGCGTTGGTCTGGATCAGGTTCATCTCATTGCTTTCCACTTCCACCGAGCGGCTCACCGCGCTGATGATGCCGTCGGTGACCGTGCCGCTCAGCGTGCCCAGGGGGTTGCCCACGGCCACAGCCAGCTCGCCCACAGCCAGCGCGTCGGAGTCGCCGATGGTGGCGGGGGTCAGGCCGGTGGCGTCAATCTTGAGCACCGCGATGTCGGAGGTGGAATCCTCGCCCACCAGGGTGGCCGTGTACTCGGTGTCGTCATACAGCTGCACCTTGATGTTGGACGCCCCGCTGACCACATGGGCGCAGGTCAGGATGTAGCCGTCCTCGCTGAAGATGACGCCGGAGCCCGCGCCGCTTTGCACATAGTTGCCAAACCAGCTGTTGGTGCTGACCATCTGCTCGGTGGTGATGGCCACCACGCTGGGCTGCACCTTGGCCGAAATGGCCGTCAGCGACAAATCGCTGCCGCCCGTGCTGCCCTGGTTGGAGGCGACGGCGGTGTCGTCCCGCTGGACCTGCTGTACGACGACCTGGCCGCCGATGAGCCCCGCGCGGGAGGCCGCCACCGTGCCCAGCATACCTCCGCCGAAGCCCAGGACCAGCACGCCCACGCCGGCCAGCACCCGCAGGGCGATGGGGCCGCCCCGTTTCTTTTTGGGGGCGCGGGGCGGTTCGGGCGGGGTCTGGGGCGCGCCGTAGCCGCCCGTGTACCCGCCGCTGCCGCCGTTGCCGCCGCTGCCGTCCGCATAGTCGCCGTTGGCGCCAGGGGCGGCGTAGGGGGTCTGGGGCTGGCTGCTGTCGGCGGTGTTCTGGGCGGTGTCGGCCGTAAAATCGGTGCGGGCGGTGTTGGCGGTGTTCATACCGCTGCTGCCCACGTTGGGGTACGCCTCGCCGGCATTCTGGGCCGGGGGCGTGGTCCCGCCCGCGGGCGGGGTATTTTGCGGGTCGCGGTTATACAGACCCGAGTAATCGTATTCGCTCATGATTCGCACTCCTTTGATCTATCGGTGTTGCGGGTCGGCCGGGGCCGCCCGGACGCTCTTTTCATTGCGTTGGCACCAGTATAGACACGAATTGTGAAATTGGTTTTGCCTGACCGTGAAACAAATGTGAAATGGCGCTTTGCGGTCCTTTTGCCCGCCTTGACAAGCTCCGCCGCCCGGCCGTATCATCTTGGTGACGACCAAAACGCCCGCGGCAAGGAGGCTGGCCATGCGCATCGAAGAAACACAGGGGATCTACCTTTTGTACAAGGACAGGGACGTTCCCATCGGCAAGGCCCTGCTATGCGAGGGCTGCCTGCAAGAGTTTTGGGTGGACGCCGCCTGGCGCCGCCGGGGCTACGGCAGCTACCTTCTGCGCGAAATCCTGCGCCGGGGCGGCGGCTTCGACCCCCACCGTCCCAGCCTTTTCACGGCCCCCGCGCCCAAGGACGAGGCCGGCGCGGCCCTGCTGGGCAAGTTCGGCTTTGGGCCGGGCCCGGGCGGGGTCTGGCTGCGCCGCCGCGCCCCCGACCTGAGCGCCGTGGAGCTGTGCCACCGGTTCCTGGCCGGGGCCGTGCGCCCGGGGGCCCGCTGCCTGGACGCCACCTGCGGCAACGGCCACGACACGCTGTTTTTGTGCCGGCTGGCGGGGCCGGACGGCCGGGTGCTGGCGCTGGACATCCAGCCCGCCGCCGTAAACGCCACCAACCGCCTGCTGGCCCAAAACGGGCTGCAAAACACGGGCCGGGCCGTTGTGTGCGACCACCGGGACCTGGGCACGCTGGCGGCCCCGGGCACCCTGGACGCGGCGGTGTTCAACTTCGGCTGGCTGCCCGGGGCGGCCCACGAGGTCCACTCCACGGCCGAGGGCAGCGTGCCCGCCCTGGCCGCGGCGCTGGACGCCCTCAAGCCCGGCGGGCTGCTGGCGGCGGTCCTGTACAGCGGCAAGGTCATCGGCGACGGCGAAAAGCGCGCCGCCCTGGACTTTTTCCGCACCCTGCCCCTGACGCAGTACACGGTGCTCGTGTGCGAGTTCGCCAACTGGGCCCCCACCGCGCCCCTGCCCTGCTTCGTGTTCAAGAAAGCGGGCGGCGCGTGCTGACCATTATACCACAGTTTGCCGCCCCGCACCAGCCGCGGGGCGTTTTTTTGCGCAAGGCGGCCCTCTTTTGCAAAAAGGCGTTGCAATCCGGCCCAAAACGGGGTATGATAGCAAGGTATGCTTGTAAATTGAGGAAGTGTGTCCCATGTGACCGACGCTGTGCCGTCACCCCCTGCCAAGGACAATAAGGAGTTATGTGAATATGCCTTCCATGCGTGAAGAAATCGAAAGCCGGCGCACGTTTGCGATCATCTCGCACCCCGACGCCGGCAAGACCACCCTGACCGAAAAGCTGCTGCTCTACGGGGGCGCGATCCAGACCGCCGGCTCGGTCAAGGGCAAGCAGAGCGCCAAGCACGCCGTGTCCGACTGGATGGACATTGAAAAGCAGCGCGGCATCTCGGTCACTTCGTCGGTGCTGCAGTTCCATTACCAGGGCCGCTGCATCAACATTCTGGACACCCCCGGCCACCAGGACTTCTCCGAGGATACCTACCGCACGCTGATGGCGGCGGACTCCGCGGTCATGGTCATCGACGCGGCCAAGGGCGTGGAGGCCCAGACCATCAAGCTGTTCAAGGTCTGCACCCTGCGCCACATCCCCATTTTCACCTTCATCAACAAGATGGACCGGGAGGCCCGGGACCCCTTTGAACTGATGGAAAACATTGAGGAGATCCTGGGCATCAAGACCTACCCGATGAACTGGCCCATCGGCTGCGGCAAGGGCTTCAAGGGCGTGTTCGACCGGGGCAGCCGCCGGGTGCTGGCCTTTGAGGGCGACGGTCGGGCCAACGGCGTGCGCATGGTGGACGAGATCGCCGCCGAACTGGGCGACGCCAGCCTGGACGAACTGATCGGGGCCGACAACCACGCCCGCCTGGCCGACGACATCGAGCTGCTGGACGGCGCGGCCGAGGAATTCGACCTGGACGCCGTGCACCGGGGCGAGCTTTCGCCGGTGTTCTTCGGTTCGGCTTTGACCAACTTCGGCGTGGAACCCTTTTTGCGGGAATTTCTGCGCCTGACCCCGCCGCCCCTGCCCCGCAAGGACGCCGAGACCGGCGAGGTGGTGGACCCCTGCGGGCCGGAATTTTCCGGCTTCATCTTCAAGATCCAGGCCAACATGAACAAGAACCACCGGGACCGGGTGGCCTTTGTTCGCATCTGCTCGGGCAAGTTCGAGCGCGGCATGGACGCCTTCCACGTGCAGGCCGGCAAGCCCATCAAGCTGGCCACCGGCACCACGATGATGGCCGACGACCGGGCCATCGTGGACGAGGCCTACGCCGGGGACATCATCGGCCTGTTTGACCCGGGGGTGTTCTCCATCGGCGATACGCTGTGCACCGGCAAGCAGCACGTGCGCTTTGCGGGCATCCCCACCTTCGCCCCCGAGCACTTTGCCCGGGTGACCCAAGTGGACACCATGAAGCGCAAGCAGTTCGTCAAGGGCATGGAACAGATCGCCCAGGAAGGCGCGATCCAGATCTTCCGGGATCTGGGCTCCGGCATGGAGGAAGTCATCGTGGGCGTGGTGGGCGTGTTGCAGCTGGAAGTGCTGGAATACCGCCTGAAAAACGAGTACAACGTGGACATCCGCCTGCACACCCTGCCCTACGAATACATCCGCTGGATCCTGAACCCCAACGACGAGCTGGACCCCAAGACGCTGGACATCACCAGCGACACCCGCCCCATCGAGGACCTGAAGGGCAACCGCCTGCTGCTCTTCGGCAGCCCCTGGAGCATCAACTGGGCCCAGGACCACAACAGCGCCCTGCGCCTGTCCGAGTTCGGCAACCTGACCTTCTGAATCCTGTGCGCCCCCGCTGCCTGCGGGGGCGCTTTTGTTTTTGGCGGCGGGTCCTGTGCGGTTATTGTCGCGGGGCACTCGGTGTGGTATAATAGCCCCAACGCTACAAGATGTATGGCGGCGCGCTGTGACCGCGCCGCCCCGGACCGGCCGCGCGCCGGGCCTTTGCCGCCCGCCTCGCGCGCCGGCGGCCCCCGATCTTGACCTGTACCGCACAGGGATGGGAGTGTTATTCCGTATGCCGCTTTTAAGCCGGGCCGAGACCCGTTTTCTTCGCCGCCACCTGGACGCGGTGTGCCACGTGACGCTGGACCCCAAGGGCCCCGGCGTGGTGCGCATCCACCTGGTGCCCAGCCGCCACAAACACACCGACGTGCCCTTTGTGGCCATCCTCAACGGGCGGGACATCCTGCCCCTGAGCGTCTCCTGGGCCATTCTGCTGGCCAACCTCATGGAGGCTCTGCGCGCCTTTGAGGGCACGGCCATGGACGACACCCAGTGGCTGGAAGCCGCCGACGCCGCCGTGGGGGCCACCGCCGCCGTGTACACCCACACCCCCGCCGACCAGATCCGCGCCGACCTCAAGCTGATGATGGACTCGCTGTTCGCCGTTGCCCGGGGCGAGACCCCGCCCGCCGCCGTGCAGCCCCTGGACATCGGGGACTATGCCCCCCACATGACCGCGCCCCACCGCATGGACCTGCTCGTCAGCTCGATGATGAAGGACGGGGCCTGGCACTGCAACCAGAAATGCCTGCACTGCTACGCGGCCCGCCAGCCCTACGGCGAAGCCGAGGAGCTGGACACCGACCAGTGGCTGGCCGTGATCCAGAAATGCCGGGCCGCCGGCATCCCCCAGCTGACCTTTACGGGGGGCGAACCCACCCTGCGCCACGACCTGGTCAAGCTGGTGGACGCCGCCCAGTGGTTCGTGACCCGGCTGAACACCAACGGCCGCATGCTGACCAGCGCCCTGTGCCGGGACCTGTACGAGGCCAGCCTGGACAGCGTGCAGGTGACGCTGTATTCCGCCGACGAGGACGTGCACAACACCCTGGTGGGCGCCCCCGGCTTTGCCGACACGGTGGCAGGCATCCGCAACGCGGTGGCCGCCGGGCTCAACGTGAGCCTGAACACCCCGCTGTGCCGCCTCAACCGGGACTACGCCGCCACCCTGGCCCTGGCCCGGGACCTGGGCGTGAGCTATGTGACCTGCAGCGGGCTGATCCCCGCCGGCAGCGCCCAAACGCCCGAAAGCCGCGCCACCCGCCTGACCCCCGACGAACTGGCCGATGTCCTGCGCGCCGCCAAAGCCTACGCCGACGGCCACGGCATGGAACTGGACTTTACCAGCCCGGGCTGGCTGAGCCCCGACGCCCTGCGCGCGCTGGGCTTTGTGCGGGCGCCCAGCTGCGGGGCCTGCCTGTCCAACATGGCCATCGCCCCCAACGGCGAGGTGTTGCCCTGCCAGAGCTGGCTGTGCGGGCCGGCGCTGGGCAACATCCTGCACGACCCCTGGCGCAAGATCTGGAACGCCCCCGCCTGCCGGCGCATTCGCCGCCAAAGCGCCCGGATGCTGCCCGTCTGCCCGCTGGGCGACACCCCCCTGGAGGTAACGCCATGAACCGACTGTTCCGCCGCGCCCTGGGCGCGGGCGCGCTGACGGCGGCGCTTTTTTGCGCCGCCGCTCCCCCGGCGCTGGCCGACGCCGGCGACCTGGACCGCATCGACGCCTACACCGTCACGGTGGACCCCCGCCCCGACGGCAGCGCCGACATCACCTACGACATCGACTGGCAGGTCATCGGCGGCAGCGCCGACGACGCCTTGTCCTGGGTGCGCATCGGCCTGGCCAACGACGAGGTGGACGAGTTCGAGAACCTGACCCCCGACACCGTGTCCGGCGTGCGCCACGTCAGCGATTCCTCGGGCAGCTTTGCCCACGTGACCTTTGTGCGGCGCTACTACGCCCCCGACCACGCCGCCGCCACCGGCCAGCAAAGCCAGGTGCATTTTGCCTTTCAGGTGCACCAGAGCGGCCTGTACACCCTGGCAAGCAGCGGGGAGGCCACCTATCTGTTCACCCCCGGCTGGTTCGACGACCTGTGCGTGGAGCAGCTGACCATCCGCTGGAAAGCCTCCGACGGCATGACCGCCGACACCGACACGCTGGAGGACGGCTACTATATCTGGACCTTCGGCCCCATGGCCCACGGCGAGAAGGCCACCGTGCAGGTGCGCGTGCCCGCCGGGGATGCCGCCGCCTACGATCCCGGCACGGCCATGGTTCCCACGGACGACGGGGACGACATGGTCTTTCTGGCCTTGGGCGCGGTCTTTCTGATCCTGCTGTTCTCCCTGGCTTTGTACTGGGAGCGCACGGCCCGCGCCCGCTGGCGCGGCGGGTTCGGCCGCGGGGACGCCCTGTTCTACACCAACGGCACGCGCACGATCCGCCTGGCTCCCGGCGCGGTGCCCCCCGCCGGCTTCCGCCCGGCCCCGCCCCCGTCCGATTTTACGGCCGGCGGCGGCAGTTTCCGGGGCGGCGGCGCGGGACGCCGGGGCGGTGGCGGCGGCTGCGCCTGTGCCTGCGCGTCCAGCTGCGCCTGCGCCTGTGCCTGCGCGGGCGGCGGACGGGCCGGATGCAGCGTGAAGAACTTCTACCGCGTTGAACTGCCCGGCCACACCCCCAAGGAGGACACGCCATGAGCCTGGAAGATCAATACGATGCCTGGGTGCGCGGGCTGACGGGCGCGGCCCGCACCCCCGACGCCAAGCGCCAGGCCGACGCCGCGGCCTCCAGCCTGGCCGATATGCAGGCCCAGCTGGACGCCCTGGCCGCGGGGCAAAAGCGCCAGCGCCGGGCCGCCGACGCCCTGGACGCCGTGCACAAGGCCGCCGACGCCACGGCCGAGAATGTTCGCCGCATGTCGGGCGAATTGACCCGCAACCTGCGCCGGGACGGCCTTTTGCAGACCGAGCCAGCCCCCGCCGCCCCCGCCCCGGCCAAACCCGCCGACGCCCGCCGCGCCTTTGACGGCCTGGCCGACGCCGTGCGCGCCAGGGTGCTGGGCCAGGACGAATTCGTGGCCGACGTGATCAAGGCCCTGCGCCGCCCCTTTGTGCTGGGCACGGGGGACGAGAACTCGGCCCGGGGCGTCATGCTGCTGTGCGGGCCCCGGGGCACCGGGCGGCACTATACGCTGGTGTGCGCCATGGCCGAAATGGCCGCCCGCGGCCTGGTGCCCAACCCGTCGGTGCAGCGCATCGACCTGGCGCTGTACCCCGGCCCCGCCCAGGAAAAGCTGTTTTTGCAGGACCTGTTTTCAGCCCTGCGCTCCGACGCGTCGGTGCTGGCCTTTGACAACTACGAGTCCTGCGCCGCCTCTTACCTGACCATGCTGGCCACCCTGTGCATGGAAGGCACCCTCCCCCTGAACAGCCGGTACGTGGCCCAGCGGGGCATCCTGGTGGACGTGGGCACCGCCCTGGCCCCCGGGGCCGTGGGCGAGCTGCACGCCTCGGGCAAATACTTCGTCTTTTTCTCCGAAAAGGACGAAAGCGCCCTGGCCGAGCGCTTTGGTGCCCGGTTCGTGGACGCCCTGGGGGGCGATGTGTGCCGCACGGTCCCCTTCACCCCCGAAAGCCTGGCCGCCATCGCGGCCCGGGCCCTCAACGACCTGGCCCAGAAGGCCCGCCGCCAGTGCGGCCTGGAACTGGAGATGGCCGCCGACCTGCGGGACCTGCTGGCCGCCCAGTACGGCAGACACGACGGCATGGCCGCCATGCAGAACTACGCCGACGATCTGTTTCGCGCTTTGGCCGAGTACCTGCTGGAAGCCGACCCCGCCCCCGCCCCGGGCGCGCGCCTGCGCCTGTGGGCCGAGAACGGCCGGGTGATGGCCGCCGCGGCCGGGGGCGAAGCCTTCGACCTGCTGGGGCTGCTGCCCCGGCAGTACCGGGGGGACGTGGACGCGGTGGAGGCCGAGCTCAACGCCATCGTGGGTCTGGACGAGGTCAAGGCCTATGTGCGGGACATCGCCAAAAACGTCCAGGCCCAGCAGCGGCGCAAGGCCCAGGGCCTGCCCGCGGCCCAGCCCAACATGCACATGATCTTTACGGGCAACCCGGGCACCGGCAAGACCACCATCGCCCGCATCCTGTCCAAATATCTCAAGGCCATCGGCGCGCTGGACGGCGGCCAGCTGGTGGAGGTGGGCCGCGCCGACCTGGTGGGCCGGTACGTGGGCCACACGGCCCCGCTGGTGCAGCAGGTGGTGCGCAGCGCCCTGGGGGGCGTTCTGTTCATCGACGAGGCGTACAGCCTGTACCGCGGCGGCGAGGACAGCTTCGGCCTGGAAGCCATCGACACCCTGGTCAAGTGCATCGAGGACCACCGGGACGAACTGGTGGTGGTGCTGGCCGGCTACACGCGGGAGATGCAGGTGTTTTTGAGCGCCAACTCCGGCCTGGCCAGCCGCTTCCCCAACCAGATGGAGTTCCCCGACTACACGGCCGACGAATTGTGGGCCATCACGGGCAGCATCGCCACATCCAAGGGCTACCGCCTGGACCCCGGATGCGAAGGTCCCCTCAAAGCCTACTACGCCCGCCGCCAGGCCCAGGACGCGGCCAAGGCCGGCAACGGGCGCATGGCCCGCAACGTGCTGGAACGGGCCATCCTCAACCAGTCCAAGCGCCTGGTGGCGGACGCCGGCGCGGCCCTGGACCTGCTTTTGCCCGGGGACTTTGACCTGGACGACTGATCATTGCCAATACGCCAAGCGCCCCGCCCGGAAAATTCCGGGCGGGGCGCTTTTGTCTTTTGTTGTCGGGGGCGTTCAGCGGGCGCACAGCTGCCAGAAGGCCACCGCCCCGGCCGCCGCCACATTCAGCGAGTCCACACCCCGGCGCATGGGGATGCGCACGGCGTACCGGCAGCGGGCCACGGTGGCCGGGGCCAGGCCGTCGCCCTCGGTGCCCAGCACCATGGCCAGGCGGGGCTCGGCGGCCAGGCGGGGGTCGTCCACCCCCAAAGCGTCGGGGGTCAGGGCCAGGGCCGCCGTGGCAAAGCCCATGGCCTCCAGGCGGCGCAGGCATTCCCCGGGCCAGTCGGACGCCTGCTCGCCCAGGTAGGCCCAGGGCACCGCAAACACCGTGCCCATGCTCACCCGCACGGCGCGGCGGCACAGCGGGTCACAGCAGGAGGGGCTCAGCAGCACGGCGTCCACCCCCAGCGCGGCGGCCGAGCGGAAGATCGCCCCCACATTGGTGGAATCCACGATGTTTTCCAGCACCGCCACCCGGGCGGCCCCGGCGCAGATGTCCTCGGCCGCTTGGGGCGCGGGGCGGCGCATGGCGCACAAGACGCCCCGGGTCAGGGTGTAGCCGGTCAGGTCGGCCAGCACCCCGCGGTCGGCGGTGTACACCGGCACAGCGCCGCAGCGCTCCAGCAGCGCGGCGGCGTCGCCTTCGATGTGGCGGCGCTCCATCAGGAAAGAGACCGGCACGCACCCGGCGTCCAGCGCGCTGGCGATGACCTTGGGGCTTTCGGCAATGAACAGCCCCTGCGCCGGGTCCGCGCGGCTGCGCAGCTGGGCCTGGGTCAGGCGGGCGTAGGGGGCCAGTTCGGGGGCGTTCAGGTCCCGGACCTCGATCACCTGGGGCATGGTTTTCTCCTTTCAGCCGTTGCGGCGGTACAGCACATAGCTTGCATACTCGGTAAATGTCAGTTCGCCGCTCACGGCCGTGTACTGTTCGTCCAGCAGCTGCTGCACCGCGGCCTCCACCGGTCCGGCCACCACCATCCATTTGGGCGGGTCCTGCCACAGCAGGGCGTCGATCTCCTCGCGCAGGGCCGCGTCCTCGTCGGCCTGCCAGTCCTGATGGACAAAATACCGCTGGCAGGGGCAGATGTCCGTGGCCAGGTACCACTGGGCGTCCACATTGTACGCCAGCACCGAATCCCGATCCTCCGCCGGGATCACCGCCGCCGTGGAGCGGGCGATGTTGTTGTAATCCAGCACCTCGTCGGGGTACCGGGCCATAAAGCTATCCCGGTCCCAGCCCGGCAGGCGGATCAGCAGGCTTGCCGCCCACAGCCCGCACAGCGCCGGGGCCGCCCAGGCCAGCCGGCGGCCCTTGCCGTCCCGCGCCCATTCCGCGGCCAGCACAAAGGCCAGGGGGATCAGCGGTGTCACGATCATAAAATAGTGCACATAGGGGTGGTTGGTGAACAGCACATACATATTCAGCGCCGCGCTCAAAAGCCCGCCCCAGGCCAGCGGGTCGCCTTTGCGCCGCACCAGCAGCGCCGCGCTGAGCACCGCCAGCAAAAACAGCGGCGCGCCGAAATCCGTAAGCACCCGGGTCAGGGTGCTTGCGGCCCACTGGCTTCTGGCGTAATATTCCGCGATGGAAAACTCGGTGGCGTAAAAGATGTTGTAGCCGATGGTGCCGTACGCCAGGTCCCCCAGCGACCCCTTGGCGGCAAAATACGCCGCAAAGGGCGCGGTGACAAGGGCAAATCCGCCCAGGAACCCGCCCATATTGGCAAACAGGTTCTTCCATTGCCGGGCCGCCGCCAGCGTCAGGGCGATGACCAGCACATAGCTGCACAGCGCCACCGCGTTGGTGAGCCGCAGCATCACGACCGCCCCAAAGGACGCGCCGTACACCGCCGCCCACTGCCAGGGATGGGGCGCGGCCGGGTCCTTGCGGCGGGCCAGGCACCAGCGCGCGGTCAGATACAGACTGACGGCCAGAAAGGGCAGGCTGTATTCCTCGGTCATGTTGCCTTCGTCAAAGGTGCGGGCCAAATAGACCAGCGCCAGCGCCGCGGCCCCCAGCGCCCACGGGCGGGAAAGGGCGGTGCGCCCCATCCGATACAGCCCCCAGAGGGAAACCGACAGGCTCACTGTCTGGACCACCAGGACCCCGGCCCGGCCGTGGATGGCATACCCCACCGCGTCCAGGAAAAAGATCAGCGGCCCCTTGTGGTCGAACAGTTGGGCGTACGGCACGACCCCGTCGGCCCAATACCTGCCGATGGTCTGGAAGATGGCGGAATCGTACCCGCAGTACCCGGGGTACAAAAAGCTGGTGGAATAGGAAAATCGCAGCACAAAGGCGGCGGCCAGCGCCAGGACCGCCAGTGCGGCGGCCGCCCGCCAGGCGGCTCGGGGTATGGTCCTGTTCAAAATGCACCCTCCTTCTGCGCGGTTCCACAAGAAACCAAAGCCGCAAAGCCTTTGTTTTCTTATGTCGCTCGCACTTTTGCGGGTCGTGTGTCACAAAACGGTCTTTGCCCCCCAAGATCAGACCGAGCGCCGCCTTGGGGGCAACCGAAGCATTGCGGCGCCAAAATCAACTGCCCGACCCCGGGGCGTTTTCCCACAGGGCCGGGCAGTTTTGATGATAAATCGGGGCGGCGGCTTTGTCAAGGGCGATTATTCACCGAACACCTTGCAGTAGTCGGCCTTGAACTTCTCGATGCCCTGATCGGTCAGCGGATGATGCAGCATCTGCTCGATGACCTTGTAGGGCACGGTGGCGATGTCCGCCCCGGCCAGGGCGCAGTCGGTCACATGGATGGGGTTGCGCACGCTGGCCGCGATGATCTGGGTCTCGATGTCGGGGTAGTTGAGGAACATGTCGTGGATGGTCTCGATCAGCTCGATGCCCGGCTGGGAAATGTCATCCAGACGCCCCAAAAACGGGCTGACGTAGGTAGCCCCCGCCCGCGCCGCCAGCAGAGCCTGGTTGGCGCTGAAGATCAGCGTGCAGTTGGTGGGGATGCCCTTGGCCGACAGGGCTTTGATGGCCTTGAGGCCCTCGGCGGTCATGGGGATCTTCACCACCATGTGGGCGGGGTCGAGGGCATAGATGGCCTCGCCTTCCTTGACCATGGTCTCGGCGTCGGTGGTGGTGGCCTTGACCTCGCCCGAGATGGGCCCGTCCACGATGGTGGCGATCTCGGCCAGGGTCTGGGCGTAGTCCCGGCCTTCCTTGGCGATGAGGGACGGGTTGGTGGTGACACCGGCGATGACGCCCATGTCGTTGGCCTTGCGGATCTCCTCCACGTTGGCGGTATCAATGAAGAATTTCATATTCCAGACCTTCCTT
>DBRU01000117.1:30841-32172 GCA_002306375.1 Faecalibacterium sp. UBA1360
AAGGCCACCGCCCCGTGGTGGGGGTACCGCTTCTGGATCAGCACATGGCGGTAGAACCGGCCCATCTCCCTGATGGCGAACACGCCGATGCCGCCAAAGCTCCGGGTCGCCACCGGCAGCACCTCGCCTTCGGCCACGTAGGCCCGCAGCACGCCCTCGCTGTCGCACTGCAAACGGTAGAAGGTGATGTCCGACGGGGCGATGTCCCCTTCCAGCGTGCCGCGGGTGAAGTCGGGCTCGCTGCCCGCCGGCTCCAGCAGGCGGTGCTGGATCAGCTGGTACTTGACCGCGCGGTTGGCGCACATCTTGCAGGAGGGCGTGTTGCCGCAGTGGAAGCCCATGAAGGTATCGGTCAGGGTGTAGTCGAACTTGCCGGCGATGTCCTCGTCGTAAATGTACTTGGGCACGCTGTTGTTGATGTCCAGCAGGGTCACCGTGTCCCCCGACACGCACATGCCGATGTACTCCGACAGCGCGCCGTAGATGTCCACCTCGCAGGACACCGGGATGCCCCGGCTCGCCAGGCGGGAGTTCACATAGCAGGGCTCAAACCCGAACTGGCTGGGGAAGGCCGGCCAGCACTTGTCGGCAAAGGCCACGTACTGCTTGCTGCCCTTGTGGGCTTCGGCCCAGTCCAGCAGCGTCAGCTCGAACTGGGCCATGCGGGCCGACAGCTCGGGGTAGTAGTTGCCCTCCCCCATTTCGGCCGCCATGTCGGCGCACACCTCGGGGATGCGGGGGTCGTCCTTGTGGGCCTGGTAGGACACCAGCAGGTCCAGCTCGCTGTTCTCCTCGATCTCCACGCCCAGCTCGTACAGGCCCTTGATGGGGGCGTTGCAGGCAAAGAAGTCCTGGGGCCGGGGGCCGAAGGTGATGATCTTGAGACCCTGCACGCCCAGAATCGCCCGGGCGATGGGCACGAACTCGGCCATCTTGTCGGCCAGCTCCTCCGCCGTGCCCACGGGATACTCGGGGATGTAGGCGCTCAGATGGCGCATGCCCAGGTTGTAGGAGCAGTTGAGCATACCGCAGTAGGCGTCGCCCCGGCCGTTGATCATGTCGCCGTCGCCCTCGGCCGCCGCCACGTACATACAGGGGCCGTCGAAGTATTTGGCGATGAGGGTCTCGGGGGTCTCGGGGCCGAAGTTGCCCAAAAACACCGTCAAAGCGTTGCAGCCCGCCGCCTTGACCTCGGCCACGGCTTTGGCCATGTCGGCGTCGTTTTCCGCCGTGACGCCGCACTCGTAGGGCGCAAAGCCCTTGGCCTTGCAGGCCGCCACGATGTTCTGCCGCCGCTGGGTGGACAGCGCGATGGGGAAGCAGTCGCGGCT
>DBRU01000089.1:0-1301 GCA_002306375.1 Faecalibacterium sp. UBA1360
ATGCGGGCCAGGGCCATGGCGTCGTCCACGGCCCGGTGATGGTTGAAGGGCGGGATCTCCAGGTGCTTGTTGATGGTGTCCAGCTTATAGTTGCGCAGGCCCTGGAACAGCGCCTGGGCCATGGGCACGGTGTCGATATAGGGGTTGTCAAAGGTGATGCCCGCCCGCTCGGCCGCCCGCTGCAAAATCAGCATATCGAAGCCGGCGGCGTTGTGGGCCACAAGGATGTGGTCGCCGCAGAATTCCTTGAAGCTGCGGATGGCCTCGTCGGGGGTGGGCGCGTCGGCCACCATGGCGTCGTTGATGCCCGTAAGCTCCACCACCCGCGCCGGGATGGGCCGGCCCGGGTTGACAAAGGTGGAAAAGCGCTTTTCTTCGTTGATCTTTCCGTTTTCCACAAAGACGGCGCCGATCTCGGTCATCACGTCGTTGTTGGTGTCCAGGCCCGTGGTCTCGGTATCAAAGACCACAAAGCTGCCGGTCAGGGGCATTTGCACCTTGCCGTAGACCGTGGAAATCATGTCGTCCACGAAATAGGCTTCGCACCCGTAAATGAGCTTGAAGTCCGGGTCCTTGGCGTGGATGTCGTCGGCGGCCAGCATGGCTTCGGGGTAGCCCTGGCACACGCCGTGGTCGGTGATGGCGATGGCCCGGTGCCCCATGCGGTGGGCCAGGCGCACCACCTTGCCGGGGTCGCAGAAACCGTCCATGGAACTGGACTTGGTGTGCAGGTGCAGCTCTACCCGCTTCTGGCCGTCGGGGGCGGTGTCCTGGCGGGGTTCCCGCTCCACCTGCAGCACGTCGTAGGGCAGCAGCACATAGTCCCGCTCGTACTTGTCGTAGGTGTAGTTGCCCCGCACGATGAGGGTGGTGCCGGGCTTGAGGCCCTCCCACTTGGACATATCTTCCCCGTCGTCCCCCAGCACCTTGAGGTTGATGGAGCCGTTGTAGTCGGTGATGGAGGTAAAGTAGATCTTGCGGCGGCTGCCCTTGATCTCGGTGGCGAACACATCGCCCCACACCGTGACCTTGCCGCCGTCGCCCAGGTCGTTGAGGGGGCGCAGATCGGCGGGCTTGAAGGATTTGCCGTGGAACAGCTTGGGCGCTTTGGGGCTGAGGGCCAGCCCTTCGATGGTAAAGGGGGCCACTTCCTCCTTGGCCTTGAACTGGACGGCGGGGGCCTTTTCGGCTACGCGGCGTTCCAGGGCGTCGGCGTCCAGCTGGGCGGCCACGTCCTGCATGCGCACAATAGGCAAAGCGCCCGTGCGCTCCTGAATGAGTTCGGCCAGGCGGCGGGGAAA
>DBRU01000089.1:1447-2983 GCA_002306375.1 Faecalibacterium sp. UBA1360
TTGCGCGAGGTGCGCAGCAGTTCGACTTTTTCCACCACAACAGCGCCGAAACAGGCGCTGAACTGGGCGTCGGCCGTGAACTGGGGCCAGACCTGAGTGACGAAGGGTTTCAAATTTCACCTCTTGCCGCGGGGCGTGTACCAAAAGAAAAGGGGCGGCGCCGGTCGCCGCCCCGCCGTATCACAGTTTATAAATTTCCTCGATGAACTGGTCCACGATATTGTCCTTGAGCATGCGGACCTTTTCGCCCCGGATGAAAAGCAGCGCGCAGTCCTTGCCGCCGGCAATGCCGATGTCGGCGTCGGAGGCTTCGCCCGGGCCGTTGACGATACAGCCCATGATGGCGATCTTCAGCGGCTTTTTGAAGCCGTCGGCCCGCAGACGGTCCTCGACCTGACGGGCAATGTCCATCATCGGGTATTGGGTGCGCCCGCAGGTGGGGCAGCTGATGATCTCGGGGCCCGAGACCGCGTAGCCCACGGCCCGCAGAATGTCAAAGCCGGCGTAGACCTCGTTTTCGGGCGCATCAGTAAGGGAAACACGCAGCGTGTCGCCGATGCCTTCCAACAGCAGGCCGCCGATGCCCATGCCCGACTTGATCAGGCCCATACGGTTGCCGCCGGCCTCGGTGACGCCCACGTGCAAGGGATAGTCGGTCTTGGCGCTGAGCATGCGGTAGGCGGCCATCATGCGGGGTACGTTGGAGGATTTGATGGAGATAACGATGTTGTCAAAGTCGTGCTTTTCCAGCAGGCGGACGTGGTACATGGCGCTTTCCACCATGGCCTCGGGCACGGGGGCGCCGTACTTGGCCAGGATGTGCTTTTCCAGACTGCCGCCGTTGACGCCGATACGGATGGGCACGTTTTTGGCGCGGCAGGCGTCGGCCACGGCCTTGACCCGGTCGTCGTCCCCGATGTTGCCGGGGTTGATGCGGATCTTGTCGGCGCCGGCATCCAGGGACGCCAGGGCCGCCTTGTAGTCAAAGTGGATGTCGGCCACCACGGGGATGTCCACCGCCTCCTTGATGGCGGACACCACCCGGGCGTCCTCGGGCGTGGGGACGGTGACGCGCACGATCTGGCACCCGGCGTCCGCCACACGGCGGGCCTGGGCCACGTTGCCCTCGACGTCCTGCACGGGGACGTTGAGCATGGTCTGCACGGCGATGGGGTTGTTGCCGCCGATGGTGATGTTGCCGATGCGGACCGTCCGTTTGAGCTGACGCATGATTGACACTCCTTACCTTAGAATCGAATCAGACTCCGCCCCTTACAGGAAGCGGGAAATATCCTGTGCCGTGATGAGCACCATGAGCATGAGCAGCGCCACGGTGCCCGCGGCGTTGACCGCCGCCTGGAGCCGGGCAGGCACCGCCCGGCCGGTAAAGCCCTCCACCGCCAGGAACAGCAGTTTGAAGCCGTCCAGGCCCGGGATGGGCAAAAGATTGAAGATGCCCAGGTTGACCGTGATGAGCGCCGCCAGGCTGACCACGTCCCGCCAGCCGTAGTGAACGGCCTGGCTCACAGCGCTGAC
>DBRU01000035.1:0-4619 GCA_002306375.1 Faecalibacterium sp. UBA1360
CCAAAAAGGAACAAGTCTACGGTAAGCAGCCGTTACCCAAGAAACCACGCAACCAACCGAAACGACTCAAAACCATTCCGTGAAAGCGAGGTCCCCCCATGCCCATCGAGATCCTGGACCACGGCACCGCCGTGCACACCGCCCCCGGCGCGGGGTTCGGCTCCGACGCTTTGCTGCTGGCCCGGTTCGCCCCGCCCCGGCCGGGGGACCGGGCGCTGGACCTGTGCAGCGGGTGCGGCATCGTGGCTTTGTGCTGGCACGACATGGGCCACCGCGGCCCCTGCGACGCCGTGGAGCTGGACCCCGCCGCCTCGGCGCTGTGCGCGGCGTCCGCGGCCCAAAACGGCGCCGGGCACATCCGCCCTGTGTGCGCCGACCTGCGGGACTACTGCCGCGCCGGTCCCGAGCAGGGCCGCTTCGATCTGGCGGCCTGCAACCCGCCCTACTTCCACGGCGGGCCCCAAAGCCCCGACCCGCGCCGGGCCGCCGCCCGCCATGACGCCGCCTGCACCCTGGGGGACGTGGCCGCCTGCGCCGCCCGGGCCCTGCGCTTCGGCGGGCGGCTGGCTTTGTGCCAGCGCCCCGAACGCCTGGCCGAGGTCTGCGCCGCTTTGTGCGCCGCGGGCCTGGAACCCAAGCGCCTGGCCTTTGTGCGCCACGCCCCCGGCGCGCCTGTCAGCCTGTTCCTGATGCTGGCCCAGCGGGGCGCGCGCCCGGGCCTGCGGCTGCTGGACGACCTGTACATCTGCGACGCCGGCGGGTACGGCCCCGCCGTCCGATGAAAATTTACATCTTTCGGGCCCGTGCGGGGGTTTTCTCCCACACGGTCCTATGGTATGATAAGGGGGAATCCCCCCAAGGCGGGGTCCCTGTCCCCGCACCTGAACAAAGGAGGTCGCCCCCGTGTCAGCCATCATCCACACCGAACGCCTGCGCAAGGTCTATGCCGTGGGCAAAGAGCGGGTCGTGGCCCTCAACGACGTGGACATCACCGTGGAAAAAGGCGAGTTCTGCTGCATCGTGGGCCAGTCGGGCAGCGGCAAGTCCACCCTGCTCAACCAGCTGGCCGGGCTGGAAAAGCCCACCCGGGGCAAGGTGTTCATCGGCCGGCACGAGATCAGCGCCATGTCCGAGGACCAGCTGGCCAATTTCCGCCAGGCCCACCTGGGCTTCATCTTCCAGAGCTACAACCTTCTGCCCAGCATGACCGCCGCCGAAAACGTGGCCCTGCCCCTGATGTTCAAGGGCGTGCCCCCCAAAAAGCGGCTGGAACTGGCCAAACGGGAGCTCAAGACCATGGGCCTGGGCGGCCGCGCCAACCACCTGCCCACCGAGATGAGCGGCGGCCAGCAGCAGCGCGTGGGCATTGCCCGGGCGTTCGTGGGCCGGCCCAAGGTCATCTTTGCGGACGAGCCCACCGGCAACCTGGACTCCACCACCTCCAAGCAGGTGCTGCACCGCATGCTGGAACTGTCCAAGCAGGAGGGCATCACCTTCGTGATGGTCACCCACGAACCGTCCCTGGCCGCCTGCGCCGACCGCATCATCACGATCCTGGACGGCAAGGTGCAAAGCAACGTGTGCCAGCCCGACGACGTCAAAGAAAAAGCCCGCGCCCGACTGTTCGGCGCGCTGGACGGCAACCTGGAGATCGGCGGCGACGCCGCCCGCGAGAAAACCTAAGGAGGAACCTGTTGTGAAAAAACCTCTGCACCGCATCGCCGCATCCCTGCTGCTGGCGACCGCCCTGCTGGCGGCCCCGGCGTCGCCCGCCTGGGCCGACGAGGACGGCTTGGTCCCGGCCACCCCTTCCGCCACCGCCACGGCCACGGCCACCGCCACGGTCACGGCCACGGCCACCGCCACGGCCACGCCGGCCCAGACCGAGGACCCCCAGACCACCCCCTCCAACCAGCCCGGCGCCTCGAGCCCGTCCGGCGCGGCCTACGTGGTGGCCGCCACGGTCACCGACCCGGCCGGCGGCGAGATCGCCACCGTGGAATGGGGCGACAGGGTCAACATCGTGCTCAAGATCGTGGACCGTCAGTCGGCGGCCTTCCACGTGGACGCCGACGAGATCGCCGCGCGCATCAATTCCTCGGTGTTCACCTTCACCGGCACGGCGGAGATCGGCCAGTTCTATGAGGAAAACGACGACCCCACCGGCCAGAACGATCCTTCCTATAATTATTACAGCTACGTGCTTTTGTTCCGGGACGTGATCTACAACGGCGGCGGCAACACCCTGCCCATCGACCTGAGCTACCTGGACAACGCTTTGCCCATGCAGCAGTTCTCGGTCACCATCGGCCAGTGCGTGGACAAGGACCCCAACGACCCCAGCAAGGCCCGCACCCCCAACCTGCTGGTGCGCCAGTCCAGCTACGGTACCGAGACCATCACCGCCGGCAGCACCTTCACCCTGTCGCTGACGCTGTACGCCTCCTCGGGCAACGAGTCCCTCAACGACGTGGTGGCCTCGGTCACTTTGCCCGAGGGCGTCACCATGACCGGCGGCAGCCTGTCCACCTACCTGGGCTCCATGAACGCCGGCGCCACCCGGGACGTGAGCTTCCCGCTGCAGGCCTCCTCGGGCTTTGTGGGGGGCGTGGCCAACATCACGGTGAACCTGGCCGGCACCGGCGCCAACAGCGGGTCGGCGGTCACGGGCTCCACCGTCATCTCGGTGCCCATCAGCCAGCCCGACCGCTTTGAGCTGGGTCAGCTGCAGATCAGCGACACCATTTACCTGGGCGAATCTGTCAGCGTGACGCTGAATTTTGTCAACAAGGGCAAGAATCCCGTGGCCAACCTGGAAGCGTCCATCTCGGGCGAGAACCTGGGCGCCGACATGACCCAGCAGTACATCGGCAACGTGAACGCCGGCACCGAGAACAGCGTGGACTTCGACCTGATGCCCACCGCCGCGGGGCCGCTGAACGGCACCATCACCCTGACCTACGAGAGCGAGGACGGCAGCCTCAAGACCGTGACCAAGGACTTCTCCTCCAACGTGGTGGAGATGCCCGTCTACGACGACCCCGGCATGGTGGACCCGGGCATGGTGGACCCCGGCATGGACCAGAACAGCGGCCTGCCCGTTTGGGGCATCGTGCTGATCGTGCTGGCCGTGGGCGTCATCGCGGCGGTGATCCTGCTGCGCGTGCGCAAAAAGAAGAAAGCCGCCGCCCTGGCCCGCCTGGAGGACGAAGATGAAGATCTCTGATCAGGTGGCTCTGGCCGCCCGCAACCTGTCCCGCCGCAAGGGGCGCACCGCGCTGACCGTCATCGGCGTGGTGGTGGGCACCTGCGCGGTCATCGTCATGATCAGCCTGGGCATCGCCCAGAACAAGGCCTACGACGAAATGCTGCAAAGCTGGGGCGACCTGACCCAGATCCAGGTCTACGGCGGCGGCAGCGGCATCGCGGTGTCGGTGGGCGGGGTGACGACCTCCTCCTCCTCCAGCGAGCCCGCCAAGCTCAACGACGAGACGGTGGCCGGCTTCAACCAGATGGACCACGTCATCGCCGCCACCCCCTACCTGGAAGGCTACAATCTGAACGGCCGCATCAGCGCCGGGCGCAGCGAGCGCTACCAGATCACCGGGCTGTACAACCTGTACGGCATCGACCCCGCCGCCATGCAGGCCATGGGCTTCACGCTGGCGGACGGGTCCTGGCTCAGCGATACCGCCTCCTACGGCAAGGGCAAGATCCCCGTGCTGGTGGGCCAGGCCACGGGCTATAACTTTGAGGATACCCGCCGCAGCTACAACAGCTCCAAGCGGTACCGCTGGCAGGGCATGACCGACGCCCTGGGCAACCCCGTGGAGCCCTTTGTGAACGTGAACAAGGACAAAATGACCCTGACCCTCACCGACGGCGACCCCGAAAGCCCCAAGGAGCTCAGCTGGGAGCTGGTGGTGGTGGGCACCATGAACCTGGACGAAAAGAATTACTGGACCCAGAGCGGCATCGTGCTGCGCTTAAAGGACATGAAGATGCTGCTGGAGGAATACGCCGACCTGACCAAAAACTCCAACCTGAAAACCACCGAGTACAACACCGTCTATGTAAAGGTGGACGACATCGACAACGTGGACAAGGTCAGCCAGGCCATCAAGGACCTGGGCTTCGGCACCTATTCCATGTCCGACACCCGCAAGGAGATGCAAAAGCAGGTNNGCGGCGCTGAACATCGCCAACACCATGACCATGGCCATCTACGAGCGCACGCGGGAGATCGGCGTCATGAAGGTGCTGGGGTGCGAGCTGCGCAACATCCGCCGCATGTTTTTGATCGAAAGCGGCTTCATCGGCTTCATCGGCGGCGTGGCGGGCGCGGTGCTCAGCGTGCTGGTGGGGGTGGTGCTCAACAACCTCATGACCATCGTTTCAGTCATCAGCATGGTGGCCGCCCGGTTCGGCGTGTACCTGAACATCGACCTCAGCGCCCTGATGACCGGGGGCTATATGTACAGCTCCTCCACCACCATTTCCGTCATCCCGCCCTGGCTGGTGGCGGCGGCGCTGGCCTTCGCCACGGTGATCGGCGTGCTGTCGGGCATCGCCCCCGCCAACCGCGCCGTGAAGATCAGCGCCCTGGAAGCCATCCGGCA
>DBRU01000035.1:4666-11024 GCA_002306375.1 Faecalibacterium sp. UBA1360
GCGCTCTCCCGGGCGTTTTACCGCGCCAGCTCGCCCCGCCAGATCACCTGGGAGCACACATACCCCAGCTCGCAGGCGGACTGGGGGAACCCCAGCCGGAACAGGATCTTGTTGGCCAGGCGCGCGCCGATGGTGGGCGTCTGCACGTCCACCGTGGTGATGCGGTGGGCCACGTTGGCGTACTCGTCGTTGTTGTCAAAGCCGGTCAGATAGACCCGGTCCTCCCGGGGCAGGCCGCGCTCGTCGTAATACTGCTGGATGAAATGGGCGATGTAGTCGCTGGCGCACACGTACCCTTCGGGCAGTTCGCCCCGGGCGCTCAGCTCGTCCAGAAAACGGCTGATCTCCTCGTAATGGGTGTGCAGGCCGAAGGGCCCGGTCAGGCACAGGGCGGGGTCGGGCTCAAGGCCGCGGTCGCGGTAGGCGTCCAGGAACCCCCGGTATCGGTCGGTGTTGGTCTGGGCGTACCCCACGTCGCCGATGAAGCTCAGCCGCCGCACGCCCATGTCCAGCAGCCGCCCGGTGATGCGGCGCAAGGGCGCCCGGCCCTCGATGAGCAGCAGGTCGCCGCCCAGCGTTTCGGGGTTCAGGTTGGGCACCGTGTCCAGAAACACCTTGGGCTGGGGCAGCTCGCTGAGCAGGCGCAGAAGGGGCTCGGAATAGACGTTGAGCACGATGATGCCCGCCACCGACCCGTCGGTCAGCGCCGCGGGCAGGGTATAGCCGTCGTCGCCGTAGGTGGGCAGGTAGGTGTACATCAGGTTCCAGTTGCGCTTGGCCAGCTCCCGGGCCAGCTGGTGGATGATCTGCATCCAGAACAAAGAGCTTTCGGGCCGGCTGACCACCACCGACACGGTGCGCGCCGCCGTGGCCGCCGGGTCGGCCTCCGTCACTTTGCCGTAGCCCAGCTCCCGGGCTTTCTGCTGGATCTGCTGGCGCAGGCCCTCGGACACGCCGGGGCGGTTGTTCAGGGCTTTCCATACCGTGATGCGCGAGGTGGACAGCGCGTCGGCGATCTCCTGCATGGTGGGCTTGGACATGGGGGCCTCCTTCTCAAAAAATGCCGGGCCGGGCGGCGGCGGGGCGGAACTTTCCTTTACAATGTACCCATTATACCCCACGAAATGACAAAAAGCAATACAATGGTTAACAAATGTTAATGACGTTAAAAAAGCCCATAAACAAGCCTTTTTCACACCTTATGAGCGAGTTGCCCATAAATTTTTAGAAAACAATGACGGAATTATTACAGACAACAAATCGGCGGTCTTTTTGTACAGGTTGACGATTGACAAGTCCATTCGACACGGTTAATATAAAATTAACAATTTTGGTGCACGGCGGCAACGTGCGGTTAACATATTAACAAAACGTGTTAACTTCCGCCGTGAAAGGAGAGAAAGGAGACGCCCATGAAGAAAGACAAGGCGGAAAACGCACCCCAGCTGGCCAAGCGCAAAAGGCACTGGTCGCGGGACGACACCGAGCTGACCCTGCTGGGTCTGCCGGCGACCATCTGGTTTGCGGTGTTCTGCTACCTGCCCATGTTCGGCCTCGTCATCTCGTTCAAGGACTTCAAGCTGTCCCCCGGCAAGGGCTTTCTGGTCAGCCTGTTTGAGAGCGACTGGTGCGGGTTCAAGAACTTCAACTTCTTTTTGACCAGCAACACCTTCGGCATGCTCTTGCGCAACACCCTTTTGTACAACCTGGTGTTCATCGTCATCAACCTGGTCATCCCGGTCACCCTGGCCATCATCATCAACCAGCTGTATTCCAAGTTCGCGTCCAAGTGCTACCAGACCATGATGTTCTTCCCCTACTTCATGTCCTGGGTCGTGGTCAGCTACTTCGTGTACGCCTTCCTGAACCCGGACAAGGGCCTGGCCAACAACATCATCCAGCTGTTCGGCGGCGACAAGGTCATGTGGTACTCTCAGCCCAGCTACTGGCCCTTCATCCTGACCTTCATGTCCACCTGGAAGTCCATGGGCTACAACATGGTCGTCTACCTGGCCAGCATCACCGGCATCGACGCCACTTTGTACGAGGCCGCCATCCTGGACGGCGCCACCAAGTGGCAGCAGGCCAAGTTCATCACCATCCCCTCCATCAAGCCCATGATCATCATGATGTTCATCCTGAACATCGGCAAGATCTTCTACTCGGACTTCGGCCTGTTCTGGCAGGTCACCCAGGGCGTGCCCAACTCGCTGTACAACGTGGTCAGCACCTTCGACACCTACATCTACCAGGCCATCCAGAGCCAGGTCAGCGTGGGCCAGACCGCGGCCGCCGGCCTGTTCCAGGCCGTGTGCTGCTGCGTCACGATCCTGATCACCAACTTCATCGTCTCTAAGATCGATGAAGAGAGCGCCATCATCTGAGGAGGGAGGAGCAACATGACTATTTCCGAAAAGCGGGAAGCCCGCAAGGCTGAAAAGGCCCTGGCGCGGGAGGAAGCCAAGGCTGCGTTCCGCCTGAACCAGATCAAACCGGCCACCAACGGCCTGTTCAACGCGCTGTTCGTTCTGCTGTCCTTCATCTGCCTGTTCCCCGTGTTCTACGTGGTGATCATCTCCATCAGCTCGGAGGAATCCATCCGCCTGAACGGCTACGCCCTGATCCCCGAGACCTTCTCCGCCAGCGCGTACATGTTCCTGTGGAACGAGCGCGGCACCATCTTCCACGCGCTGTACATCTCGGTGCTGGTCACCGTCGTCGGCACCGTGCTGGGCGTTCTGCTCACCACCACCATGGGCTACGTGCTGTCCCGCCCGCAGTACCGTCTGCGCAACTTCTTCAACTGGGTCGTGTTCATCCCCATGATCTTCAACGGCGGCATGATCGCCAACTACGTGGTCGTGGCCAACCTCTTGCACCTCAACGACACGATCTGGTGCCTGGTGCTGCCCCTGGCGGTGTCCAGCTTCAACGTGGTCATATCCAAGACCTTCTTCCGCACCACGATCCCCGACTCCATCATTGAGTCGGCCAAGATCGACGGCGCCACCCAGCTGACCATCTTCAGCCGCATCGTGGTGCCCATCTCCAAGCCCGTGTTCGCCACCATCGGCCTGTTTTTGACCTTCGGTTACTGGAACGACTGGTTCCAGTCCAGCCTGTACATCTCCAAGAACAACCTGTACAGCCTGCAGGCCCTTTTGAACAACATGATGAAGAACCTGGACTACATCGCCAACAACCCCTCCGCCGGCCTGAGCCTGCAGCAGTACCGCAACTCCATGCCGTCCGAGTCGGTGCGCATGGCCATCGCGGTCGTCATCGTCATCCCCATTGCCTGCGCCTATCCCTTCTTCCAGAAGTACTTCATCTCCGGCCTGACCATCGGCGCGGTCAAGGGCTGATCCCTCCCTGTATGAACGCGGGGTCCCCCGCGGCATGATACACCCAAACAACAAAGGAGAAAGCACATGAGCAAGTTAACAAAAGTTCTGTCTCTCGGCATGGTCGGCGCAATGGCCCTGGGCCTGGCCGCCTGCGGCGGGGACAACAGCTCCTCCGCTGCCACCGGCGCCACCGACAGCGTCGTCACCCTGACCTGGGTCACCGTCGGCAACGGCCAGCCCGCCAACTACGACGCCTGGCTCGAGCAGATCAACCCCTACCTGGAAGAGAAGATCGGCGTCAACCTGGACGTGCAGGTCGTTTCCTGGGGCGACTGGGACAACCGCCGCAACGTCATCGTCAACACCGCCGGCGAGTATGACATCCTGTTCACCAACATGAACACCTATGTCAACGACGTCACCATCGGCGCCTTCGCCGACATCAGCGAGCTGGTCAAGACCGCCACCCCCGACCTGTACGCCTCCATCCCCGAGGATTACTGGGAAGCCTGCGAAGTGGGCGGCAAGCTGTACGCCGTGCCTTCCTACAAGGACTCCTCCATCAGCGAGTACCTGGTCTGGGATAAGGAACTGGCCGAAAGCACCGGCTTCACCATCCCCGAATCCATCTCGATGGCCGAGCTGGGCACCATGACCGACGTGCTGGCCGCCATGAAGGACGCCTCCGGCGAAGCCTCCTTCCCCATGAACCAGAACGGCGCCACCTGGGTCGCCTTCGAGTACGACAACATGGGCACCGGCCTGCTGCCCATCGGCGTGCGCTATGACGACGCCTCCGCCACCGTCGTGTCCGTCCTCGAGCAGGAGGACATCCAGGCTTCTCTGGACACCTTCCATGAATGGTATCAGGCCGGCATCATCAACTCCGACGCCGCCACCAAGCCCGAAGAGAACAACTACAAGCCCTGCAGCGTGGCTCAGGGCTGGTCCGGCGCCGCCAAGACCACTTGGGGCCCCAACATGGGCGTTGAGGCTGCCGTCACCAAGCTCGGCCCCACCATCGTCTCCAACGACACCGTCCGCGGCTCCATGAACTGCATCTCCGCCAACTGCGCCTACCCCGAAAAGGCCCTGCAGCTGCTGGAACTGGTCAACACCGACTCTTACGTCCGCGACCTGCTGTACTACGGCGTCCAGGGCGATGACTGGGATTACACCGACGACACCAAGGAATGGGTCCACAAGAACAACGCCAACTGGACCATGGCCGGCTACACCCAGGGCAGCTTCTTCGTCGTCACCCCCACCGACGACTACGACTTCAACCAGTATGACGAAGTCAAGGAGCTCAACGAGCAGGCTTCTCCCTCCGTGCTGCTGGGCTTCAGCCTGGACACCAGCGCCTTCAAGGATGACCTGACCAACTGCGTCGCCATCTACGAGCGCTACAAGGGCGAGCTGCTGACCGGCACCAAGGCCACCGACGAGATCGTCCCCGCCATCATGAGCGAGCTGCGCGCCGCCGGCTTTGACGACATCGTCGCCCAGTGCCAGGAGCAGGTGGACGCCTTCATCGCCGGCAACGGCGGCTCCACCGCCGAGACCGCGGCCGAATGAGGAACGTCTGAACCCGTATCCCTAACCGAATCCAACCTATGAAGAAGGCCGTCGCTTTGCGCGGGCAGGAGAAAACAGCAGCAGTGGCAAACGCGCCGCCGCCTTTGATCGAACAGAATTTCTCAAGATCAACCTTTGTTTTCCCCCACCCGGCCCAGCGGCGGCCTTTTTATGGGAAAAACCACCCAACATCTGTACCGAGGACCCCGCCGGGGACGTACGCCTATGAAACAGCATGCCATCCGGACGGTCTATGCCGTCCACCATTCCCACACCGACATCGGGTACACCGACCTGCAGGAGCACGTCGTCGACCTGCAGGTGGACTACATCCGCAGCGCCCTGCGCCTGATGCAAAGCGCCGAAAACGCCGATTTCCGCTGGAACTGCGAGACCCTGTTCTGCGTGGAGGAATTCTTCAACTCCGCCACGCCCGAAGAACAGGCCCAGTTCCTGGCCCTGGCCAAGGAGGGGCGCATCGGCCTGTCGGCCAACTACCTGAACTTCACCGACCTTCTGGACTGCGGGGTCTATGCCCGCCGTCTGGGAGCCTGGCGGGACCGCTTCGCCCAAAGCGGGGTGGACCTGCACACGGCCATGTGCGCCGACATCAACGGCCTTTCCATGGGTCAGCGGGACGCCCTGATCGAAAACGGCGTCCGGTTCCTGTACACCAACATCCACTGCCACCACGGCATGTACCCGCTGCGCCGCAACCAGACCGCCTATTTCTGGCAGAACAAGGACGGCCGCCGCCTGCTGGTGTGGAACGGCGAACACTACAACCTGGGCAACGTGCTGGGCCTGCGGCCCAACCACACCCCCAACTTTATGACCATGGACCGCCTGGGCAGCGCCCCCCGGCCTGCCGACGACGTGGAGGCCCTGGCCCAGAACCTGGACGACTACCTGAGCGAATGTGAGGAAAACGGCTACCCCTACGACTTCATCCTGGCGTCGGTGTCGGGCGTGTTCAGCGACAACGCCCCGCCCGAACCCCTGATCCTGCACACGATCCAGAACTACAACCGCCGCTACGGCGACAACGTGACCGTGCGCATGGTCAGCTTGCAGGAGCTGTACGCGGCCATCGCCCCCAAGCTGGCCGACGCGCCGGTGTACCGCGGGGACCTCAACGACTGGTGGGCCAACGGCGTGGGCTCCACGCCCTACGCGGTCAAGCACTACCTGGCCGCCCGCCGCAACTACGAGCTGGCCCGCCGCCTGGACCCCGACCTGGAAGAACACCAGCCCGCCCTGATGCAGCAAGCCGAGGACGCCCTGCTGCTCTACGCCGAGCACACCTGGGGGCACTCGGCCAGCATCACCGACCCATACCAGAGCATGGTGCTGGACCTGGACATGCGCAAGAACGCCTATGCTTCCCGCGCCCACGAGGCTGCCGCCCGCATGCTGGGCCGCATCGCCCGGGA
>DBRU01000035.1:11199-14835 GCA_002306375.1 Faecalibacterium sp. UBA1360
CGGGACATCGTCAACGACTACGACCCCGTGACCTTCCGCCTGCCCTACGGCTTTGAAAACGATTTCTTCCGCCTGGAATACGCGGTGGACCGCGGCCTGTGCAGCCTGTACGACAAGCGCGCCGGCCGGGAACTCATGACCCGGGAAGGGCTGCCCTTCTTCACCCCCGTGTACGAGCGTACCCCCGTGCGCCCCGGCATCACCGACGTGTACGAGGAACGCCGCCTGCTGGGCCGCAACATCCGGGGCAAGCATGCCAAACAGGTCCCCGCCACCCTGGAAGAGGTGGTCTGCGAGGAGCGGGGCCCGGTGTTCACCATCCTGCGGCTGCGCGGGTCCATGCCCGGCGCCATCCACTGTGACGTGGTGCTGAAACTGTACGAGGACCTGCCCCGCATCGACATGAGCCTGGAACTGGGCAAGACCATCACCACCGATGTGGAGAGCGTTTACCTGCCCCTGACCCTGGACCTGCCCGGCAGCGAAGTGTGGCTGCGCAAGGGCGGGCGGGAAGCCATGCGCCCCGGCGTGGACCATTTGCCCGGCGCCGGCATGGAATACAGCATGAGCGACGACGGTCTGGCCTTCCTGGGCCGTGACGGCGGCGTGCTGCTGGCAAGCCGGGATGTGCCGCTGTTCTACTTCGGGGAGCTGAAGCACCATCCCATCCGCCTGTGCGAGAACGACCCCGCCGACAACCGGCGCCCCGTGTACAGCTGGGTCATGAACAACACCTGGGAGACCAACTTCAAGCTGGACCTTTCCGGCTGCACCGAGTACCGCTACACCCTCACCCTCACTGACGAGACCGACCCCGATGCCGCCATGGACCGGCTGCATGAACAGCAGTTCGACCCCGTGGTGCGCATCATCGGCTGAAGATCCGCAATTTCGAACCACTGTGCTTCGCAGCACTGTATCAAAGATAAGGAGGTACTTTCATGGCACACATCATTGGCAGCGCCCTGCCCAACATCCCCTGGCAGGACCCGCCCGCCGTCACCCGCACCCCGCTGTGGCGCTACGACGGCAACCCCATCATCGGCCGCGACGGCAACAAACGCTCCAACAGCGTGTTCAACAGCGCCGTCGTGCCCTTCGGCGACGGCTTCGCGGGGGTGTTCCGCTGCGACAGCCTGTCCATCAGCATGGACATTTTCGCCGGCTTCAGCAAAGACGGCATCCACTGGACCATTGACGACGAGCCCATCCACCTGGTGGGCGACGACCCCGAGGTCACCAACCGGGAATACCGCTACGACCCCCGTGTGTGCTGCATCGACGGCAAGTACTATGTGACCTGGTGCAACGGCTACCACGGCCCCACCATCGGCGTGGCCTGGACCGAGGACTTCAAGACCTTCCACCAGCTGGAAAACGCNNTGCCCTACAACCGCAACGGCGTTCTGTTCCCCCGCAAGATCCAGGGCCGCTATATGCTCATGAGCCGTCCCAGCGACACCGGCCACACCCCCTTCGGCGACATCTTTGTCAGCCAGAGCGAGGACATGGTCTACTGGGGCCGCCACCGCTACATGATGGGCGCGGTCAAGGGCGACGAGTCCGCCTGGCAGAGCCTGAAGATCGGCCCCGGCCCCATCCCCATCGAGACCGACGAGGGCTGGCTGCTGATCTACCACGGCGTCATCAACACCTGCAACGGCTATGTCTACCGCATGGGCGCGGCCCTGCTGGACATCGACGAGCCCTGGAAGGTCAAGGCCCGCGGCAAGGACTACATCCTGGCCCCCCATACCCCCTATGAGTGCATGGGCGACGTGCCCAACGTCACCTTCCCCTGCGCGGCGCTGGCCGACGCCGCCACCGGCCGCATCGCCGTGTACTACGGCTGCGCCGACACGGTCACGGGCCTGGCCTTCACCACCGTGGACCGGGTGCTGGACTACATCAAGGCAAATTCGTTCTAAGGCGCATCGCGCCTTTTATCGACGGCAGCCGGGCGGGCTCTCTCGCCAGGCCGGCGCCGGAAACAACGCGCGGTTACACGGCGCGGTTCCACAAGAAAACAAAGCCGCAAAATTCTGACTGCAAAGCGGCATCTGCTGCGTTATCGGGTCTTGCGTTCCATGCAGGAGCGCTTCGCCCCTCTGCCTTGCAGCTGCCGCCTTGCAGCGATTTTGCGGTGCTGCGCAGTTTTTGCAAAACCTTTGTTTTCTTGTGTCGCTCGCGCCCCCCCGCGCCGGAAAGGGAAACGATATGGAATTTCTGGACAAACGCATCAACGGCATTTGCGAAGAACTGAAAACGCTCAGCGTCAAGCAAAAGCACCCCACCGCCGACTGGCACATCAAGCCCGGCGAGTTCCTGCGCCCCGAACAGGCGGACAGCGACCCCACGCCCTACGCCGACTTTGACGGGCGCACCATGCACTGGTACGGCCCCGACAAGCACTACTGGTTCACGGCCAGGGTCACGGTGCCCGCCGAACTGGACGGCAAGCCCCTGTTCCTGCACGTGCAGACCCAGATCGACGAATGGGACGACGCCAAGAACCCCCAGTTTTTGCTGTTTGTGGACGGCGTGGTCACCCAGGGCATCGACATGAACCACCGGGACGTGCTGCTGGCCCAGAAGGCCCAGGGCGGCAAGACCTACCGCCTGGACCTGCAGGCCTACACCGGCATCATGCACACCGAGTTCAGCCTGTTGGTGGACCTGCGGGAGATCGACCCCGAGATCGAGGGCCTGTACTTCGACATGGTCGTGCCCCTGCAGGGCTTCCCCCGGCTGGACCCCGACGGCAAGGCCCGCCACGACCTGGAGCGGGTGCTCAACGAGGCGGTCAACCTGCTGGACCTGCGCACGCCCTATGACGACAGCTTCTACGCCAGCGTGGCCGAAGCCCGCGCCTACCTGGCCAAGGCGCTGTACACCGACCTGGCCGGCAACGACGAGGTCATCGCCAGCTGCATCGGCCACACCCACATCGACGTGGCCTGGTGGTGGACCGTGGCCCAGACCCAGCAAAAGGTCTGCCGCAGCTTTTCCACCGTGCTGCGCCTGATGGAGCAGTACCCCAACTACAAGTTCATGTCCAGCCAGCCCCAGCTGTACTACTTCCTCAAACAGCGCTACCCCGAACTGTTCGACCAGATCAAGGCCCGGGTGGAAGAGGGCCGCTGGGAACCCGAGGGCGGCATGTGGGTGGAAGCCGACTGCAACCTGACCAGCGGCGAAAGCCTGGTGCGGCAGTTCATCTACGGCAAGCGCTTCTTCAAGGAAGAATTCGGCGTGGACAACCGCATCCTGTGGCTGCCCGACGTGTTCGGCTATTCGGGCGCGCTGCCCCAGATCATGCGCCAGTGCGGCATCGACTACTTCATGACCACCAAGCTGGCCTGGAACCAGTTCAACAAGGTCCCCTACGACACCTTTATGTGGCGGGGCATCGACGGCACCGAGATCCTGACCCACCTGATCACCACCCTCAACGTGGGCCAGGACCCCACCAAGGACTTCTTTACCACCTACAACGGCATGCTGCACCCCGACGCCATCGCCGGCGGCTGGCAGCGCTACCAGCAAAAGGACATCAACAACGACATCCTTGTCTGCTACGGCTACGGCGACGGCGGCGGCGGCCCCACCCGGGAAATGCTCGAGACCTCCAAGCGC
>DBRU01000035.1:14998-17109 GCA_002306375.1 Faecalibacterium sp. UBA1360
TGCCCGGGTCCTGCATCAAGGAAGTGTACGAGGTCACCCGCCGGGAATACGCCGACATCGCCGCCCGCATGGACGCTTTGACCGGCGCGCGGCTGCGGGCCGTGACCCCGGCCGGCGACGGCATCACCGTGTACAACACCACCGGCTTTGAGCGGGCCGACGTGGTGGACCTGGGCGACTGCAAGGCCGCCGCCCTCAAGGACGCCGACGGCAGGCTCTACCCCGTGCAAAAGACCGACGCCGGGGCCGTGGCTTTCCTGGCGGGGCTGCCCGCCAAGGGCAGCCGGGCCTTTGCCCCCGCCGACGCCGCCGACGCCCCCGCTCCCTTCACCCTGCGGCAGGACGGCAAGGTGCTGGAGACCCCGTTCTATGTCGTCACCCTGGACGAGGCGGGCCGCCTGGCCGGGCTGTACGACAAGCAGAACCTGCGCGAAGTGCTGCGGGAAGGCCAGGCCGGCAACGCCATGCGCGTGTTTGAGGACAAGCCCATCTACTACGACAACTGGGACATCGACATCTACTACACCGAGAAGTTCTGGGACGTCACCGACCTGCAAAGCTATACCTGGACCGAGCTGGGCCCCGTGCGCGCCACCCTGCACATCGAGCGCAAGTTCAGCCATTCCACCATCAAGCAGGACATCCGCTTCTATGCCGACATCCGCCGCATCGACTTTGACACCGAGGTGGACTGGCACGAACACCAGAGCCTGCTCAAGGTGTTCTTCCCGGCCAACGTCCACACCGACCAGGCCACCTTCGAGGTGCAGTACGGCAACCTGACCCGCAAGACCCACACCAACACCAGCTGGGACCGCGCCCGGTTCGAGAGCGGCGGCCAGAAATGGGCCGACGTGTCCGAGGGCCATTACGGCGTCAGCCTGCTCAACGACTGCAAGTACGGCCATTCGGTCAAGGACGGCTGCATCGGCCTGACGCTGATCAAGTCGGGCATCGAGCCCAACCCCACCACTGACCAGGAGATGCACTGGTTCACCTACTCGCTGTATCCCCACGCCGAGACCTGGGCCGCGGGACGCACGGTGCCCCAGGCCTACTTCCTCAACCAAAAGGCCATCGCGGTGCCCGGCGGCCATGACGAGACCTTCTGCCTGGCGTCGGTGGACGCGCCCAACGTGGTGCTGGAGACCGTCAAGAAGGCCGAGGACGGCGACGGCGTGATCCTGCGCCTGTACGAGAGCGAAAACGCCCTGACCCCGGTCACCCTGACCTGGAACCGCCCCTTCAACGAAGCCGTGGCCTGCGACTGCCTGGAGCAAAAGACCGGCGACGTGGACGTGAAGGGCCGCGACATCCGCTTTACCATCAAACCCTACGAGATCAAGACCATCCGCATCCGCTGGTAACTGACCGCGCGGGGCCGGGCGGCGTCCGCCGGTCCGGCCCCGCTTTTTTGCGGGGCTGCGCTCCGCCGTTTTTCCACACGAGGTATCCTGTATGGACCTTTTCACCGATCTTCTGCCAAGACCCAAACAGTGCGCCGCCGGCGNNNGTGCTCTACGCCCGCATGGTGCAGGCGGCGCTGCGGGACGAGGCCGGCTACGAGCTGGGCCTGGGGCGGGGCGTTCCCCGCGCCGGGGACATCGACCTGGGTCTTGACCCGGGCCTTGCGCCCCGCCGCTATACCCTGACCGTGACCCCCGACGCCGTCACCCTGGCGGCGGCGGACGACGAGGCGCTGTGCAACGGCGTGCAGACTTTGTGCCAGCTGTTCCAGCGCCAGGGCGCGCCCCTGCCCGCCCTGAGCATCACCGACTGGCCCGACATGGAAAACCGGGGCTATTACTTCGACTGTTCCCGGGGCCGGGTGCCCACGCTCGACCGCCTCAAAGAGATGGCGGACCTGCTGTGCCGGTACAAGGTCAACCAGTGGCAGCTGTACATCGAACACACCTATCTGTTCCGGGATTTGTCCGAGGCCTGGCGGGACGACACCCCCTTGACCGCCGATGATATCCTGGAACTGGACGGCTACTGCGCGGCGCGGCACATCGAACTGGTGCCCTCGCTGGCCAGCTTCGGGCACATGTACAAGATCCTGTCCACCAAGACCTGCTGCGATCTGTGCGAGCTGCCGGACTCTGAAAAGA
>DBRU01000014.1 GCA_002306375.1 Faecalibacterium sp. UBA1360
GACATTTTGCCCCCCGGCGTGGACAAGGGCACGGCGCTGACCGACCTTTTGGACCGCCTGGGCATACCGGCCGCCGACTGCGTGGCCGTGGGCGACGGCGACAACGACGCCGGCATGCTGCAAGCGGCAGGGCTGGGCGTGTGCGTGCAGGGGGGCAGCGCCGCCGCGCTGGCCGCCGCCGGCCGCACCTGCCCGCCGCCCGAGCAGGACGGCCTGGCCGTGCTGTGCCGGGACCTGTGGCCCGAGGCTTTTGCCCCCGCCGCGGAAGGAGCCCCCGCCCATGGCTGAATACACCCACGTGGGCCCCGGCCTGCCCCCGCTGCACGGGGCGCGGGCCTCGGCGCTGATCCTGGGCAGCTTCCCCAGCCCCAAAAGCCGGGAACAGGGCTTTTTCTACGGTCACCCGCAAAACCGCTTCTGGCCGCTGATGGCGGCGCTCACCGGCGCGCCGGTGCCGGACCGGCAGGACATCGAGGCCAAAAAGCGCATCATTGTGCAAAACGGGCTGGCACTGTGGGACGTGATCGAAAGCTGCGACATCAAAGGCGCGTCGGATGCCTCCATCCGCAACGTGCGCCCCAACGACCTGGACAGCCTGATCCGCACCCTGGGGGTGCGGGCGGTCTTTTGCAACGGGGCGGCCAGCGCCCGGCTGTACGCCCGGTACGCCCGCCCCATCACCGGGATCGAGGCCGTGGGCCTGCCCTCCACCAGCCCGGCCAACGCGGCCTTCGGGCTGGACCGTCTGCGGGCGCAGTGGGGCGCGGCGCTGGGGCCCTGGCTGCCTACTGTGTGACCAAACTGTAAAATGTGGGCCAATGGGCGGCCCGGGCGGCCGAATCGGTTTGCATACGGGTTCGGTTTGCATTATAATAAGACTATTCACTGATAGGGAGGCCCCCCATGAACAAATGGCAAAAGATCCGCCGCCCGCCCGTGCTGCCGCTGTACCTGGCCGCCCTGGTCTGGCCCGTGGCGGCGCTGGCGCTGCCCATCTACCGGCTGTGGGCGCTGGCGCTGACGGCGGCGCTCAGTGCAGCGGTGTATGCGGCGGCGCGCCGGCTGTGCCCCGACCGGCTGTATTGGAAAGAGAAAGCCTTCTCCACCGGCAGCCGGGATGTGGACGCCATGCTGGCGGCCGCCGCCCAAAACCTGGACGACCTGGCCGCGGTGGCCGCGGCCGTGCATGACAAGGCCCTGGCCGCCGAGCTGGGGCGCATGGACAAGGCCGGCCGGGCCATTTTGGCCGAGGTGGAGCGCGACCCCCAAAAGGCCCCTGCCATCGACCGCTTTGCCCGGTATTACCTGCCCGAGGCCTGCAAGATCATGACCGTGTACGCCCGCACCCAGGACGTGCAGGGGGACAACACCCAGCAGCTGCACGCCGAGATCCGTGCCACCGCGTCCACCATCGCCCAGGCGTTTGAAAACCAGCTGGACGCCTTGTATTCCGCCGAAGCCCTGGACATCAGCACCGACATCGACGTGCTGGAGACCATTTTGAAAAGCCAGAATCTGACCGATTGACGCCCTTTTGGCCAAGTCCCACGCAGAAAGGAAGGAACCACCATGGCAGACAACACCACCCCGGAATTTGACCTCAACGCTCCGGCTGCGCCCAGCCTGACCCTGGATGTCGCCCCGGCCGCCCCCAGCCTGACCCTGGACCCCGAAGCCGACGCCAAAGTCGTGGCCGAAGCCCAGAAAGCCGCCCCCGTCAAGGTGGAGGATACCCCGTTGACCCCCGAAGAACAGCAGATGGTCAACGACTTTGCCCAGAAGATCGACATCACCAACTCTCAGATGGTCTTGCAGTATGGCGCGGCCAGCCAGAAAAAGCTCAGCGATTTTTCCGACACCGCCCTCAACAAGGTCAAGACCAAGGACATGGGCGAGACCGGCGAGCTCATCACCGACCTGATCGGCGAATTGCAGGGCTTTGACGCGACCGAGGAATCCAAGGGCTTTTTCGGCTTTTTCAAGCGTCAGCAGGCCAACATCGCCAACCTCAAGACCAAGTACGAAAAGGCCGACGTGAATGTGGAGCGCATCAAGGCCAAGCTGGAGGACCATCAGGTCACCCTGCTCAAGGACATCACGATGCTGGACAAGATGTACCAGCTTAATCTCGTGTACTTCAAAGAGCTGACCATGTACATCCTGGCCGGGCGCAAAAAGCTGGCCGACGTGCGGGCCAACGAACTCAAGGCCGCCCAGGAGAAAGCCCAGCGCACCCAGCTGCCCGAGGACGCCCAGGCGGCCCGGGACCTGGCCGATATGTGCGACCGGTTCGAGAAAAAGCTCTACGACCTGGAACTGACCCGCAACATTTCCATCCAGATGGGCCCCCAGATCCGCCTGATCCAGTCCAACGACACGATGATGGCCGAAAAGATCCAGACCACCATCATCAACACGATCCCCTTGTGGAAGAACCAGATGGTGCTGGCCCTGGGCATGGCCCACAGCCAGCAGGCCATGCAGGCCGAGCGCGCCGTCACCGACGCCACCAACGACCTGCTGCGCAAGAACGCCGCCACCCTCAAGCAGGGCACCATCGACATCGCCAGGGAATCCGAGCGGGGCATCGTGGACATCGAGACCCTCAAGCAGACCAACCAGGAACTCATCGCCACGCTGGACGAACTGAACAAGATCCGCGCCGACGGCAAGGCCAAGCGCGCCGCCGCCGAGGTGGAACTGGGCCGCATCGAGGGCGAGCTGCGGGCCAAACTGCTGGAGATCAATCACTGATCTTCCCGTACGCACGGGGGATGACGCATGCAATTGGAACAACAACAAACCTTTGAGATCCGCGGCCCCCAGCTGGAAGTGCTGGGCCGGGCCGAGGACCGCCTGCCCGCCCCGGCCCGCCGCCGCTCGGCGGGGGCTCTGGCGCTGGCCGTGCTGGCGCTGGTGTCGGTATTTGGCATCGGCGGGGCCAAGCTCAAGGCGCGGCAGGCGTCGGTGACGGCGCTGTACACCACCGCCACCAACGAATACGGCGACGGCATCCAGACCGACCTGGACGCCCAGGCCGACGCGGCGGCCAGCCTGATCCGGCTGGCCGGGCGGCTGCTGGGCGAAAGCGACCCCACCGTCACGGCTGCGGCCGCGGCGCTGGACGCCTGGAACGCCCTGCCCGCCGAACCCGCAGCCCAATATGCGGGCAACGCGGACCTGTACGCGGCGGTGGGGGATATGTACACCGCCGCCCGCACGGGCGCCGACGAAAACACCCGGGACCAGCTGGACGCATTGTACGCCGAATTCACCTCTCGCCAGGCTCTGGTGGAGCGGGCGGCGGCCAACACCTACAACCCGGCGGCACAGCAGTTCAACCAAGAGCTGGACGAACTGCCCGCCAGTCTCATCGGGGCCTTGTGGGGCGTGGAGCCGGCCCAACTGTTCACCCCCACGGACACGACTTCTTCGGGCTGACGGGCCCGAACGATCAAACCAGGAAGGAAGGGAGCTCCATGCAAACCAACCGACGTCTGGCGCGCTTTGGCAGCGCCGGGCTGGCTTTGGTGCTGGCCTTTGCGCTGGCGGCGCCGGCATTGGCCGCGCCCCAGGCCGATCCGGACAAGGCGGTCATCGACAACGCCGATATTCTCAGCAAGGATACCGAGACCTATATCACCAACCTGAGCACCGCTTTGCAGGACGCCTGCGGGGCCCAGATCGGGGTGTATACCGTGGACTATGTGGGCAACTACACCATGGAAGGCTACACCTACGAGCTGGCCAACGCATGGGGCCTGGGCGACGCCGACAAGGACAACGGCATCATTCTGGTGCTGGCCCCCGGCGAGGACCAGTACTACGCCATGTGCGGCGCGGGGCTGGAGACCCAGTTCACCGTCTCCATGCTCCAGACCATCCTCAACGAAAAGCTGGAGCCCGCCTGGCTGGAGCAGGACTACGACACCGGCGCGCGGGACACCGTTTACGCCATGGCGGCCCAGCTGCGCACGATCTACGGCCTGACGCTGGACCTGGACGCCGCCGCCCAGGGGCTTTCGACCTCCACGAGGACCGCGGCCTCCGGCGCCCATAAGGCTTCCGGCCCGTCGCTTGGCGCCATCGTGCTGGTGCTGGTCCTGGTGGCGGCGCTGCTCATCCTGTTTTTGCCCCGGCGCATTTTTGGGCCCCGCGTGGTCGTGCGCGGGCCTCGGATGTGGTTCGGGGGCTGGTTCGGGCCTCGGCCGCCCCGTCCGCCCCGGCCTCCGCGTCCGCCCCGCGGGCCTCGTCCGCCCATGGGCGGCGGCTTCGGCGGCCCGGGCGCTCCCGGGGGTCCCGGGGGCGGTTCCTTCCGGCCGGGCGGCAGTTCCTTCCGGGCCGGGGGCGGTTCCTTCCGGGGCGGCGGCGCGGGCCGCAGCGGCGGGTCCGTTCGCTCGGGCGGCGGGTCGTTCCGTGCCGGGGGCGGCTCCTTCCGGGGCGGTGGCGCCGGCCGGCGTTGATTGGTTCAAACTGCGTGTCCCCGGCGGGCGCGCTGAATAAGGAGGAAAGGGTTACTTATGGAACGTATGGCATGGAAAGGACGCATCAAGCCCGGCTGCAAGGCCGAGTACAAGCGCCGTCACGACGAGATCTGGCCCGAGATGGTGCAGGTCCTCAAGGCGGCGGGCATCCGCAATTACAGCATCTTTTATGTCAACGACGAGCTGTTCGGCTACTATGAGTGCGAAAAGGGCGTGGCCTACGCCGAAAAGGTCCAGGCCGAAAGCCCCGTGGTGGACCGCTGGAACGAATACATGAAGGACGTGCTGGAACTGGAGATGGACCCCGTCACCGGCGCCCAGCCCAAGCTGGAACAGGTGTTCCGCCTGGATTGATCCCTTTTTCAAGGCAGCAAACAGCGCCCCCGGCCCGTTTTTTACGGGCTGGGGGCGCTGTGCGTCTGCGGTCAGGTCGACTCTTTGCCAAGAGCGTCGCGCAAAGCCTGGGTCACCCGCCCCAGGTCGAAGGGCTTGGCGATGTGACCGTTCATGCCGGCGGCCCGGGCGGCGGCGATGTCCTCTTCAAAGGCGTTGGCGGTCATGGCCAGGATGGGGATGGTCAGGGCGTCGGGGCGGGGCAGGCGGCGGATCTCCCGGGTGGCGGCGTAGCCGTCCAGTTCGGGCATCTGGATGTCCATCAAGATGGCGTCAAAGCGCCCGGGCTCGGCCGCCGCAAACAGGTCCACGGCCTCGCGGCCGTTCTCGGCAGGGGTGATGTCGGCCCCTTCCAGGCTCAGCAGTTCGGTGGCGATCTCCCGGTTGAGCAGGTTGTCCTCGGCCAGCAGCAGGCGCAGCCCCCGCAGGGTAAAGGCGGCGCCCGCCCGGGCGGCGGCAGGGGCGGCGAGGGCGGCGGGGGCGCCCTCATCCTCAGGCAAGGCGCAGGGCAGGGTCACCGTGAACCGGGACCCCTTGCCCGGGGCGCTTTCCACCTCGATGCGCCCGCCCATCATCTGTACGATGTTGTGGGTGATGGCCATGCCCAGGCCCACGCCGACGGTCTGCCCGGTCATGGAGGTGTCCTCTCTCTCAAAAGGCAGGAAGAGCCTGTCCAGAAATTCCGGCGCCATACCGATGCCCGTGTCGCTGACCGTAAAGCGGAACACCGGCTGCCCGGCCCCGGCGGCGGGCAGCTCCTTGGCTTCCAGCGTGATGGAGCCGCCTGCGGGGGTGTACTTAAGGGCGTTGGACAACAGGTTGTTCAGGATCTGGTCCAGCCGGTTGCCGTCGGTCACCACCCGGCGGTGGGTCAGGTCTGGCTGGCGCAGCGTAAAGGTCTGGTGCTGGGCCCGGGCCTGCAATTCAAACAAGGCGGCGGTCTCGTGCAGGCGGTCGATCAGATCCACTGGGGCCAGGTGCAGTTCCATCTTGCCCTGTTCGATCTTGGCGGTGTCCAGCACCTCGTTGATCAGGTGCAGCAGCTGGCGGGACGCCGCCGTGATCTTGTCCAGGCAGTCGGCCACCTTGTCCGGCGCGTTCAGATTGCGCCGGGCCAGGTCCGCAAAGCCGATGACGGCGTTCATGGGCGTGCGCATGTCGTGGCTCATGCGGGACAAAAAGTCGCTTTTGGCCTGGTTGGCCATGCGGGCGCTGTCCAGCGATTCCCGCAGGATCTGGTTCTTGGCCAGTTCCTCGGTCTTGGCGTCGTGGATCTCCCGCAAGGCCAGGATCACCCGCTGCGTCTCGCCGTGCACGGCAAAGGCTTCGGCGCTGACCCACCGCGGCCCGTCGTCGCCCCGGCGCTGGTATTCCAGATACCGGCTCTCACTCTCGCCGGCGCACAAGCGCCGCAGTTCGGCGCGGGCAAAGGTCTCTTCAAACCGGGCCTCGTCCTCCGGGGCGGTAAAGGTGTGGCGATTCAGTTCCAGGAACTGGGCGCGGGTGCGGATGTTTTTCCACACGGCGGGGCGCTGCCCGTCCATCTTGGTCACCTGGCAGGCGTCGGTGTCGGGGTCCAGGAGCGCCACGCAAAAATAGGTGCGCCCCAGCGCCTCAAAGCAGTCCAGGGCCTGGCGGTTGCGCTTTTCGGCCCGGTAGGCCTGCACGGCCAGGTAGATGATGAACAGGAAAAAGAGGGCTTCCACCCCCATCTGAAGATAAAAAATGTCGGTGGCGTCCTGAACGATGACCGACCGAGGGATCGTTACGATGCAGGTCCAGCCGTTGTCGCCGACGATGTAGTAGTGCTGGTAGCTGTCGTTTTTGCCGTCCCAGCGCACATACCCGCGGCTGCCCGTAAAGCCGGCCATCAGCTCCAGGTAATCCTCGGGGGTAAAGTCGTCCAGTTCACAGCTGATGTGCTCCTGCCCGATCTGCTGGTGCAAAAGCACGTTGCCCTCCGAGTCGACGACGGTGGCCGTGCCCGGGTATACGTCGCTGCCCGCCTGCCACTGCAATTCGATCTCGCCCACGCCGATGTCCAGGGCCAGCACGCTTTTGCCGTCGCTGAGCAGCTTGGACAGGCTGACCATGCGCACGCCGTTGCGGGCGTCCTCATACACCTGGCTGCGGGCGCAGACGCCGCCGGCCCCCACGGCCTGCAGGTACCACGGCCGGGTAAACAGGTCGTATTCGTCCCCGGGGCGCCATCCGCTGCTGAAAACCGCCTGCGTGCCGATCACGCCGTACAGGCCGCTCTCGTCGTACTGCATGGTCTCGTCATATTCCTGGGAGAAGGCGGTGATCCACCGCTCGATCTCGGCGGCGTCGGCGCCTTCGGCCATCATGGCGTCCACCATGTAGCAGGCGTCCTCCAGGATCTGCTGGTACTGCCCCATGAAAGAGTTCACCTGGATGTTCAGGTAATCGGTGGTCATAGCCCCCAGCTCGTTGGCTGAACGGTAGGCGCTGCGCCCCGACACGAACGCGCCAAAAAAGGCAAGCACGCCCATCAGCGTGAACAGCACAAGATTTTGCAGCAAAAAGCGGGTGCCCGGCCGTTCAAATGCGCGCATCCGTCGCCTCCTTTCTCCGCCCGGCGGCGGTAAAAATGATTCTTATGATCGCCCGCCGGGCCCTGCCGGCAGGTGTGCGACCGCCGGCAAGCCGCGGCTGTTGTCGATGGATGCCGTATAGGGATATTGTACCACAAACCCCCGGGCAAGAAAAGCCGCCCGACGCATAGGCCGCGGTCCCTGCGTCGCCGGATCACGCCCCAAGCGATTGCCAGGCGGGGTCGTTCGTGGTATCATGAGGCTGATAAACAAGGAGGTGTTTTCCGTGCCGTTACACATCGTGCGCAACGACATCACGGCCATGGCCGTGGACGCCATCGTCAACGCCGCCAACGAGAGCCTTTTGGGCGGCGGAGGCGTGGACGGCGCGATCCACCGGGCCGCCGGACCCGAACTGCTGGCCGAGTGCCGCGCCCTGGGCGGCTGCCGTACCGGGCAGGCCAAGATCACCCGGGGGTATCGTCTGCCTGCCAAATACGTGATCCACACCGTGGGGCCCGTCTGGCGGGGCGGGGCCTTCGGCGAGCGGGAACTGCTGATCTCCGCCTATCGCTCCTCGCTGCAGCTGGCGGCGGCTTACGGCTGCCGCACGGTGGCCTTCCCGCTGATCTCCTCGGGGGTGTACGGCTACCCCAAGGACCGGGCCTTGCACGTGGCGGTGCAGACCATCGGCGATTTTTTGTCCGACCACGACATGACCGTGTGGCTTGTGATTTTTGACCGGGCCGCTTACAGCATCGGCACGGCGCTGTTTGACGACATCGCCGCCTACATTGACGATCAGTATGTCCAATGCCGCACCGACCCTGCGCGGGACTGCCTGCGCCGGGCGCAGGCGCTGGGCGCCGCGCCGCCTTGCGCAGCCCCCGCCGCGCAGCAGGCTGAAGAATCGCCCCTTTCGGTCGCGGCGGTCCCTGCCGGCCTGAGCCGGGCGCTGGAACACCTGGACGAGAGCTTCTCTCAGATGCTGCTGCGCAAGATCGACGAGCGGGGCATGACCGATGCCCAGTGCTACAAAAAAGCGAACATCGACCGCAAGCTCTTTTCCAAGATCCGCTCCGACGTTGGGTACCGCCCCTCCAAACCCACAGTCATGGCGTTTGCCGTGGCGCTGGAACTGCCGCTGGAAGAAACGCGGGACATGCTGGCCAAAGCGGGGTTTGCCTTTTCCCGCGCCAGCAAGTTCGATATCATTGTGGAATATTTCATCGCCCACAAAAACTACGACGTCTATCAGATCAACGAGGCCCTGTTCGCCTTTGACCAGAGCCTGCTGGGCGGCTAAGCCCGGAAAGGAGGGACCCGCAATGCCGCGTATGGATGCGACCCAAATGTCCTTTGCCAAGGTGTATCCGCTTTTGGTGGCAAAGGCCGAAAAAAAGGGCCGTACCCGGGATGAAGTGGACCGGGTGACGGCCTGGCTCACCGGATACACGGCCGGGGAGATCGCCCGGCTGGAAGAAACACCGATCACCTACGGCGATTTTTTTCGCAGCGCCCCAGCCATGAACCCCCGGCGCGCCCTGGTCACCGGCACGGTCTGCGGCGTGCGGGTCGAGCAGGTCGAGGACCCCTTGATGCGGGACATCCGCTGCCTGGACAAGCTGGTGGACGAACTGGCCAAGGGCCGCCCCATGGAAAAGATCCTGCGGGAGTGAATGTCGCTTTTCGGGCGACCCATCAGCCCCCGGACCTCTGTATACTGTGATCGTAAGCAAAACCTTCACGGCACAGGAGGACCGACATATGAAAAATGATCTGACCGAACTGGTATTCATTCTGGACCGCAGCGGGTCCATGCAAGGGCTTGAATGGGACACCATCGGGGGCTTCAATTCCATGCTGGAAAAGCAGAAAAAGGAGCCCGGCGACGCCTTTGTCTCCACCGTTTTGTTCGACGACCGCACCCAGGTGCTGCACGACCGCGTGCGTTTGGCCGAAGTGGGCCCCATGACCGACCAAGAATATTTTGTCCGGGGCTCCACGGCACTGCTGGACGCCGTGGGCGGGGCCATCCGCCACATCGGCAACATCCACCGCTATGCCCGGCCCGAGGACGTGCCGCAGCACACCCTGTTCGTCATCACCACCGACGGGATGGAAAACGCCAGCCGCCGCTATTCGGCCGGGCAGGTCAGGCAGATGATCCGCGAAAAACAGACGTGCTGCGGCTGGGAATTCCTGTTCCTGGGGGCCAACATCGACGCGGTGGAAACGGCGGGCAGCCTTGGCATCGGCGCCGACCACGCGGTAAATTACCGCTGCGACCCCCGGGGTACCCGGCTCCATTATGAAGCGGTGGGCCGGGCCGTCAGCGCTGTGCGATGCAGCGCGCCCCTTGGCGCCGACTGGAAAGCGGACATCGAGCGGGATCTCACCGCCCGCAACCGATAAACTGCGCGCAGCCGCCCGCGGGGCGCAGCAAGGCCTTGGCTCGGGACCTGCGCCCCGTCCGTTGGCCCGGGGCTTGCCGCCCGGCCAACAAAAAAGCCCATGGGATCAACCGATCCCATGGGCTTTGGTCGGAGTGCGGGGACTCGAACCCCGGGCCTCCTGCTCCCAAAGCAGGCGCGCTACCAACTGCGCAACACCCCGTCGCGGCGTCCCGGGGCAAAGCGGCGTGCGCCGCCCCGAGACTGTACCTCATTATACCCGCTGGCGGGCCCCGCGTCAAGCCGGGCAGTCCAAACGGCGCAACCGATCATAAACAAAAAGGCCGGGCCCCGGAACTTCCGGGGCCCGGCCTTCAAGTTCGTTGCCGGAACAACTCAATAGGTCTGGGCCTGCTCCTCGCCCTTCATGACGCGCAGCGCGCCCTGGGCCAAAGCCAGCAGCTCGTCCTCGCCGGGATAGACGGTGATGGGGGCGATGAAGCCGATCTTCTGCTCCAGGATCTCGCGGGTGTAGGGGTTGTAGGCGATGCCGCCGGTCAGGATGATGGCGTCCACCTTGCCCTCCAGCACGGCGGCCATGGCGCCGGCGTCCTTGGCGATCTGGTAATAGAAGGCGTCCTGCACCAGCTTGGCGAACTCGTCGCCTTCCTTGACCATCTTCTCCACCACGCGGGCGTCGTTGGTGTGCAGATAGGCGTTGAAGCCGCCGTTGCCGCAGATCTTCTTGTAGATCTCCTTCTGGGTGTACTTGCCCGAGAAGCACATCTTGATCAGGTCGCCTGCCGGCACGGTGCCCGCGCGCTCGGGGCTGAAGCAGCCCTCGCCGTCCAGGATGTTGTTCACGTCCACGACCTTGCCCTTGCAGTGGGCGCCCACCGAGACGCCGCCGCCCATGTGGATGACGATCAGGTTCAGGGCGTCGTAGCTGGTGCCGTGCTCCTTGGCGTAGCGGCGGGCCACGGCCTTCTGGTTCAGGGCATGAAAGATGCTGCGCCGGGGCAGCTCGGGCACGCCGGACAGGCGGGCCACGTCGGTCAGTTCGTCCACGACCACGGGGTCCACGATGTAAGAGGGCTTGCCGATCTCGTCGCCGATCTCCCGGGCCAGGATGCCGCCCAGGTTGGAGGCATGCTGCCCCTGCACGCCGGCGATCAGATCGGCCAGCAACGCGTCGCTGACCGGGTAGGTACCGCCGGGGATGGGCTTGAGCAGGCCGCCGCGGCCCACGATGACGTCAAAGGAACGGATGTCGCAGTTGTCCTCTTTGAGGGTGTCCAGAATGATCTGCTTGCGGAAATCCTTCTGGTCGATGATGGAGGCGTACTTGGCGATCTCTTCGGTGGGATGGCGCAGGGTCTTGTCGAACAGAAGGGTCTCGTCCTCAAACGCGCCGATCTTGGTGGAGGTGGAACCCGGGTTGATGATAAGGCTCTTGATAGACATGATGATCGCTTCCTTTTATGTAATGTACATCGGTTCAGGCGTTGAGGGCGGCGGCCACCACGGCGGCCAGAGCGATGGAGTTGACCTTGGTCTGGAAGGAATCGGAGCGGCTGGTCAGGATGGCGGGCACCTTGGTGCCGGTCAGGATGCAGCCGTTCTGGCAGTCGGCGGTGTGCACCAGGGTCTTGTACACCAGGTTGCCGGCCTGGATGTCGGGGAACAGAAGCACGTCGGCCTTGCCGGCGGCGGGGCGGTCCTGGGCGCCCTTGTGGGCCGCGGCCTCGGGGTCGATGGCGATGTCCATGGACAGGGGACCGTCCACCACGCAGCCGGTGATCTTGCCCTCGGCGTTCATCTTGCGCAGCTCGTCGGCGTCCACGGTGCAGGGCATTTTGGGGTTGACCACCTCCACGGCGGCCAGGGGGGCGACCTTCGGGCATTCGACGCCGCAGGCATGGGCCACTTCCACGGTGTTCTCAATGATGTGGACCTTGTCCTCCAGGGTGGGGTAGGTGATGAAAGCCACGTCGGACATGAACAGAAGCTGCTCGATGCCCTTGACCTGGAACACCGCCACATGGCTCAGAGTCTTGCCGGTGCGCAGGCCCACTTCCTTGTCCAGAATGCTCTTGAGGAAGGTCTTGGTGTCCAGCAGGCCCTTCATGTACATGTCGGCCTCGCCGTCGTGGGCCAGCTTGACGGCCTTCAGGGAGGCGGCGGTCTTGTCCGGCTCGTCGATGATGCGGTACTCCGCCAGGTCGATGTTCATTTCAGCCGCAATGGCGCGGATCTTGGCTTCGTCGCCCACCAGGATCGCGTCGGCAATGCCCTGCTTGTGGGCTTCGGCCACGGCTTCCAGCACGGCGTCGTCCTCGGCGGCGGCCACCGCGATGGTCTTTTTGCCACACTCCTTGACTTTGGAGATCAGCTCCTCAAAACTCTTCACCATATCAAACACCTCATTTTCGTTTGTCAGGTCAAAAAACCACATCGGGGCGCGCAGGAAAGCCCTGTACACGGCCCTATCTGTTAAAAGAATAACACCTGTATGCCGAGCGGTCAAGCCCAAAGTGAGATTTTGTCGTTTGCGCGGTTTTGGCGCGCCCCGGGGCGCAAAAATCGTGTATTTTGCGGTGGGAACGCCCCGACCCTCCACAAGATGTTGCGATTTGGGCGCCCGGGGGCCGATTTTGGTCAATCAGACGAAAACCGCCCGAAAAACAAGGGGAAATTAAACATCTTCAAGTATTGACAAAACCTTAACAACGTGCAAAAATAAAGGTGCGACGCAGGGCACAGCCCTGCGCGCAAGGCATGCACCCAACCACCGCACAGGCGAGCCCCGGCGCACGGCGCAGGGGATGGGTGCTCTCTTTTGACCGTTGACTGTTACATTTTTAACAGCATGGGCGGGCTTTACAGGCCGCGGCAGCGATGCGGGTCTATTAACTATTAAATAGGGAAGAGAAGGCGCACGCGTATGACCACAGCGATGTATCCCGGCAGCTTTGACCCCGTGACCCGGGGCCACCTTGACATCATCAAGCGCGCGTCCCGCATGTTCGACAAGCTGATCGTGGCGGTTCTGAACAACAGCGCCAAGACCCCGCTGTTCACGGTGGAGGAACGGGTCGAAATGCTGCGGGAATGCTGCAAGGGCATCCCCAACGTGGAAGTGGCCAGCTTCGACGGCCTGACCGTCAGCTTTGCCAAGGCTCGGGGGGCCACGGTCATGGTGCGCGGGCTGCGCGCCGTCACCGACTTTGAAAACGAGATGCAGCTGGCCCACACCAACCACGCGCTGCTGCCCGGCATTGAGACGGTGTTTCTGGCTACCTCCATCAGCTGGAGCTACCTGTCCAGCACCATCGTGAAAGAGGCCGCCCACTACCGCCAGGACGTCTCCAAATTCGTCACCCCCAACGTCGAGGCCGCGCTGCTGGCCAAGCAGCGCCACGGCGACGTGTGAAACCTTGTTCCTGACCCGCGGCAAGCGGGTGGAAGATAAACCGTAGACCGTACCTTCGTACAAACCAATCCATGATCAGGAGGCTGCTAAGTATGAAAAAGATCGTCATTGCGTCCGCCTGCCGTACTGCCATCGGCAAGTTCGGCGGAACTCTCTCCAATGTCCCCGCCGCTGAGCTGGGCTCCATTGTCATCAAGGAAGCCATCGCCCGCGCCGGCATCACGGCGGAGCAGGTCGATCACGTCTACATGGGCTGCGTCATCCAGGCCGGTCTGGGCCAGAACGTCGCCCGTCAGGCCTCTCTGAAAGCCGGCCTGCCCGTCACCACCCCCGCCGTCACCGTCAACGTGGTCTGCGGCTCCGGCCTGAACTGCGTCAACATGGCGGCCCAGATGATCGAGGCCGGCGACGCCGACATCGTCGTCGCGGGCGGCACCGAGAACATGGACATGGCTCCCTTCGCCATGATGAAGGGCCGCTACGGCTATCGCATGGGCTACCCCATGGGCAAGAGCGAGCTGGTGGACACCATGGTCAACGACGCTCTGTGGGACGCCTTCAACAACTACCACATGGGCATCACCGCCGAGAACGTGGCCGAGCAGTGGAACCTGACCCGCGAGGATCTGGACGCCTTCGCTTACTCCAGCCAGTCCAAGGCGGACGCCGCCATCAAGTCCGGCGCTTTCAAGGATGAGATCGTGCCCGTGGTCATCAAGAACAAGAAGGGCGACATCGTCTTTGACACCGACGAAGGCCCCCGCCTGAGCCCGCCGGAAGTCCTGGCCAAGCTCAAGCCCGCCTTCAAGAAGGACGGCATCGTCACCGCCGGCAACTCCTCCGCCATCAACGACGGCGCGGCCGCTCTGGTCATCATGAGCGAGGACAAGGCCAAGGAACTGGGCATCACCCCCATGGCCACCTGGGTCGGCGGCGCTCTGGGCGGCGTTGATCCCTCCATCATGGGCGTCGGCCCCATCGCCGCCACCCGCAAGGTCATGGAAAAGACCGGCCTGACCGTGGCCGACATGGACCTGATCGAAGCCAACGAGGCCTTCGCGGCCCAGAGCCTGGCCGTGGCCCATGACCTGGAATTCGACATGAGCAAGGTCAACGTCAACGGCGGCGCCATCGCCCTGGGCCACCCGGTCGGCGCGTCCGGCGCCCGCATCCTGGTCACCCTGCTGTATGCCATGAAGGCCCGCGGCGCCCACAAGGGCCTGGCCACCCTGTGCATCGGCGGCGGCATGGGCTGCGCAACCATCGTCGAGATGTGATCCCGACGCCTTGAATAAGGGAGGAACATCCAAATGTCTTTTGTCAATACCGAAGTGCAGGGCGCCGTGGCCGTCGTCACCATCGACCGTCCCAAAGCCCTGAACGCTCTGAACCCCGAAGTGCTGGCCGACCTGAAAGCCGCCTTTGAGGGCATCGACCAGAACACCGTGCGCTGCGTGGTGCTCACCGGCGCGGGCGAGAAGAGCTTCGTGGCCGGCGCCGACATCGGCTCCATGTCCACCATGACCAAGGCCGAAGGCGAGGCTTTCGGCAAGCTGGGCAACGACATCTTCCTGATGATCGAAAACTTCCCCCTGCCCGTCATCGCGGCCGTCAACGGCTTCGCCCTGGGCGGCGGCAACGAGCTGGCCATGAGCTGCGACATCCGCATCTGCTCCGACAACGCCCTGTTCGGCCAGCCCGAAGTGGGCCTGGGCATCACCCCCGGCTTCGGCGGCACCCAGCGTCTGGCCCGCATCGTGGGCGTGGGCATGGCCAAGCAGCTGGTCTACTCGGCGCTGAACATCAACGCCGAGGAAGCCCTGCGCATCGGCCTGGTCAACGCCGTGTATCCCCAGGCCGAGCTGATGGACAACGCCCTCAAGCTGGCGTCCAAGATCGCCAAGAACGCTCCCATCGCCGTGCGCAACTGCAAGAAGGCCATCAACGAGGGCATCGCCCTGCCGATGGACAAGGCCGTGGAAGTGGAAGAAAAGCTCTTCGGCGACTGCTTCGAGACCCACGACCAGGTGGAGGGCATGGGCTGCTTCCTGTCCAAGGAAAAACCCAAACCCAAACCCGTGTTCACCAACAACTGATCGATACAACAACAAAACAGGAGGCTACAACAATGAAAGTTGGCGTTATTGGCGCTGGCACCATGGGCCAGGGCATCGCGAAGGCGTTTGCGCAGTGTGAAGGTTACACCGTCGCTTTGTGCGACATCAAGCAGGAATGGGCCGAGGGCGGCAAGGACAAGATCGCCAAGGGCTATGCCAAGCTGGTGGCCAAGGGCAAGATGACCCAGGAGAAGGTGGACGCCATCCTGGCTGCCATCACCCCGGGCCTGAAAGAGGACCTGTGCGCGGACTGCGACCTGATCGTCGAGGCTGCCTTTGAGGATATGAAGGTCAAGCAGACCACCTTCGGCGAGCTGGACAAGATCTGCAAGCCCGAGTGCATCTTCGCTTCCAACACCTCTTCTCTGTCCATCACCGAGATCGGCAAGGGCCTGACCCGTCCGATGATCGGCATGCACTTCTTCAACCCCGCCGACCGCATGAAGCTGGTCGAGGTCATCGCCGGCGTGAACACCCCCGCCGAGACCGTGGACACCATCAAGTCCATCAGCGAAGCCATCGGCAAGACCCCCGTGCAGGTCAACGAGGCCGCCGGTTTCGTGGTCAACCGCATCCTGATCCCCATGATCAATGAAGCCGCCTTCATCAAGATGGAAGGCGTGTCCGACATCGCCGGCATCGACGCCGCCATGAAGCTGGGCGCCAACCATCCCATGGGCCCCCTGGAGCTGGGCGACTTCGTCGGTCTGGACATCTGCCTGGCCATCATGGACGTGCTGTACAAGGAGACCGGCGACAGCAAGTACCGCGCCTGCCCGCTGATCCGCAAGATGGTCCGCGGCGGCAACCTGGGCTGCAAGACCGGCAAGGGCTTCTATGTCTACAACGCCGACCGCACCAAGACCCCGGTGGACGCACTGTAAAAGCAAACACTGATTTCCTTCGCCGCTTGCGGCATCGGACCGCAGGCGGCGGGGGAAATTGCTTTGCATAAATGCTATCAGGAGGATATTGCTATGGATTTCACCCTGTCCAAACAGCAGCAGATGGTACAGAAAATGTACAAGGAGTTTGCCGAAAACGAGGTCAAACCCCTGGCCAAGCAGGTCGATGCTGAAGAATATTTCCCCATTGAGACCGTCCAGAAGATGTCGAAGCTGGGCATGATGGGCATCTATTTCCCCAAAGAGGTCGGCGGCGCCGGCGGCGACGTGCTGTCCTACGTCATGGCCGTTGAGGAGATGAGCAAGGTCTGCGGCACCACCGGTGTCATCATCTCCGCCCACACCTCCCTGTGCGCCGCTCCCATCTACGAGAACGGCACCCCCGAGCAGAAGGCCAAGTACCTGCCCAAGCTGTGCAGCGGCGAATGGATCGGCGCCTTCGGCCTGACCGAGCCCGGCGCCGGCACCGACGCCCAGGGCCAGCAGACCTTCGCCGTGGATGAAGGCGACCACTGGAAGCTCAACGGCTCCAAGATCTTCATCACCAACGCCGGCTACGCCAACGTGTTCATCATCATCGCGGTGACCGGCTTCATCACCGACAAGCGCGGCCGCAAGCAGAAGGAGATCTCCGCCTTCATCGTCGAGCGCACCGACCCCGGCTTCAAGGTCGGCAAGCCCGAGGACAAGATGGGCATCCGCGGTTCTTCCACCTGCGAACTGATCATGGAAGACTGCATCATCCCCAAGGACCGCCTGCTGGGCGTCAAGGGCAAGGGCTTCCAGCTGGCCATGGCCACGCTGGACGGCGGCCGTATCGGCATCGCTGCCCAGGCCCTGGGCATCGCCGAAGGCGCCCTGGACGAGACCGTCGCCTATGTCAAGGAGCGCAAGCAGTTCGGCCGCTCCATCGCCGCGTTCCAGAACACCCAGTTCGAGCTGGCCGAGATGAAGGCCCGCGTGGACGCCGCCAAGTACCTGGTCTACGCCGCCGCCCAGAAGAAGCAGGCGGCCATGAACGGCGCCAAGGTGCGTTACAGCGTGGAAGCCGCCGAGGCCAAGCTCATCGCGGCCCGCACCGCCAGCGACGTGACCCGCCGCTGCCTGCAGCTGTTCGGCGGCTACGGCTACACCCGTGACTACCCCATCGAGCGGATGATGCGCGACGCCAAGATCACCGAGATTTACGAAGGCACCAGCGAAGTCCAGATGATGGTCATCTCCGGTGCGATGCTGAAGTAAGGAGGGCGCAGAACAATGAAAGCTATCGTTTGTGTAAAACAGGTCCCTGACACCCAGGGCAAGGTCGCGGTCAAGCCGGACGGCACCATGGACCGTGCGGCCATGGCCACCATCACCAACCCCGACGACCTCAACGCCGTCGAGGCGGCTCTGCAGCTCAAGGACGAGACCGGCTGCGAAGTCATCGTCGTCACCATGGGCCCGCCCCCGGCCGAAGGCATGCTGCGCGAGCTGATCGCCCGCGGCGCCGACCGCGGCGTGCTGGTGTCCGGCCGTGAGTTCGGCGGTTCCGACACCTTCGCCACCTCCCAGATCCTGGCCGCTGCCGTCAACAAGATCGGCGTGGGCCCCGAGGACATCGTCTTCTGCGGCCGCCAGGCCATCGACGGCGACACCGCCCAGGTGGGCCCTCAGATCGCCGAAAAGCTGCACCTGCCCCAGGTCACCTATGTCACCGACATCCAGAAGAGCGGCAACGACGTGGTCGTCAAGCGCCAGCTGGAGGACGGCTACATGGAACTGAAGGTCCAGACCCCCTGCCTGCTGACCTGCATCAAGGAACTGAACAACCCCCGCTACATGAGCGTGTCCGGCATTTTTGAGTGCTTCGACAAGCCCATCGAGGTGTTCGACTACAACGCGCTGAAGGACGATCCCCTCATCGAGACCGACACCATCGGCCTCAAGGGCTCGCCCACGAACGTCTACAAGTCCTTTGCTCCCCCGGTCAAGGGCGCCGGCATGATGGTCGAGAGCGCCGCCCAGCTGGTCGGTATGCTCAACGACAAGCACCTGATTTGAGGAAGGAGAGTACCACAATGGCTGAATTCAATGCTATGGACACCGCCGCCTTCAAGGGCGTATGGGTGTTTTGCGAACAGCGCGAAGGCCAGCTGCAGACCATCAGCTACCAGCTTCTCAGCGAAGGCCGCAAACTGGCCAATGATCTGGGCGTCGAGCTGTGCGGCGTCGTGATGGGCAGCGCCCTCAACGAAGATTACATCAAGGCCCTGGGCGGCTACGGCGCCGATCGCGTGTACTACATCGACAGCCCCCTGCTCAAGGACTACACCACCGACGGCTATGCCAAGGCCCTGTGCGACCTGGTCATGGACAAAAAGCCGGAGATCGTGCTCATCGGCGCCACCAACCTGGGCCGTGACCTGGGCCCCCGCTGCGCCGCCCGCCTGCACACCGGCCTGACCGCCGACTGCACCCACCTGGACGTGGACGTGGAGAAGTACAAGGAATTCCTGCGCACCACCTCCACCATCGACGTGGACAACACCAAGTTTGAGGAGAACACCAACCTCAAGATGACCCGTNNCCGCCCGCAGATGTCCACCGTGCGCCCCGGCGTCATGCAGACCCAGCCCTTCGACGAGGCCGGCGCCGCCAAGGTCGTGGTGGAGAAGATCGTTCCCGAACTGAGCGCCGACGACATCCATGTGGAGATCCTGGACATCAAGAAGAGCGCCAAGAAGCTGGTCGACCTGATCGGTGCCGACGTGGTCGTCTCCGTGGGCCGCGGCATCAGCTCCGACGTGGAAAAGGGCATCGCCCTGGCCGAGGAACTGGCCGGCGTTCTGGGCGGCGTCGTGGGCGCCTCCCGTGCCGTCACCGACGCGGGCTGGCTGTCCGCCGACCACCAGGTGGGCCAGACCGGCAAGACCGTGCACCCCCGCATCTATGTGGCCCTGGGCATCTCCGGCGCCATCCAGCACGTGGCCGGCATGCAGGATTCCGAGACCATCATCGCCGTGAACAAGAACGAGAACGCGCCCATCTTCGACGTGGCCTCCTACGGCATCGTGGGCGACCTGTACAAGGTCGTGCCCGAACTCATCAAGGAGATCCGCGCCGCCAAGAGCGCGAAGTGATCTCGCCGCGGGTCCGCCCGCAGTGAATCCCAGGCAACACAAAAGCCGCCCCGCCGGACGTTTTGCCCGGCGGGGCGGCCTTTGTGTTTGGTTGTCAGCCCGATTGTCGGCAGGGGAAGAAGGGGATCACTCCGCGGCCACGGGGGCGTTCAGCTCTTCCTCGGTGGGGGTGGTCAGGTCATCCGCCTTGATGTCCGCGGTCTGGTCGTAGGTGTACTCAATGCCCAGAGCCTCGGGCAGGGCGTCGATCATGGCGTTGACGTCGGTCAATTCGCTGTTGGCCATCACAAACAACACCTTGTCGTCAAAGGTCACGACCCGCTCGGTGTCGGCCATCACGCACACCCACTTGGCGGGGTCAATGGTGGCAAGCATGGCGTCGGCCACGGTCTGGGCGTCGGCGGCGTCCTTCAGGCGCAGCAGCACCAGGCTGTAAGCCTGGCTGCCGGTCAGGGACTCGCTCTTGACGCCGGCATCCACCAGGGCCGCCTGTTCGGCGGTCAGGCCGGTGTTGTAGGTCAGCCAGCTCTCGTCGGCCAGGTCGATCGCGGTGGTCTGCATCATCATCAGCTCTACCGGATGCACCTCATAGATGCTGTCCACCAGGGCGGCCAGCTCGCTGTCCGGCTCGGGCACTTCGGCGGTACCCATGTCGCCGCCCTCCTCGCCCGGGGTCTCTTCGGGGGTGGCGGTGGGTTCGGTCACGGCGGTGTCGGGGGTGGCCGTGGGCTGGGTGGAGGACGTCTCGTCGGCGCCGCAGCCGGTCAGGGCCAGCGCGCCGGCCAACGCGGCGGCCAGCAGGGTGCAGGTCAAAGCGGTGTTCTTCATGGTGTTCTCCTTTGTGTTGTGTCAGTGGTCGGTCAGCAATTCCTCGGGGTCAAAGCGCGCGTCCCAGGGGTCGTGGGGCAGTGTGTCCCACAGCAGGGCGCGGGGGCAGACCAGCAGGCGCTTGCCTTTATATTGCGCCAAAAATCGGTCATAATACCCGCCGCCCCGTCCCAGGCGCACGCCCTTTTTGTCGGACGCCAGGCAGGGCACCAGGACCAGGGTCCCGGCATCCGCGCCGGCAGGGTCGAACAGTTCGCCGCCCGTCGGTTCCCGGATGCCGTACGCCCCCGCCGTCCACTCGCCCTCGCGGCGCAGCAGCGGCCACTCCATGCGCCCGTCGCCCACCACCCGGGGGGC
>DBRU01000007.1:0-2431 GCA_002306375.1 Faecalibacterium sp. UBA1360
GCCGTGGAGGCCACCGGCCACAAGTGCCTGACCCTGCCCGGCCATGACGGCAAGATCACCGCCGCCCAGGTCCAGGCCGCCGTCGACGCCCACTGGGCTAATCCCAGCCATGAGCACGAAGTCCAGCCCGGCATGGTGTACATCTCCAACCCCACCGAATGGGGCACCCTGTACAGCAAAAGCGAGCTGACTGAGCTTTCCCGGGTCTGCCGCGCCTGCGGGCTGTACCTGTTTGTGGACGGCGCCCGCATGTCCTACGGCCTGGCCAGTGATGCCAACGACCTGACCTTGAAGGATTACGGCGCTCTGTGCGACGCCTTCTATCTGGGCGGCACCAAGTGCGGCGCTCTCTTCGGCGAAGCCCTGGTACTGACCCACCCGGCCCTGGCCAAGGATTTCCGCTATGCCATCAAGCAGNNCGGCGGCATGCTGGCCAAAGGCCGCCTGCTGGGGCTGCAGTTCCTGGCCCTGCTGGAGGGCGAAGGCGACGCCATGCCCTACCTGGCCCTGGCCAAAAAGGCGGACGCCCAGGCCATGCGCATCCGGGACGCTTTTGCGGCCAAGGGATGCCATATGCTGTATGACTCCCCCACCAACCAGCAGTTCCCGGTGCTGCCCGAAGCCTGGATCCAGACGCTGGAACAGAAGTACAGCGTCAGCGAGATGAGCGCTGTGGAGCCTGGCCTGCGGGTGGTGCGGTTCTGCACCAGCTGGGCCACCCGGGACGAAGATGTGGATGCCCTGCTGGCAGACATCGCCGCCCTGTAAAAAGCAATGACAAACACAAACCCCCGCCTTCCATACCTACGGAAGGCGGGGGTTTGTGTTGCTTGCGATTTTGAGGGGGAATGTATATGTAAAACCGGTTGGGGACCGGTGTTGTTGGTTGTCTGGCCTTTGCCGGATCTTTGGCCGCGATTGCGGCCGGTCCTCGCATGGCAAAGGGCGCAGTGGGTATTTTCGGCGTTTGAGCCTTGTCGTTTGTTTTGCTGTTCCTTTTGACAGTTATAAGTATACCGGCAGATTGTGGCAAACGTATAAAAGGCATTTGAAGAATTTGGTAACAATATTTGAACGAATTGTGTCCGACAGAATCTGCCATGCCAGACTATGAAAAAGCCGGCCCCGATGTGTCGGGACCGGCTTTTGGTTGCACGGAACGGAAATTACTTGCGCAGGCGCTTGTCGCAGCGGACCGCCAGCCAGGTGCCGATGGACTGGAAAACCTGCACCATCACGACCAGCAGCACCGTGGCCACCACCATGATCAGATACTTGTAACGGTAGTAGCCGTAGTTGATGGCGATCTGACCAAGACCGCCGCCGCCGATGATGCCCGCCATGGCCGAATAGCCCAGGATCGTGGTCAGGGCGATGGTGGTGTTGGAGATCAGGCCGGGCAGGCTTTCGGGGATCATGACCTTGGTGATGATCTGCATGGGGGTGGCGCCCATGCTCTGGGCGGCCTCGATGACGCCGGGGTCCACCTCCCGCAGACTGGTCTCTACCAGGCGGGACACAAAGGGGAAGGAGGCGATGAACAGCGGGATGATGGAGGCCGGCGTGCCGATGGAGGTGCCCAGGATCAGCATGGCCAGGGGCAGCACGGCGATCATCAAAATCAGGAAGGGCACGCTGCGCAGCAGGTTGATAACGGCGTTGAGCAGGCTCATGACCCAGCGGGGCAGCGGGCGCACGCCGTCTTTTTCGCCGGTGACCAGGATGACGCCCAGCGGCAGGCCCACGGCCAGGGCCAGCAGGGTGGACAGGGCCGTGGCGTAAAAGCTCTCCCAGGTGGCAAAGGGCAGGTTGGGCAGGTTGTCCATGAGCACCTGCCATTCTTCGGACGAAAGGATGCCAAGGGCGATCATGCGTGCACCTCCTCATAGGTCAGGCCGGGATACCGGCGGATGTAGTCGATGGCTTTTTCGGCTTCGGCCTCGGTCTCGGGCAGGGCCAGGAGCATACTGCCCAGGGTCTGGCCGTTGACGATGCGGGTGTCCGCCGCCACGATGGACACGAGCGCCCCGCATTCGATGGCCAGGCTGGCCACCAGGGGCTTGTCGGTGGTCTGGGTGCCGTTGAAGGCCACCCGCACCAGACGGCGGCCTTCGGGCAGCTCGCCCTGGGGCGCGCCCGCCGGGAACACCAGACGCCGGGCGGCGTCGGTGCGGGGGTTGGAGAAGATCTCGGCCACCGAGCCTTCCTCCACCACCTGGCCGACGTCCAGGATGGCCACGTGGCGGCAGATCTGCTCGACCACGCTCATCTGGTGGGTGATGACCACCACGGTGATGCCCAGTTCCCGGTTGATGTTCTGCACGAGCTGCAAAATGGCGTGGGTGGTGTTGGGGTCCAGGGCGCTGGTGGCCTCGTCGCACAAAAGCACCTTGGGGTCGGTGGCCAGGGCCCGGGCGATGGCCACCCGCTG
>DBRU01000007.1:2453-35292 GCA_002306375.1 Faecalibacterium sp. UBA1360
GCGCGGGCCTCGGCCTTGGCCTTGGGCACGCCGGCCAGTTCCATGGGGAAGCAGACGTTTTTCAGGCAGGTGCGCTGCATGAGCAGGTTGAACTGCTGGAAGATCATGGCGATCTCTCTGCGGGCGGCGCGCAGTTCGGCGGCGCTGAGGGTCTGCATCTCGCGCCCGTTCACAAGGACGCTGCCCTCGTCGGGGCGTTCCAGCATATTGATGCAGCGCACAAGGGTGGACTTGCCCGCGCCCGACATACCGATGATGCCGTAGATGTCGCCGTCCTCGATGGTCAGCGAGATGTCCTTGAGCGCCACCAGCGTGCCCGAGGCCGAGGTGAAGCGCTTGGTCAGGTGTTGCAGTTGGATCACGATATTCCCTCCTGTAAACGCGCGCCGCGGCGCGCGGGGTCCGGCACAACAAAGGGAACGCCGGGACCGGCGTTCCTGCAGCGTGTCGGGAGTCCCGACACGCTGCAAAAAGGGGAACAGTCCCGCACGGCGGTGCCTGACGGGCCTATTCCCCCTTTTGGAATCCCCCTCGACAAAATCTGACGGCGAATCGCGCGCTCGTCTCTTCGCGCCTCGCACACGATTTGCCGTCAGATTTCCCTGTCGGTGTCTGCGTCGGTCGGCGCATGTCCGCCGACGCAGACGGTTTTATACGGTTTTGCCAAGCTCAGGCAACGCCGGGACCGGCGTTCCCCTTGTATGCTATCACGTTTTTCAGAAAATCGCAACCACCGCGCCGCCGTAGGTCTCGGTGATGTAGTCCTTGACGGCCTGGCTCTTGAGGGCGGCCACCAGCGCCTTGGTGGCGGGGGCGTCCTCGTTGCCTTCCTTCACGACCAGGATGTTGGCGTAGGTCTGGGCGGCCTCGCTGTCGGCATCCTCGGCCACCAGGGCGTCCGCCGCGGAGGAGAAGCCCGCCTCGGTGGCATAGTTGCCGTTGATGACGGCCATATCCAGGGAGGCCAGCTGGCGGGGCAGCTGGGCGGCCTCCATCTCCACGATCTCCAGGTTCTTGGGGTTGTCGGCGATGTCGTTCTTGGTGGCGGTCAGGCCGGCGCCCTCCCGCAGGGTGATGAGCCCCTGGGCGGCCAGCAGCTGCAAGGCGCGGGCTTCGTTGGTGGTGTCGTTGGGCACGCCGATCTGAGCGCCGTCGGCCAGTTCATCCAGGCTGGCGGTCTTGCCCGGGTACAGGCCCAGCGGCTCGTAGTGGATGGCCGCCACGCTGACCAGGTGGGTGCCGTTCTGGGCGTTGAAGTCGTCCAGGTAGGGCCCGTGCTGGAAGTAGTTGGCGTCCACCTGGTCGCTCTCGGTGACCATGTTGGGCTGGATGTAGTCGGTGAATTCGGTGACCTTGAGGGTGATGTCGGCCTGGGCCAGGATGTCGGCGGCCACCTTCAAAATCTCGGCATGGGGCACGGGGGACGCGGCCACCGTGATCGTGGTGCCGGCCAAAGCGGCATAGTCCACCTCGGCGTCAAAGCCGTCGCCGGTGAAGTCGGCGGCGGTGTCCCCGGCAGCGGCGCTGTCGGAGGTGGCGGCGCTGTCGGAGGAAGTATCGGAAGCGGGCGCGGCGGAGGACGGCGCGCCGCAGGCCGCGAGACTGACGGTCAGCGCGGCGGCGAGCAGGGCGGACAGGAACTTGTTTTTCATCGTGCATTTCTCCTTTTTTTGGGGGCCTTGCGGCCTTGGGCTCGGTCGGGCGGACAAAACGGCGACGCCGTCACATTCGCACGCCGGGCTGGCGGCATCTGGGGCTGGTTCTCATCGTACAAAGGCCTCCTTTTCCTTCTTTGAGCGTTGGGGCGCGGGGTCGGGGCGAACAAAAAAAGCGGCAGGGCGCTTTCGGCGCCCTGCCGCAACTGCTTTACCCGTACCCTTGGATCAAACAAGGCAAGGGGAAAGCTGCGCAGGCTGCCGAAGCATACTGCACATACGCATCATCATGGCATCACGGCGTTCAAACCCGGTCATGACAGCATCCCCTTTCCTTCGATCAAGATGGTGACAGTATACCCCCTTTGGCGCGCCGTGTCAAGGCATGGCGGGACAAAAAGGCGGCCGGGGCAAAATTTACCTACAAAATTCGTATGTTTTTCTTGCCTGAGGCGGAAAAACTTGGTATGATACAGGTATCCAAACCTGGGGAGGAATCGTAGCATGAAGTTTTCCACCAAGGACCGATATGCGCTGCGCCTGATGGCTGAGCTGGCCCGCCGGGACCCCGATGAATTCGTGCCACTGAAAACCATCAGCAATTGCCAGGAGATCAGCCAAAAATACCTGGAACAGATCGTGACGCCCTTGTCCCGGGCGGGGCTTTTGACCAGCGGCCGGGGCAGCCAGGGCGGGTACCGCCTGGCAAGGCCCGCCGCTGAGATCACGGCCGGGGACATTCTGCGCGCTGTGGAGGGCGACCTGGTGCCCATCCCCTGCCTGGCCAGCAGCGCGGCCGAGTGCCCGCGCCGGGCCCAGTGCAGCACCATCGGTTTCTGGGAAGGGCTGGGGGAACTGCTCAACCGCTATGTGGACGGCGTCACGCTGGAAGCGCTGTGCCGCCAGCAGGCCGAGGACCCGCAGCTGTTCTGAGACAGAGGCTCTCCCCTGCCCCGTATCGTTGCAAAAAACCGCCCGCCGGATGTTCCGGCGGGCGGTTTTGTATGCGGATCATTGGGCAGAAACGCTCTCGGTCTCCTGCCCGGTTTGAGTCTGGTCGCTCTGGGTCTGGTCGGAGGAAGCCGAATCACCGCCGTCCACGGTGTCGCTGCCGCTTTCGTCAGGCGTCTGGGTCTGTTCGGGCGTCGGCGTGGGCGTGGGCGTCGGCGTGGGGGTGGGGGTCGGCGTGGGCGTGGGCGTCGGCGTGGCGGTCACCGTGGGCGTGGGGGTCGGCGTGGCCGCAGCCGAAGGCGTGGGGGTCGGCGTGGCGGTCGCCGTGGGCGTGGGCGTGGGCGTGGCGGTCACGCTCTCGCTCTCGGATTCGGACGAGGAGAAAGGCGCGGCCGTGGTCGTGGAGGTCACGACGCTGGAAGCCGTGGTGGCGCTGACGTCCTTGTCGTCGATGTGTTCGGGCACAGCGGTCAGGGTGGGGCGGTCGTCCTCGGTGATATAGCTGTGGGTGCGGATATACTCAAACAGCGCGTCCATGGCCGAGCGGGTCAGGTGGATGCCGTCGCTGGATTCCACATAGCCGCTCTTGGCGTAGCCGGTGGAGGAATCCTTGAGGACTTCGGCACTGTTGAGGAATTTCCAGCCGTTTTCCTCACACAGTTCCACCAGGGCCTTGTTGTACTCGTCCACCTGGGTCTGGGTCAGGCTTTGGTTGGAGTGCTGCTTGCCCAGCGGCGGGATGGAGTTGATGATGATGTCCACGCTGGGGTAGGCTTCCTCCACGGCTTTGATGCCCTTTTCATAGCTTTCGATGAAATTCTCGGTGCTGTTGGAGGGGCTCAGGTCATTGGTGCCGAAGGTGATGATGACCCGCCGGGGCTGCATGATGGCCACGGCCTCGGGCATGGTCTTGTAACCCGAAAGGCCTTCGAACTTGACGCATTCATAGGTGGCCAAAGAGCGCGCCGACATGCCCACCGAGCCGATGGCGTTGTCGTAAGAGCAGTAGTCGAACATGCGGTACATGCGCGCAGTGTTGGAGTCGCCCAAAAACAGCGTTTCGTCCACATAGTCCTGGCCGGCGTCCTCGGTCTCTTCCAGGATGGTGGAGGCGTACTGTTCGGTATCGATGGCGTTGAGGTCCTTATCGTAGCCGGATTCGTCCACCAGAGTGTCGGCGTCGGTCACGGAACTGTCGGACGCTGTGCCGCCCGCAAGGCCGTGCACCACCAAAAAGGCGGCCGCCGAGGTCAGGGCCACCAGCCCGAAACACACCGCCAGCACAAAATACATGCGGCTTTTGCTGTCCATGCGGGCCCAGAAACTTTTCTGCGCGTTGCTTTTTCGTCTGCTTGCCATGGCGAATCCTTCCTGTATGTATCTAGGGTAAAGGCACATTTTTGGCCGGTAACCGATTTATTTTACACCATTTTGGCGCAAGATGCCAGTGCTTTGCAAGATTTTACATAAATTGCACAAAAAACGCCCCCTTCCGTCAAAAATGCGGCGGATGGGGGCGGCGGGCGTCACAGTTCCACTTCCTGCAAACGCAGCAGGGCCAGAATATAGATCTTGAGCGCTTCGATCAGTTTGTCGAAGTTGGCGCCCTCGTTGGCGCCGTGCATGGGCCCGGCAAAGTCGGGCAGGGGCAGGTCCGCGTGTTCGGGGCCGAAGCTGACCGCGTAGGGGAAGTGCCGGGCATAGGTACCGCCGCCCATGGTGAAGGGGGTCTGGCGCTCGCCCGTGACCTCGTTGTAGGTCTCGATCAGGGTCTGGATGGCCGGGCTGCCCGCGTCGATGTAGAAGGGCACGCGGCTGGTGACGTTCTGTACCCGGGCGGCGTCGCCGCAGACGGCGGTCATGGCGGCGGTGAGCTTTTGGGCGTCGGTGCTGGTGGGATAGCGGCAGTCGAAGGTCTGGCGCAGACGGCCGTCCTTGTGCTCGATGGTGCCGCCGATGATGGTCAGCGGGGTGAACAGGCCGTCGTCCGAGGCGATGCCCAGAGCGCTGCCGTCGGTGGCGGCGTGGAGCTTGGCCAGCACCTTGAGGTAGGCGGTCTCGGCCGGGGTGCACACGCCGCTGTCCAAAAGGCAGGTGACGATGAGGCCGATGGCGTTGACGGTACCTTCGGGCATGGCGGCGTGGCCGCTCTTGCCCACGGCGTCGATGCGCACGGCACTCTCGCCCCCGGGCGTGAAGGTCAGGCCCGCGCCGGGGCGCAGGGCGGCGGCGTCGGCGCGCACCACGCAGCAGGCACGGTCGGGCACGGCGTTGTGGGCCACGCCCCCCGCAAAGTCCAGGATGGCCCCCGCTTCAAACCGGGGGGAAACGATCTCGCCGTTGAAGCCGCCCTTCTCACCGTTGCACACCGGGAACTCGGCGTCCGGGGTGAAGCAGAAGGCCGGCTGGTGGAAATGCTCGGCATAGTAGTCCACGTCCAGCATGCCGGTCTCCTCGTTGGCGCCCAGCAGGGCCCGCACGGGGTATTTCAGGGGCACGCCGGCGTCCTTGAGGTATTTCAGAGCGTACAGCGTCAGCACGGCCGGGCCCTTGTCGTCGGCCACGCCCCGGCCCAGCAGCCAGCCGTCCCGCAGGCGCACGGTGTAGGGGTCGGCGTCCCAGCCGTTGCCCTCGGGCACCACGTCACAGTGGGTGATGGTGGCCAGGTACTTCTGCCCGTCGGCGATGGGGCCGGTCTCGGCCCAGCCGATGTAGCCCCCGGCGTTGTGGGTGGCCAGGCCCAGGTCGGCGGCGATCTCCAGGGCTTTGTCCAGCGCGGCCCGGGGACCGGGACCGAAGGGGGCCCCGGGGGCGGGCGCGCCCTCGACGCTGGGCACGGCGACCAGGCGGGTGATGTCGCGAAGGATGGCTTCGCGGTTTTGTTCGGCAAAGGCGTCAATGGACGCAAAACACGCTTGCTGCATGGTGATCCTCCTGATGGTGGCAAAATTGTGTAAGCAGGGCTATTATACCACAGTCCCGCGGGTTTTGCATCCCCGCCCCGCCGGGTCCGGGAAGGTTTTTGGGCCGAAGCAGGGGCAAAACGCACAAAAAAAGCCGAAAAGGATATTCAAACCGCCAAAATTCTGGTATAATGGTTGAGTTCAATGGAATAAATCCAGCGCGGCTTGCCGCCACAACGAGGTGTGTTAACATGAAAGCTGTCATCACCGTCATCGGGCAGGATACCGTCGGCGTGATCGCCAAGGTCAGCGCGGTGTGCGCCGAACTGAACATCAACATCGAGGACGTGACCCAGAGTATCATGCAGAAGATGTTCTGCATGATCATGCTCGTGGACCTGAGCGCCTGCAACGCCGACCAGGCCGCCGTGCGCGCCCGCTTTGCCGCGTTGGGCGAGGAAATGGCCATGCAGGTCACCCTGACGCGCCAGGAAGTGTTTGACGCGATGCACAAAGTGTAAGGGAAAGGCGGCGAACAGATGAAGATCATCAACACCGGGGATATTATGGAGACCATCGAGATGCTCACCGCCGAGAATCTCGACGTGCGCACCGTGACCATGGGCATCAGCCTGCTGGACTGCATCGACCCCGACGGCAAGATCGCCTGCGAAAAGATCTACAACAAGATCACCACCCGGGCCAAGGACCTGGTCAGGGTGGTGGACGGCATCGCCGACGAGTTCGGCATCCCCATCGTGAACAAGCGCATCAGCGTGACGCCCATCGCCATGCTGCTGGGCGCGGCCCCCGACGCCGACCCCGTGGAGTATGCCAAGGCCCTGGACGCCGCGGCCAAGGCCGTGGGGGTCAACTTCATCGGCGGGTACGGCGCTTTGGTGCACAAGGGCTTTTCGGCCGGGGACAAGCGGCTGATCGAAAGTATCCCCCGCGCCCTGGCCCAGACCGACCTGGTGTGTTCCAGCATCAACGTGGGGTCCACCAAGTCGGGCATCAACATGGACGCCGTGGCCCTGATGGGCCAGGTCATCCGCGAGACCGCCGAGCTGACCAAGGACAACATGTGCATGGGCGACGCCAAGCTGGTGGTGTTCTGCAACGCCCCCGAGGACAACCCCTTCATGGCGGGGGCCTTCCACGGCCCGGGCGAGCCCGACTGCGAGCTGCACGTGGGCGTTTCGGGCCCGGGGGCCGTGCGCGCCGCCCTGGCCAAGCTGCCCAAGGACGCCCCCATGGACGAGGTGGCCGAGCTGGTCAAGCGCACGGCCTTCAAGATCACCCGCCTGGGCCAGCTGGTGGCCAACCTGGCCAGCGAGCGCCTGGGCGTGCCGGCGGGCATCATTGACCTGTCGCTGGCGCCCACGCCGGCCATCGGCGACAGCGTGGCCAACATCCTGGAAGAGATGGGCCTGGAAAGCTGCGGCTGCTGCGGCACCACCGCCTGCCTGGCCATGCTCAACGACGCCGTGAAAAAGGGCGGCGTGATGGCTTCGAACCATGTGGGCGGGCTTTCGGGCGCTTTCATCCCCGTGTCGGAGGACGACGGCATGATCAAGGCCGCCGAGTGCGGCAGCCTGACCCTGGAAAAGCTGGAGGCCATGACGGCTGTGTGCTCGGTGGGCATCGACATGGTGGTCATTCCCGGCGACACCCCCGCCGAGGTCATCAGCGCCCTGATCGCCGACGAGGCGGCCATCGGCATGGTGAACTCCAAGACCACCGCCGTGCGCGTGATCCCGGCCATCGGCCACAAGGCCGGCGACGTGCTGAACTTCGGCGGGCTGCTGGGGTACGCGCCCATCATGCCCATCAGCAAGTTCAGCCCGGCGGTCATGATCCGCCGGGGCGGACGCATCCCCGCCCCCATGCAGGCGCTGAAAAACTAAACGCCGCAAGGCCATGTATAAAATCCCCTTTCCGGGCCCACACTAAGGGCACAGAAAGGGGATTTTGCCATGTTTGGATCTACGTTTTCCAAGTTTTTGCTGGTACTGCTCATCGTAGGCGGTCTGAACTGGGGCATCTACGGCGTGTTCGGCCTGGACGCCATCGGCTGGCTGCTGGGCGGAAGCCTGGGCTGGCTGGCCCGCACGGTGTTCATCGTGGTGGGTCTGGCCGCCCTGGCGCTGATCCCGGCGCTGTTCACCCCCTGCTGCCGGGAAAAGCATGAGCCCGGCGCGCCCTGACCCGCACACATCCCTTATTGCATCGCCCCCGGCGTCCGCCTATGCGGACGCCGGGGGCGATGTTGCATTTGTGCCAAAGAGCGGGGTCAGCCGGTGGTGTCGGCCATGGCCCACGCCCAATCCGGCTCCGGGCTGCCCTGGGGCAGGCGGATCTCCACCCGGCGCGTGCCGCGCAGGACCGTCAGGGTCAGTTCGCCCCGCCCCAGTTCCCGCCGCGCCTGGATGGCCGTGAGCACCGGCGTGCCGTTAACTTCAATGACCTGGTCCCGCACCATCAGGCCCGCCTGCTGTTCTTCAGGCGTGACGCTCAGCAGTTCCATGGACGGGATGACGTTGAGGCCCGCGATCCACTGGCTCACTTCTTCGCCGCTCAGGTATCCGCGCAGTTCCAGGATATCGGCCCACTGACCCATCAGATATACCATCGTCCAGACGGTGGAGTCCCCTTCCCCGAACAACTCGGTATACTCGGCGGCCAGGTCGTTCAGATCCCGGGACGCACAGGCCGGATCGCCGTTGAGCAGATCGAGGGCGGGCAGGAAGAAGGCAAAGGGATTGCTGCCGGCCATCTTGGAGAGGGCCTGCCCGTTGGAGAGCACCTCGTACAGTTTCTGGGGATCGCCCCGGACCATACCGGCGTAGGCCTGTTCCATCTGCCCTTGCAGGTTGCTCATCAGGGTCAGGATCATGGACTCATTGATCTGTTGTATCTTTGCGGAAAGCTCCATCAATTCTTCGCTGGTCTGGGTCTTTTCGATCTGGTCGGAGTATCCGGCCAGCTGGTCGGACAACTGCTGGATTTCTTCCATGGGGTTGCCGTCCATGATCTTGGCGCCGATGGTCTGCCAGGCCGCCGCGATCAGGTCGTCGTATTCGGTGGTGAGTTCCAGCGTGTCGGCCGCCAGATCGTCAAAGGCGTTGTCAATCTGCTCGATGTCGGCGCTGCCCCAGTCATAGGCCTGGTACCAGGCGCAGTAGGCCTGCACGCCGGCGCTCAGACGCCCGGGGGCCGGGGCGGCGCCCGCCCCGTCGAGATACAGCCGGTACAGATCGTCGATCTCTTCCAGGCTGACCGTCAGCGTGCCCTCCGCCACCTGCCGCCACACGGCATCCATCTCGCTGTACCAGGCATCGCTGCCCAGGTCCTCGCGCCCGAACAGCCGGGCGATCAGCGCGCGGGCCTCGCTGTCGGCGCCGTCGGCCGCCGCCTCGCCTTGGAGGCCCACGTCCTGCCAGTCGCCCAGACGCTCCTGCCAGGCGCCCAGGGCAGCGTCGCCCGGGTCGCGGCATTCGGTCTCGCCGTCAGCCAGCAGCCGCAGGCAGCAGACCCCACGCAGTCCGTCGATGTCCGCCGCGTCCGGCTCCGGCATCACGATCTGCCGCGCCGCGGTCCCCGAAGAATCCGCCCAGGCCAGCGCCCCGTCGTCGGTGAACATCACGCCGGTGATCTTGCCAGAGGGGTCCTCAAAGGACGCCACCAGGTTGCCGTCGGTCAGGCTCCACAGTTCCAGCACGCCCGATTCGGTGAATCGGTAGTCCCCCGTCTCGGCCAGGATGCGCTTGAGCACCACAGCCGCGTATGTTCCGGCGGGATCGCCCACCACGGCTTGCAGGCTGCCCGTCTGCCGGGTGCGGATGGTGCGCAGCAGCGCGCCTGCGCCGTCATAGACCAGCAGGCTGCTGTCGGTGGTCTGGGCAAAGACCCGGTCGCCGTTGAACCAAAGGGCCATGACCTTGCCGCCCTTGGTGTCCAGGGTCTGGAGCTCGCCAAAAAGCTCGGGGTCGGTCTGTACCCGCCAAAGCCCGCCCAGGGAACGGTTGTACAGGTACAGCCAGCCGGTGTCCTGGCAGCAGGCCATGCGGTCGATCATCTGGGGCAGTTCCACAACGCCCAGCTCCCGCCCCTGGGCGTCGGTCATGGTCAGCGTGCGCAGGTCGGTCTGCACGGCGGTCCCGTCCGCCAGGCTCAGACTGCCGGCGCCGGTGAGCGTTTCGGGCAGGGAATCGGGAATGCCGCCGGCCTGCCGCGCGGGCAGGGCGATCGGAAGATAGGTGTGCACCTGCCCCTGACCGTCGTCCGCCAGGATGCGCCCGTCCTGCCCAAAGGCCACGGCCCGGATGCTGTCCCGGAACAGCGGGGCCATGTACTCGGTCCCGTCGCGCCAGTTCCAGATGCGGAGGAAGGTCTGCCCCCATACCAGCAGGCAGTCGCTTTGGTCGGGGTGGAACAGGGCGCCCAGGATGGTCTCGTCATTCTTTTCGGGCGAGGTGAACAGGCACCGGCCGTCGGTGTCATACACAGCCGCATAGCTGACCGAGTTGGCGTAGTCGCTGGGATACAGGTTGCCGTAGTTCAGCGCCATCAGGCTGCCGTCAGCGCTGAAGGACACGTCGATCAACGCGTTGATGTATTCGGGCACCACGGCCTTGACAGACAGGTTCGAGGCGTCGTACAGCACCACGCTGGACAGGTTGCTCACGGCCAGCCACCGGCCGTCCGGGCAGGGATACAGGTCATTGAAGCAGATGATGCCGTCGGCCTCGCTCGCTTCGGGCAGGGCGTCGGCCAGGTCCACCGTGGCCAGCCGGGTGGCGGCGCCGTTTTCCAGGCTGTACAGGCGCACCAGGCCGCCGTAGGCCACGGCCACCCGACCGGGCGACAACTGCGCCACGGAAGGCGAATAGATGGAATCCGTCTCGTCCGGGATATATGCGCGGCTTTGATCCGCCGGCCAGGGCAGGGTGTACTGGGTGTCGGTGGCGGTGTCGTACAAAAGCAGGTCATCCCCGGCGAAAGCCCACAGATCCTTGCCTTCGCCGTCGATGAACGTATACCCCTGAGGCAAAACGGCCACCTGGGCGCCGGCGGCGTCCTGCACCGTGATGGCGTTCACGTACCCGCTGCCGGACAAAAAGCGGGTGCCCGCCCCGTTGGAGGTCAGGTCGACGGCGGGTCGGATCTGCCCGCTGACCAGGCAGCCGGGGGTCGTTTCTTCCAGCATGGGCCAGGCGCAGGATTGCAGCAGCGTGGCCGCGCCGGCCGCCGCCGTGGCGTCGCCGGGTTCCAGGGCCAGGGCCTCGGTATAATACAGAAGCGCCCGCTGGGGGTCGTCGTCCACGGCATATTCGGCCGCGCTGCGCAGGTAGGTGGTGGCCAAAGCGCGTCGGTAGTTGCCCTCGGACACCCAGGTGCGGTAGGCAAACACCGACACCACGCACAAAACGCAGCCCAGCACCCCCGCCGTGCCCCCGATCAGGGCCGTCAGGCGTCTGCGCCGGCGGCGCAGGTGGCGCTGGTACAGATCGTCAAAGCCGCAGCCCAGCAGCGGCGCGGCGATGCGCAGGAACTCGGTGTTGAGCAGACGCAGGCTCTTGCGGATGGTGGGCGCGCGCACGTCGCCGCTCAGCGGTTCGATGTGCTCGATGTGCTCGCCCTCCCCTTCCCGGTCGGGGCGGACTTCCTCGGTGAGTTCGGGGGGGAAGACGTCCTTCGGTTCGCCCGAGACCAGCAGCGTCAGGATACGGTCGGTGCGCCCGCCGTGGGCCGCCTTGAACTGGCGGACCTCCTCCATGCACCAAACCGAGTCCCGGAACCGCTCGGAACAGATGACGATGAGATACCGGGAGCTGAGCAGCGCCGTGCGGATGTCGCTGCCCAGGTCGCCGCTGGTAGGCAGCTCGCTCTGGTCCCGGAACACCCGGCGGATGCGCCTGTTTTTCAGCTCGGTCATGCTGCGGGGCGGGCGGTAGTTTTCCAGCAGGGTCTGCAAACGCATGGCCACGGCCCGGTCCAGCGGCAGGTGCCGGTAAGAAATAAAGGCGTCATAGCGGCATTCGCGGTCGGGGGCAGCGTGCAGGGCAGGGTCCATGGCGGTCACTCCTCACGGTCATCCCGCGGGCACGGCGGCCTGCCGGGGGTAACCGATGTCTTTTCCTGATTGTAACACAGCCGCGCGGGGACCGTCAACGAAGAAAACACAGCTGTTTGCTTTCGGAAAACAAGCCGCCCGGCGGGCAATGCCCGCCGGGCGGTCCCGACAGATTTTTCGGTTCATTCGATGGGCTCGGCCAGGCCCTTGTTGCGCCGGGCCGTAAGGCCCACGCTCATGACCAGGCCCACGCTGAGGTAGACCATGACCACGCTGGACCCGCCCGCCGAAAAGAAGGGCAGCGTGACGCCGATGACCGGCAGCACCTGCAGGTTCATGCCGATGTTGATGACGCACTGCCAGAACAGCGCCGCAAACACCCCGGCGGCAATGAGCCGGCCCAGCAGGTCCACGCTGGCGGCGGCGGTGCGCAGCGTGCGGGCCATGACCCCGAACAGCAGCGCCAGCACCGCCATGCCGCCCAGAAAGCCCATGGCGTTGGCCAGGTAGCTGAAAATGAAGTCGTTCCAGGCGTTGGGGATGAAGATGCTGTGATCCAAAAACAGCCCCTGCCCCGTCAGCCCGCCGGTGCCGATGGCCATGGCCGCCTTGTTCTGCTGGTAGGCGATGTCGGCCAGGGCGGGGTCCTCGGGATGAAGAACGGCCAGGATGCGCTGGAACTGGTACCCCTTGAGCAGGTCGGGCCTGGCCGCCAGCAGCACCGCGCCCCCCACGCCCGCGAGCCCCAGGCCGCCCAGGGCCAGCGGGATGCTGAGCCCCCCGGCAAAGAGCATGATCACGCCGATGCCCGCGAACACCAGGGCAGTGCCGTCGTCGCCCTGGATGTGGATGGCCAGCACCGGCAGCAGGATGTGCACCAGCAGAGCCAGCAGGTTCAGCGGCCGGTTGACCCGGCCCCGCACCCGGTCCAGGTGCCAGGCCAGCGTGAGGATAAAGCTGATCTTGGCCAGTTCGGCGGGCTGGAAGGTCATGCCGCCCACCTTGTACCAGCTGTAATTGGAGGTGCCGCCCGCGTCGTAGCCGATGATGACGAACCCCGCCTGCACGTTGCGCAAAAACAGGGTGGGCAGCACAAGCCCCCAGGCCACCACCGCGTGCAGCGGCCAGGCCCGGGCCAGAGCGCGGTAGTCCACGGTGGAGACGATGATGGCCAGCATGACGCCCAACAGACTGGCGATGAGCTGCACCGATGCCTTGTTGTTGGACCCGCCCAGCTGACTATGCCCCACCGACATGAGCACAAGGACGCTGAGCGCCGAGCACAGCACGCACAAAAGCAGATAGGGTGCGTCGGCGCGGCGCAGGTAGCGGCGGGCAAGGGTAAACATGGGGAAACTCCTTTCGATCTGGCCGGTCACGCCGGCAATGACAATAGTATTATACAGCGGCGCGCGGTTTTTGGCCAGTGCGGCGCGCGCCGGCACACAAAATTTTACAAATGCCCCCAAACGGTGTATAATGGGGGCGCTGTAACCGGGCCGCCCCATGCGGCCATAATAAGGAGTATGCACCCCATGCAGGAATATATCACCCACAGCCGGCAGGAAACGGTGGACCTGGGCCGACGCCTGGCCGCCGGCTGCGCCCCCGGCACCCTGATCGCCTTTACGGGCGGGCTGGGCGCGGGCAAGACCGCCTTCTGCCAGGGCCTGGCCGAAGGGCTCGGCTGCACGGACACCGTCTCGAGCCCCACCTTTGCCATCGTGAACTATTACCGAGGCCCGCGCCCGCTGGCCCACTTTGATCTGTACCGCATCCACACCGAGGCGGACCTGGCCGCCGCCGGGTTCTACGACTACCTGGACATGGGGGCCGTGGTGGCCGCCGAATGGAGCGAGAACTGCGCCGAGCTCATCGAGGCGGAACGGCCGGTGCGCGTACACATCGAACGCCTGGACGAGAATACCCGGCGCATCACCATCGACACGCCGAAGTGAGCGGCGCGCAGGCAGAAAGGACGGCACATGAAGATTCTGGCGGTGGACACCGCGGGCAAGACCGCCGCGGTGGCCGTGATGCAGGATGACACCCTGCTGTATGAGATCAACGCGAACACCGGCCTGACCCACAGCGAGACCCTGCTGCCCATGATCGACGCCGCACTGACCGCCTGCGGGTGGCGCGCGGCCGATGTGGAGCTGTTCGGCGTCACGGCGGGGCCGGGCAGCTTTACGGGGCTGCGCATCGGGCTTTCGGCCGTGAAGGGACTTGCCTTTGTGCGCGCCACCCCCTGCGCGGGGGTGTCCACCCTGCAAGCCCTGGCCTGCGGCCTGACCGGGCAGGGCACCGTGATCGGCGCGCTGGACGCCCGCCGCGGGCAGGTGTACTGGGCGGGGTTTGACCTGGAAAGCCACGCCCGCCTGACCCCCGACGAGGCCGCCCCCGTGCAGGCGCTGGAAAAATTTGTGGAACGGTGTAAAAAGCCGCTGTTTTTTGTTGGCGACGGCGCGGCATTGTGCTACAATAGGTTCGGGAGCGTGCCCGGTGTGCTTGCCTGCCCTGCCGCGCTGGGCGTACTGCGCGGCGCCGGGGTGGGACTGGCCGCCCTGGCCATGCACCGGGACGGACAAACCGTGCCCCCCGCCGAGCTTTTGCCCGACTATCACCGGCTGAGCCAGGCCGAGCGAGAGCGCGCCGAACGGGAAGGACGCGCGCTCACACCACAACAAGGAGTGTAACCATGACTGAACGCAATACCCCCGTGGCCCTGGCCGCCGATCACGGCGGCTTTGCCCTGAAAGAGGCCATCAAGGCCCACCTGGATGAACGGGGCATCCCGTACACCGATTTCGGCACCGACAGCACGGCCAGCTGCGATTACCCCGACCTTGCCGTGCTGGCCTGCGACGCCGTGACCGCCGGGCAGTGCGGCCGGGCGATCCTGTGCTGCGGCACCGGCGTGGGCATGTCCATGTGCGCCAACAAGATCCGGGGCATCCGGGCCTGCTGCTGCAGCGACACCTTCAGCGCCGAATTCACCCGCCGCCACAACGACGCCAACGCCCTGTGCCTGGGCGGCCGCGTGGTGGGCGAGGGCCTGGCCCTGGCCATCGTGGACCTGTTTTTGGACACCGAGTACGAGGGCGGCCGCCATGCCCGCCGGGTGGACAAGATCATGGCGCTGGAAAACCGCTGACCCCTGCCCCGCGGCCCAACGGCCGCATGAACCGTATCGTTCGAACTGACGGACAGTTTGGAGCATAACATCACAAGATGAAGGAGCCACCATTATGAGCGTTGTTGAAATCGTCGATCATCCTCTGATCCAGCATAAGATCAGCCTGCTGCGCGACCGCAACACCGGCACCAAGGAGTTCCGCGACATGGTCAGCGAAGTGGCCATGCTGCTGTGCTACGAGGCCACCCGCGACCTGCCCACCGAGGAAGTGGAGGTGGAGACCCCCATCGCCCTGTCCCGCACCAAGGTGCTGGCGGGCCGCAAGCTGGCCCTGGTGCCCATCCTGCGCGCCGGCCTGGGCATGGTGGACGGTATGCTGAACCTGATCCCCGCCGCCAAGGTGGGCCACATCGGCCTGTACCGCAACGAGGAGACCCTGCAGCCTGTGGAATACTACTGCAAGCTGCCCAAGGACATTGCCGAACGCGAAGTGCTGGTGCTGGACCCCATGCTGGCCACCGGCGGCAGCGCCATCGACGCCATCACCCAGATCAAGAAGCGGGGCGCCAAGCACATCAAGTTCATCGGCCTGATCGCCGCGCCCGAAGGCATGAACGCCCTGCACCAGGCCCACCCCGACGTGGACATCTACGTGGGAGCCATGGATGAACGCCTGAACAGCCAGGGCTACATCGTGCCCGGCCTGGGCGACGCGGGCGACCGCATCTTCGGCACCAAGTAACTTTACCTTTGCCAGCGCCCGCGGCACGCCCCACAAGGGATGCCGCGGGCGTTTTTTCACCATTCGGTATGGGGGACGCCATGATCTACCTGTCCGGTTTCCATTTTGCCAGCGACGCGGCCGAAGCCTGCTTTTTGGCGGAGTTCAAGCTGACCTGCTACGATTCCTTCTATCCGTTCCAGTTTTTCCCCCAGCGAGGCATGGGCGGGCTGGAATTTGCCGACATCACGATCCTGTACGGCGGCAACGGGTCGGGCAAGACCACGGCCCTGAACATCATGGCCCAGACCCTGGGCCTGCGCCGGGGCGCGCCCTACAATGCCAGCGACTTTTTTGCCCCCTATTGCCGGCTGTGCAGCGCCGACACGCTGCATCCCCTGCCCGCCGACAGCTGCATTCTGACCAGCGACGACGTGTTCGATACCATGCTGGACCTGCGGGCCATCAACGAGGGGGTGGACCGCCGCCGGCGGAAACTGTTTGAGGAAGTCAAGGAAGCCCGCCATGCCTCCTTCCGCATGAACAGCCTGGAGGACTACGACCGCCTGAAACAGATCAGCGCGGCCAGGCGGCAGAGCAACTCCCAGTACGCCCGCCAGCGGGTCATGCCCAACGTGCGCACCCATTCCAACGGCGAGAGCGCTTACCTGTATTTTACCGAGAAGATCCGCGGCGGCGCGCTGTACCTGCTGGACGAGCCTGAAAACAGCCTGTCGCCCCAGCGCCAGCTGATGCTGGCCGAGTTTTTGCAGCAGTCGGCCCGGTTTTACGGCAGCCAATTCGTGCTGTCCACCCATTCGCCCTTTTTGCTGGCCATGCCCGGCGCCCGGGTCTATGACCTGGACAGCGATCCCGTGCGGCCTAGGCGCTGGACCGAACTGGAAAACGTGCGCGCCTGGCACGACTTTTTCAAAGCCCATGAGGAGGAATTCTGATGCCCGCCCGTCCCCTGCGCCAGGGCGAGACCCTGGCCGGCTTTGACCCCGGCGCCGCCTTGTGCGACACCGATTTTGTGGACTGCACCTTTGAAAACTGCCGCTGGGACGGCGTGCGGGTGCGAAATTGCAGTTTTTCGGGCTGCCGGTTCCGGCACTGCCAGCTGGCCGGGGTGGTGTTCAGCTTTTGCCGCATGCGGGACGCCGACTTTGACGGCTGCGCCATCCGGGGCGTGGCCTGGGGCGGCTTGCAGGGACGCAGCGCCGTGGGCCGCATTTTTGCCCGGCTGCACCGCTGCGTGCTGCGCTACAACGAGTTCGCGGGCATGGGGCTGGCGGGGTTCGATTTTTCCGACTGCGAAATGCTGGAATGCGTGTTCGACGACTGCAAGCTCACGGGGGCGAATTTCCGCGGCGCGCCGCTGGGCCGCACCACCTTTACCCGGTGCGACCTGCAAAAGGCCGATTTCCGGGACGCCCAGGGGTACGCCATCGACCCCGCCGCCAACAAGATGAAGGACGCACGGTTCAGCTTTCCCGACGTGGTGGCCCTGCTGGACGCCAGCGGCATCCGCATTGAATAAAATGAAAAGCGGCCCGGCCGGGGAAAGCTCTCCCCTGCCGGGCCGTTTGCGGTCTGTCAGGCGTGGCGGGAATAGTCCCGCGCGCCGTAGATGGCCGTGCCGATGCGCACGATGGTGGCGCCTTCCCGGATGGCGGCCTCATAGTCGCCGCTCATGCCCATGGACAGCACGTCCAGTTCGGGGCCGTACCGGGCCGACGCTTTGGCCAGCAGTTCCCGCATGCGGGCGAAAAAGGCCCGGGTCTCGGCTTCGCCGGCGTCGGCGGGCGGGATGGCCATGAGCCCCCGCACCCGCAGATGCGCCCGGGCGGCGGCCTGTTCCAGCAAGGCGTCCAGGCCGGACTCGTCCACGCCGCTCTTGCTCTGTTCGCCGCCGATGTTGACTTCCAGCAAAATGTCCTGCCGAAGGTCCAGGTTGGCGGCGGCGCGGTCGATCTTGTCCAGCAGGCGCACGCTGTCCACGCTCTGGATCAGGGCGGCCCGGCCCACCACCTTGTTGACCTTGTTGGTCTGCAAATGGCCGATGAAATGCCCGGGTTTGCCGTGGTAGGCCCCGGCGTCGGTCTTTTCCACCAGTTCCTGCACGTGATTCTCGCCGAACAGGTCGATGGGCAGATCGGCGCTGGCGCGCACTTCCTCCACCGTGCGGGTCTTGCAGGCGGCGCACAGCAGCACTTCGGCGGGGTCGCGGCCGGCGGCGCGGGCCGCGTCGGCCATGCGCTGGCGGATGTCCGCCACGCGCTGGGCCATGGCGGCGGTGTATTGGGAATCAAGCATGGATGTCACCTCTCCTGGGTCTGGTAGACGGCGCGGGCGCCGCCGATGTAGGGCGGGCGGGTGCGGGCGCACAAAATGTGGGCGCAGCCGATGTGGTCCAGGCTCAGCCGGACCGGCACCGCCACCCGGCGCAGGTGCATGCCGATGAGCGTGCCGCCGATGTCCAGCCCGGCCCCGGCCCGGATGCTCTCCACCAAAACGGGGTCGTCGAAGGCCCGCCAGCAGCTGGTGGCCCAGCTGCCCCCGGCGTGGGGCTGGGGCAGGGCGTTGACCTCGGTCAGGCCGTGGCGCAGCAAAGCCGCGCGCTCCACCACCAGGGCGCGGTTGAGATGCTCGCAGCACTGGGCGGCCAGATACAGCCCCCGGGCGCGCACCGCCGGCAAGACCGCATCCAGCACCGCCGCGGCGGCGTCCATGCTGCTGTCCTTGCCGATGTGCCCGCCCACGATCTCGCTGCTGGAACAGCCCACCACAAACAGGTCCCCTTCCCGCAGGGCCGCGGCGTCCAAAAGCTCGGTCACAGCGCGGCGGGCCTGGTCGGTGATGAGGGCGGCGTCAAACGTGCAATGAGTGTCGGTCATAAAAGTCCCTTCTTTCTGCAAGGTCCAGTATACCACAAAACCCGGCGGGGGCAAAGCGGTCCCGCACAACACAAAAGCCCGCTTTGCAGCGGGCTTTTGTGCATAGAGGGGTGGGAAAGTATATAAAGGTCAGTGAATGTCTTGATTTCGGTTCTTATTATACAAATTTTTGCTGAATTGTCAAACGGGCATCTTGTAATTTTGTTTTCTTTTTATTATAATGAGCCCGGAAACACTTTATTTAATTCAGCCGCGCAGGGAAAACGCCCCGTCGTCGGCCCTCGTTGTTCCGCACAACGGAACTTTTCCTTCATTTTATTTTTTTGTGCGCATTGAACAAAACACGCACGGCAAGGGGGCATCTTATGGACGAACTGGACCGAAAAATCATACAGCTGATGCAGCGCAATGCCCGCATGCCGGTCAAGGAGATCGCCCAGCAGATCAATCTGACCAGCCCCGCGGTGTCCAGCCGCATCCACCGCCTGGAACAGGAGGGGGTCATCGGCGGATACACGGTGCTTTTGCACCGGCCGGACGAGTCCAACCGGGTACAGGCGCTGGTGTCGGTGCAGACGAACCCCGACGCCCGGGACGACTTCGTGAACCTGATGCACAGCGAGCCCGACGTGCTGCAATGCTACCGGGTGACCGGCGTGTACAACTTTACCGTCAAGGTCAGCTGCGCCGGCATCGAGGAGCTGGAGCACCTGCTGACCAAGCTGCAAAAACTGGGCACCACCAACACCCAGATCATTCTGGCCACCCAGCTGGACCGCCAGCTGGGCGTTTGAACGGCCGGAAAGGAGAGCGTAACCCCATGACATTTTGTTCCCATTGCGGCCTTTTGCTGCCCGCCGGCAGCACGGTCTGCCCCCGCTGCGGCGCGCCGGCCCCCGCGCCGGCCCCCGCGCCCCCGGCCCAAGGGCCCGTGTACGACCGGGCCGGCAAGACGGCCAGCCCACTGCCAAACGCAGGTCCCACCGCCGGCGTTCGCTACGAGGATACGTCGGCGCCGCGGGTGACCACCGCCGAATATTTTTTGATGCTGACGGTGTTTTTGGTCCCCTTTGCGGGGCTGATCCCCATGCTGTACTGGTCGCTGAGCGAGCGCACGGCCCCCGAACGCCGGCACCTGGCCCGCGCCTACCTGCTGCGCACGCTGCTGGTGTCGGCGCTGGTGCTGGTGGCGGCGGTGGTCTTTGCGGTATTCATGCAGATCAGCTACAACACCATGCTGTACCGCTATTTTTACTGAGAAAGGGGCTTTGCCGTGAAAGCGAGCGTCATCATCCCCAACCTGAACGGCGCGGGCTGGCTGCGGGATTCCATCGAATCGGTCTGGGCCCAGACCGAAAGGGATTTTGAGCTGATCGTCATTGACAACGGCTCAAAGGACGAAAGCCTGGACATCGCCCGCAGCTACCGGGGCCGGGACCGCTATACCCTGATCGAGAACGAGACCAACACCGGGTTTTCCCACGCGGTGAACCAGGGCATCGCCATCGCCAAGGGCGAGTATGTGGCCCTGTTCAACAACGACGCCTTTGCCGAGCCGGACTGGCTGGCCGAACTGATCAGGGCCGCCGAGACCGACCCCCGGATCTTTGCGGTGTCCAGCCTGATGCTGCGCTACTACGAGCCCGAACTGGCCGACGACGCCGGCGACTATGTGACGCTGCTGGGCTTTGCCTGCAAGCGGGGCGACGGGCTCAGGGCCAGCCGCTACCAGAAACCCTGCCGCATCTTTTCGGCCTGCGGCGGCGCGGCGCTGTACCGCAAGAGCATCCTGGACGAGATCGGCGTGTTTGACGAGACCTTCTTCGCCTATTACGAGGACGTGGACCTGAGCTGGCGGGGCAACAACTTCGGCTACAAGAACGTGTACTGCCCCACCGCCCGCTGCCGCCACATCTGCGGCGCCACCACCGGCGCGGTGCGCTACAACCCGTTCAAGAGCATCCAGAGCGGACGCAACAGCATTCTGCTGCCTTACAAGAACATGCCCGCCGCCATGCTGGTGTTGAACATCCTGCCCCTGACGCTGGGGTATCTGCTGAAAGTGCTGATGTTCCGCCTGCGGGGGTTCGGCGGCGACTACGCCAAGGGTTTTGCCGAGGCCCGGGCCGTTTTGCCCAAGGTCAACAAACCACGCTTTTACTGGCGCAACCTGCCCAATTACATCTGGGTGGAAGGCAGCCTGATCGTGGGGCTGCTGCGCTACGCCGTCTACCGTGTGCAGCGCGCTTTGAAGATCACCTGACAAAAATACAGAAAAGGGCCCCCGCCCGTGCCTGCGCACGGGCGGGGGCCCTTTTGGGGTTCAGGAGGTTTCTTCGGTGTTGCCCAAAACCAGGCGGCGGAAGCCTTCGCCCTGGACCTCGTTGGCCTGGAGCATGACCGTGAAGCTGCCGGGATCCAGCACCTTGAGCTCCTTTTCGATCTCATACAGCTGCTTGGCGCTGCAGGCGCAGAGCACCACGTCCCGGGGGTCCTGGCGGAAGCCGCCGTAGCCCTTGAGGATCGTGGAGCCCCGGTCCACCTTGCGCAGGATGGCGTCGCTGACCGCGGGGCCGTCGTCGGTGACGATGAGGGCGAACATACAGGCGTTGAAGCCCAGCATCATGCGGTTGATGATGTAGGAGGCCAAAAAGTTGAGGATCAGGCCGTAGATGATGGCGTCCACGTCCCGGAACACCAGCCCGTTGGCCAGAATGACCGCCATGGCCGCGCCGAAGGTCAGGTTGCCGAAGGGCATGTGGGGGTGCTTGACCTTGATGGCCATGGTGATGAAGTCCATGCCGCCGGTGCTGGAGTTCTGCATATAGATCAAGGCGTCCCCGATGCCGCTGATGACGCCGCCGCACACGGCCGCCAGCAGACGGTCGCCGGAATAGACAGGCAAGGCGGGCAGTACCCAGTCGGTGAACAGGGCGAACAGCACCATGCACCGCACGCTGCGCAGGAAAAAGTCCCGCCCCAGCAGCTTGTAGCACAAAAGCACGATGGGCACGTTGAGCAAAATGTTGGAGATACCGATGGGCATGCCGAACAGGTGGTACAAAATGGCGCCCACGCCGGCCACGCCGGTCACCGGCACCTGGGCCACCACGGCGAAGGAGTAGGTGCCCAGCGCCGAGATGAAGCAGCCCAGCACTTCCAGCAAGAGATTTTTGAAGCGGTTGTCGGTCATAGTGTCCCCTTTCAGAAATGGTTCCCGGATGGCAGGCAAACAAAAAAGGCGGCGCATGCACGCCGCCCGGCCGCGTTTCGTTACGCGGTGGTCTTGATGTTGGAAGCCTTGTAGGTCTTCATGGCGGCGGCATCCAGGTCATGGTCCATGGCCGCGCCTTCGGCGTACAGCAGGTCCTGCAGTTTCTCGCTCTTGAGCAGGGACAGCAGGTCATAGGTCTGTTTGTAGCTGTCCAGCGTATCGACGGACAGCGGGTCCACGCTGCTCATGACCGCATAGCTCATGCCCAGGTCCACGGTGGTCCACACGCCGGGGCCGGCGGCGTCCAGCGCGTCGGTCAGGGTGGTGCCGTAGCTGGCCAGGTCGTCGGGGGTCAGCAGCTCGCTGCCCGTGTAGTACACAGCCTGGGCGGTCTCCATGGTGGCGCCCAGCACTTCCATCGCCTGGGGCAGATACTGCATGGCGGCCTCGGACATGGAGGTCAGATGCTCGGAGCGGGAGGTCTCGGCCGAAGCCCATTCATTGAGGGTGGCGGCGCATTCGTCGGCGATGGCCTTGATCTGCTCGCTCTGTTCCTCGTCCGCAAAGGCGTAGGTGTAGGAATCATACAGCGGGATCTGCACCACGTCCACATAGCGGCACTCGTCGGTGAGGTAGGCCGTGTACTCCTCGTCGGTGACAGGGGTCTGGCCGTTTTCGCCGTAGAGCAGCTCCAGGCAGGCCGACGCCTTGGCGCTGTTGAGCATGTACAGCTCCACGCTCTGCTTGCCGATGCCGTTGGCCGCGTACACGTCGCCGTTGGACTCCCACAAAGAGTCGGCGTTGGCGGCGGCCTCGGCGGTGGCGGCGTCNNAGGGTGTACTGGGTCAGGCGGGCGATGTAGTCGGCGCCGTCGGTGGTGACTTCCTCGTCGCCGATGGTGCCGGTGCACTGGGCCTTGAGCACGGCGTCCACGTCGTCGGCAGTTTCGCCGGTGGCCAGATCGGCCAAAGAGGACGCCGTATTGTAGGCGTTGAACTGGGCCAGCAGATAGACGCCGGCGGGGATCTCGACACCGCCGATGCTGCCCACGGTGGCGGGGGTGGTGATGGCACAGCCCGCAAGGCCCAGCAGCATGGCGGCCGCCAGACCCAGGCTGATGAATTTGGCACGGATGGACTTCATGGGAAAACGCTCCTTTATACCTTTCGTTTGCGCCCGGGGCGCAGACATAGGGTCATTATACCGCGTTTGGCCCGTCATTGCAAGCGGCGGCGGGGCGTCGAAAAAGCCTTTCACAAAATCAACGCTTTTCGCCCTTGGCCCCGGGCAGCAGCGCCACGGCGTCCCGCAGGATCACCAGGGACGCTTCGCCCTTGTATACCTTGATGCGGATGCACGGCCGCCCCACCCCGCTGTACAGCACCCGGTGGGGCATGGCGTCCATCAGGTCCCCCAGCTGGGCCGGGCCCACCACGTCGCTGTACAAAACAAGTTCGTCGCCCTTCTGCACGATCTCCACCACGCCGGCCCGGGCCGCCGTGACCCGGATGAGCGACACATCCACCAGGCTCTGCACGCACTTGGGCGGGTCGCCGTAACGGTCGATGAGTTCGTCCAGCACGTCGGTGGCGGCGTCGGCGTTCTCGATGGCGGCGATGCGCTTGTACGCCTCGATGCGGCCCGCCGCGTCGGGGATGTAGGTCTCGGGCAGATAGGCGTCCGCCGCCACATCCACCAGGCAGTCGCTCTTGTCCGGTTCGGCGGGCAGGCCCTTGGCGGCCGCGATGGCCTGGTTGAGCATCTTGACATACAACTCGTAGCCCACAGCCTCCATGTGGCCGTGCTGGCTGTGGCCCAGCAGGCTGCCCGCGCCCCGGATCTGCAAGTCCCGCATGGCGATGCGGAATCCGGACCCGAAGGCCGTGAATTCCCGGATGGCAGACAAACGCTTGGCGGCGACCTCGGTGAGGACCCGGTCCCGCCGGAAGGTGAAGTAGGCGTAGGCCTTGCGGGAGGAACGCCCCACCCGCCCGCGGATCTGGTACAGCTGGGACAGGCCCATGCGGTCGGCGTTTTCGATGATCAGGGTGTTGCAGTTGCGCACGTCCACCCCTGTTTCGATCAGGGTCGTGCACACGAGGATGTCGATCTCGTTGTCCAGCAGCTGACGCCACACCGTGGAGATCTGTTCCTCGCTCATTTTGCCGTGGGCAATGCCGATGCGCGCGCCGGGGGCCATCTTGCCCACCCGGGCGGCGCACTGCTCGATGTCCTCGACCCGGTTGTGCAGGTAGTACACCTGCCCGCCCCGGCCCAGTTCCTTGCGCATGGCGTCGGCCAGAATGCCCTCGTCGTATTCCAGCACGTAGGTCTCGATGGGCTGGCGCTCGATGGGTGGCTGCTCGATGGTGGACATGTCCCGGATGCCGGACAGCGCCATGTTCAGCGTGCGGGGAATGGGCGTGGCGGACAAAGTCAGCACGTCCACGCCCACAAAGTTTTCCTTGAGTTTTTCCTTGTGCTTGACGCCGAAGCGCTGTTCCTCGTCGATGATGACCAGCCCCAGGTCCTTGAACTTGACGTCGTCGGACAACAGGCGGTGGGTGCCCACCACGATGTCCACGGTGCCGTCCTTGAGCCCGCGCAGGGTCTGCTTCTGGTCCCGGGCCGTGCGGTAGCGGGACAAAAGCCCCACCCGGATGGGGAAGGCCTCCATGCGGGAGAGGGCGGTGTTGAAGTGCTGCCAGGCCAGGATCGTGGTGGGGGCCAGGATCGCGCACTGCTTGCCCCCCATGACGCACTTGAAGGCCGCGCGCAGGGCCACTTCGGTCTTGCCCACGCCCACGTCGCCGCACAGAAGCCGGTCCATGGGCCAGGGCTGTTCCATGTCGTGCTTGATCTCGGCCGCGCTGGTCAGCTGGTCGGGGGTCTCGTCGTAGGCAAAGCGCTGTTCGAAGTCGCCCTGCCAGGTGTCGTCCGGGGGAAAGGCGTAGCCCGCCGCCTGCTTGCGCCGGGCGTACAGCTCGATGAGCTCTTTGGCCATGGCCTCGGTGGCGGCGCGGACCCGGGTGCGGGTCTTGTTCCACTCTCCCCCGCCCAGGCGGCTGAGCTTGACCTTGTCGGCGTCGCCGGGGGCCGTGTAGCGGGACAACAGGTCCAGCTGAGTCACCGGCACATACAAAACGTCGCCCTTGGCGTATTCGATGCGCAGATAGTCCTTGGTGGCGCCCTGGACCTCCATGCGGCGGATGCCCGCGTAGCAGCCGATACCGTGGTTCTGGTGCACGACCAGATCGCCGGGGGAGATCTCGGTCAGGCTGTCCAGGGCGTCCTTGTTGCGCTTTGCCTTGCGCCTGGCCCCGCCGCCCTGGCCGTAGGCCCGGGCCGTGATCAGGGCATAGCCCGCAAAGGGCAGTTCGCACCCGGCGGACATCTGCCCCGGCAGCACCTGCACGAGCCCTGCCGCGGGCGGCGCGGCGGGGTCGGTGGTGACGGGGATGTTCTTGGCGCGCAGGTCCTGGGCCAGGCCGGCGGCGGCGCGCTGGGTACCGGCCAGTACGGTGACGGCGCAGCCCCGGGCGCGCAGGGGGCCCAGGTCGTCCAGCAGGGCCGATACCTCGCCGCCCCAGGCGGGCAGGTTGTGGGCCGGGGTGTTGACCAGCTCTTTGAGGGGCTGGTCGGGGATGCTGCGGGCAAAGTTTTCGGCCAGAAGGGTGCGGCAGCGCCCGGTCATGGTCCACAGCCAGCCGGGCGGGGCATACAGCCCGTCCAGCCCGGCACAGAGCACTCCGGCCTCGAACAGACCGGACACTTCCTCGCCCCGGCGGTAATTGGCGGCGCGCTCGGCTTCCCGCAAAGAGGCGGGTTCCTCGATGAGCAGCAGCGGGTCGTCGAAATAGTCCAGCAGCGTGGCGGGCTGGGGGTAACGCACAGCCAGGTATTTGTCCACGGCCACAGGCAGCGCCCCGGCGTCCAGCAGCGCCAGGTCGGGGTCCATGACCGCCTGCATGGCCGTGCGCTTTTTGCCCCGCTGCTTTTTGAGAAAGGCGCGCAGGGCTTCGGCCGCCGCGTCGGGCGCGCCGAACATGACCTCCCGCGCGGGGCTGAGGTAGACCTTTTCCACCGCCTCGTCCCGGCGCTGGGTGGCCAGGTCGAAGGTGTGCATCGTGTCGATGTCATCGCCCCAGAACTCGATGCGCACGGGGGCTTTCATGTCGGGGGCGTACAGGTCCAGGATGTCGCCCCGCACCGAGAACTGGCCCGGGCCGTCCACCCGGTCCCGGCGCACATACCCGGCCCCCAGCAACAGGGCGTTGAGCTCGGCCCGGGGCAGGGTGTCCCCGGGGTGGAGCGTGCGGGTGCCGCGACAGAAATCCTCTTTGGGCGCGGTGTATTGGGTCAGGCCCTCCACCGGCACGCACACGGCCCCCAGACGCCCGCCCACCACGTCGCCCAGCACGGCCAGGCGGCGGTACTCGTACTCGTGGGCGGTGCTCTCAATGGGGCGTAGCACATAGTCCCGGGCCGGGAACACCGCCGCCGGCACCCCCAGGGCGTTCAGGTCGGCGGCAAAACGGGTGGCTTCGGCCTCGCCGGGGGTGACCACGCACAAAGGCCGGCCCAGATCGCGGTACAACGCCGCGTACACCTGGGCCCGGCCGGCGGCGGGCAGCCCGAACAGGGCGCACGCCCCCTTGCCGGACAAGGCGTTGGCCAGCTTTTTGTATTCGGTGGTTTGAAGAAGAAGTTCGTAAAACATAGAGCAATATCGCCTCATTTTTCCTGCCAGAGCACAGTGGACGTTATCGGCCCTTCCTGATACGCTTCAGCAAGCCCGCGGAGCAAACAGCATTCCTTCTTGCTAAACAAGGGCAGGATCATTATAATGATAATGGTCTTGGCAGACAATGAAATGATGATTTGTAAAGGAGCCGCAATATGGCGCACAAGGAAGCTGTCCGCAAGCGAAACTATGCCCTGGATCTGCTGCGGATCCTGGCGGCACTTATGGTCCTTGTGGTGCACGCCGGGCAAACAGCCGGCTTGGATCAGCAAACCGCAGTGGGCGGAAACGGCGTTTTGCTGTTTTTTATCATAAGTGGTTATCTGGCTGTCCGTTCTGTGGCGCACCAGCCGGACTGGCGTTCATATTATCTGGGACGCATGCGCCGTATACTTCCATTATACTGGCTGATCCTTGCCATACGCTTTGCCTTTGATGCAGCTGTGTACCTTTTTCAGCAAATGCCGCCCGCCCGGCTGTTTGCTTGGAACGGCCCGTGCGGGCCGCGCTATCTCCGATACATTTTCTTCCTGCAAATGTGGCTGCCCAGCGACAACTGGGCGTGGTGGAACAACCGTAACGCGCTTTGGACCATGAGTGCCTTTGCATTGTTTTATCTTTTGGCGCCCTGGCTGCACCGCCTGTTTCTTGCGGTCGGAGCCCGCTTTGGTAAAAGTTGCTTCTGCCCCAGTTTTCTGTTTCTTCTCCTGCTGCTGGGCGGCAAAGGCATCCTGGGAAGAATAATTGAAACCACATTACACACATTCCCCGCCGGCACGATCGACAACATCTCCGAATTCAGCGCTAAAACTCCCGTCATGGAGCTTTATGCGTTCATGTTCGGTGCCTGCCTTTATTATACCATAAAAGAAAACCATGACCTTCTGTTCGGAAGTTTCTGCTTGCTTCTGCCCATGGTTTTCGGATTTGAGAAAATGGCTTTCGAGGGCGTTTTTACCGTCCTTGTTCTTCTGACGGTCCGTTTTGGCGAGACCATCCGAATCGACGCCTCTGCCCAGCGAGCCGTTCAATTTTTGAGTTCCTGCAGTTTTTTCCTCTATCTGAGCCACCCGATGCTGCTCGCGTGTTTTCCTGTCTGGCGCCAGGGCAACGGTCTGATCCATTGGGCCTATTTTTCAATGCTCCTGGCGGTGAGCCTTGTTGCCTGCTGCCTGATCTATCATCTGCTGATCAGCCGCTTCGAGAACCATTGGCTGAAAAAAGGTTGACCGATCCATCCGCCTCCCGATTCGGTACGGGAGGCGGATTTTTTTGAGCGACACTTACAGAAAGCACCGGCTTCCGCCCGTCAGAGGGCCTGGGGCGCCCCCTTGCCGGACAAGGCGTTGGCCAGCTTTTTGTATTCGCTTGTCTTTTGCAACAGCTGATCGTACATCATAAGAAAAGCCTTTGCCGCAAAGGCGGCGTTCAAAGCAGCGGGCGGGGCGAACCGTCCAGACGTTCAAGCCCCCAGGAGTTCCAGCCCCACAGGGTGTCCTCCCCCGCCGGGGTCAGAATGCGCAGTCTTCCTTCCCCGGTCATGGACCAGCAGCGCACCCGGGGGTTCAGGGCGCTGGACATCCAGACCGGCTCGGCACCGCTGTCCGTTTGTTCATAAATAAAGATATGCTGGGAATAGGCGTAGTCGTTTTGATCCACCCAGAAGGGATGGCTGGGACCGTAGTGTCCCCGCCGCCAGACCAGCAGCAAAAGTTCGTCGGCCCCGTCCCGGTCCAGGTCCCCCACCAGGAAATCCCGCACCCGCCAGCCCGGGTCGGAGACAAGCGCGGGGTCGCCCTGCCCGGTTTGGGCCAAAAAGCGGCCCGACGGGCTCAGGGTCAGTTCCAGCGCGCCCCAGGTCCCGGCCTTGCCCCGGCCCGGGGCAAAAAACACGCCCCGGTACCACAAAAGCACCCCGCACATAACCAGGATTGCCAGCAGGTAGGCGGCTGCGGCGGCGCGCCTGCGCAGCGTACCCATCAGCCGTATACGCGCTCCAGCGTATAGTTTGCCCAGGCGGGGCGCTGGGGCGAGGTATCAAAGTTCCAGTTGCCTTCCTCGTCGGGGCCGTAGCCCAGCTCGAACCACCACTGACTGTCGGTCATGCGCTGGCTCATGGGCCGGTCGAACTGGTAGAAGGCGAACACACTGCCGCAGGCAATGCGCAGTGATCCGTCCACGCTGACGATCACATAGATGGAGTCCACGTCCGTGCCCACCTGGCGCACCTCGCCGTTGGGGTCGGTGGCCACATCCGCCACCAGGGCCGCGGGGGCTTGCTGGGGCGAATAGATGCCGGCGTCCTCGTCGTACACCGTCTCGGTCCAGAAGTGCTCCAGCTGACCGCCGATGGTCTTGATGAGTTCAAATTCCTCGTCGGTGGGCAGTTCGTTTTTCAGTTCCTTTTCGGCAATGACCATGAGCCGGCGGCACAGCTCGGCCAGAATGTCCAGGTTTTCGGCGTCGGCGTCCTCCAGCAGGCCCAGGGACGCCAGCCCTTCCGCCGTGGCGGCGGACAAGGCCGACAAGCGCCCGAACACCACGGGTTCGGTCTCGACCCAGCCCCGGTCGTCCCGCTCCTCATACCCCGGGCCGCCCATCTCGGCATAGATCTGCTTGGCATACAGGGCCGTGTCGTGTTTGAGCTCGGTCCAGCTGCCCAGCATCGTGCCCAAGTCCTTGCGGGCCCAGGCGTCGGTGCGCATATACTGGGGCCAGCCTTCCCCCTTGGTCTCGGTCAGGGGGCGCAAAGCGTTGAGCCAGGCTGCGTACAGGCTGGCGGACCAGACCTCATCGGGCGCCTGGGCCAGGGCCGTGCGCACCGCCTGCATCTGGGCGTCGTAATTGGGGTAGTCGGTGTCGCCCTGTTCGGTCAGGATGGCAAGGGCCGTGTCCGACCCCAGCGCCGCGGGCAGGTCCAGGGCGTCGGGCAGCATGCGCTGTTCGCCCCGGGCGTTGGGGTCTACCTCGCGGTACACAAGGCGCTGGAACGCGGCGGCGTCCAGGGTGTAGCGCTGGCCCATGAAGCGCAGCCCGGCGGTGGCTTCGTCCCGGTCCTGGTCCTCATAGACGGGCATGGAGTTGACGGCCGCCGGGGCCAGCGCGGACAAAGAGTCGCGGAACGCCGCAAAGGCCCCGTCATTGCCGGGCAGGGCGGCGGCGGTCACATCCTCGCCGTAGGCGGCGGTGAGCAGCGGGTCATAGTCCATACAGGTGGCGTCGTCGGCCGTGCCCGCGAAAAAGGCGGTCACAGAATAGATGCGCTGCCACAGGTCCTTCGCTTGCCCGTCCCGCAAAGCCAGGGTCAGCAAAAGGGCGCTGCGGGTCTGGTCGGCGTCCGAGGCGCGGAAGGTCATGCGGCCGTACCACATCATGGCGCGGAAATAGCGTTCCAGCACTTCGTCCCCCGCGTAGTAGCTGCGGGGGATGTACTGGGTGTAATCCTCGGTCAGGGCCGCGGCCGGGTCGGCGCCGCCCAGGTTCATCACCGGGGACTCCGCGTTGCCGGCGGCGGCGTCGATGAGGGCCAGTTCCTGCGTCACCACATCCGCCACGGCGTCGGGCAGGGGCGTTTCGGGTTCAAGCAGCGCCGTGCCCACCGTGAAGTAGGCCAGATCGCGCAAAGCGGCGTTCTCCCACTCGGTGCCTTGCAAGGCGTCGTACTGGGCCTGGCTCTGCTGCTGCATCGCCCGGCTCAAAGCCAGCAGTTCCCCGCTGAGTTCGTTTTTCTCCACGCGGCCCTGCAAGTAGACAAAGTACAGGTGATAGGTGTGCAGCAGCGCGTCGGTGGTCACAAAGTTGGGCGTATAGGTATAGCGGTTGGTCTCGTACCCTTCGTAAAATTCCTGGTTGCCGTCGGTCACCACAAACCCGTTTTGCACCAGCGCCTGTTTGGCGTCCTCGCTCCAGTATTCCACCAGATCGGCGTTGATGACGTTGGACAGGTCCGCCTCCACCGTGAATTCCGGCACCGAAGGGGTCAGGGCCGTGTCGTACAGGACCGGCAGGTCGCCCAAAAGGCTCGGAAGGGTCGCCCCGGTGCTCTGGGCCCCGGTCGCCGCCGGTCCGGCGGTTTGGGACGGCGGTTCAGCCGTCTGCGGCGTTTGCGCGGGGGGATCGGCATCCCGGGACGAAGGCGTACAGCCGAACAGCCCGGCCAGCATAACGCCGGCCAGGCTCAGGGATACGATTCTGCGGTTCATCGTGGTGCCTCCTTCTTTTCGGTGCAGCGTATTTTCGGCGGTCAGCCGTGCCATACGGTACAGGGAGGAAGCGCGGCTGTCCGCTTGTCAGCGGTTGCAGCGGTTCTGGGCTTCGCCCAGTTTGCCGTCCATGATCAGGCGGCAGGCGGTCTCGATATCGGGGTAACGGTCGGTCATGGCTTTGGCGGCGTCGGGGGGGAACTTGCCCAGCACCCAGGCGGCCAGGTCATAGTCGGGGTGGGGTTTGGCGCCCACGCCGATGCGCACCCGGGGGAAATCCTCGCCCCCCAGGCTCTGGATGATGCTCTTGAGGCCGTTGTGTCCCCCCGCCGAGCCCGAGGCCCGGATGCGCAGGTGGCCGGGTTCCTGGGTGATGTCGTCGCACAGAACGATCACGTGGTCCCGGGGGATCTTGTAGAATCCGGCGGCCGGGGCGATGCTCTGGCCCGACAGGTTCATATAGGTCAGGGGCTTGAGCAGCACCACCTTGTGGGCGCCCACCGCGGCCACGCCGTACAGCCCCTGCCACTTAGCCTTGGCGATGTCGCACTTCCACTGGGCGGCCAGGTAGTCCAGCGCCGCGAAGCCGGCGTTGTGGCGGGTGCCTTCGTATTTGGATTCGGGGTTGCCCAGGCCGGCGATGAGCCAGTCGGCCCCCGACAGATTGCTGAAAAAGGACATAAAGTGCGGTATTCTCCTTTTGGGGGATGGATCAGAGCGCCGGGACCACCCGGCTGCCGAAGGGCATGAGGGCCAGTTTGGCGATCTTGAAAAATTGCAGGCCAAAGGGGATGCCGATAACGGTCAGGCAAAGCACACAGCCCCACACGGCATTGGCAAACGCCATGGGCAGGCCGGAGAGCAGCAGCCAGAAGAGGTTGAGCAAAAGCGAAGGCGCGCCCCCGCCGTAGACGATGGTCTTGCCGAAGGGGCACAGCGTCAGGGACGCAAACTTGAAGCATTGCAACCCCACCGGAATGCCCACAACGGTGATGCACCAGAACACCCCGGCCACCGCCCAGCACAGGGCGCTGAACAGACCGCCCAGCACACACCACAGAATGTTGCCGATCAGGTTCATGGGATATCCTTTCCTTTACAGCCTGCCCGGCGCAGGGTCACTCGCCCTTGCACTGGGCTTCCAGTTTCTGCTTTTTCTCGATGTATTTTTGCAGCTTCTTTTCCCCCCAGCTGGGCAGGGCGATCTGGCGGCCGCGCTCCAGCGCCAGCGCGCCGTCGGGCACATCCTTGGTGACGGTGGACCCCGCCGCCGTGTAGGCGTGGTCGCCCACGGTGACCGGTGCCACCAGGTTGGTGTTGCAGCCGATGAAGGCATAGTCCCCGATGGTGGTGTGGAACTTGCCCTCGCCGTCATAGTTGCAGGTGACGGTGCCGCAGCCGAAGTTGCAGTATTTGCCCACGGTGGCGTCCCCGATGTAGGTCAGGTGGCTGACTGTGTTGCCCTGGGCAAAGTCGGCGTTCTTGGTCTCCACATAGGCGCCCAGGTGCACGCCCTGCCCCGTTTTGGTGCCGGTGCGCACATGGGTGAAGGGCCCGATCTTGTTGTCGGGGCCAAGGACGCTGTCATAGCACTGGCTGGCGTTGACGGTGGAGTTGGCCCCCACCGTGGTGTTTTCCAGCAGGGTGTTGGGGCCGATGACGCACCCAGCCTCCACCACGGTGGTCCCCCGCAGGATGCACCCGGGCAGGATCATGGCCCCGGGGGCGATGACGACCCCGGGGTCGATATAAACGTCGTCGCTGATGAAGTTGACGCCGTTTTCAAGATGCTTTTCAAAGGTATCGGCATAACGCCGGCGCGCGTCGAGATACGCCTGTTTGGCACTGGTCATGGGTGACTCCCCTTTCTGTCTCGGATCAAACGCAGAGCGTGCGCGGCGCCGCAAGGGCCCCGGCACGGCGGACGGGCATAACAAAGCGCCCGCAGTGTCATTATACTACACGCCGCAGGAAATGAAAAGGCAAAACGCCCCCGCAGACCGCCCCCCTGTTTTTGGGGGCAAAACCTCGTGCGAGGCTATGAATTTCGAACTTTACACCCATTATAATTTACCAAATTTTTGGACAAATTGCAAGAGAGTCATGGCAAAAATTCGGCAGATTTTCGGCGAAACCATTCAGCATTTATTTAACAATCCACTGGTAATTCCCCGCTTGGTCTGGTATAATGTACTTTGCAATCAGTCCATGACGTTGCGGGTGTGCGCCGGGAACTCCGCCACACCGGGAAGAAACCGCAGTACATTTGGAGGTAAGCGTATGAGCAAGAAGTTCCTTTACCTGTTCAAAGAGGGCCACGAGGCCTTCGGCGGCGAC
>DBRU01000001.1:0-2933 GCA_002306375.1 Faecalibacterium sp. UBA1360
TACAATACCTTTTTGATGTGCTCGATGCGGGCGGCCTTTTCGGTCAGGCGCAGCAGCAGGTCGTGGTCCTGGGCGCCGTCGAATTCCTTGTACTCGGCGGGGCCGGCGGCCTCCAGCAGCGGGCGGGAAAAGAGCGCCAGATGGGTGATGAAGTTGCATCCCCGCAGATAGTCGGGGGCAAAGTCGGGTTTGAAGTGGTAGCCGCCCAGCTTTTTCAGGTCGGCGGACAGGACGATCTCGTCGCTGTACACAAGGTCGGCCCCTGTCTTTTGAATGGTCTGCACACATTCAAACAGGGCGTTGGGGTACAAAAGGTCGTCGTGGTCCAGCAGGGTCAGATAGTCCCCGGCGGCCAGGGCAAAGCCCCGGGTGGTGTTGGCGGCAATGCCGTCGTTTTCGATCTTTTGGTACGCCACCCGGCTGTCCTTGGCGGCCAGGCGCCGGGCCAGGCGGCCGGGGTTCGGGTGCGCGTCGTCGGAGGCGTCCACCAGCACGAGCTGCCAGTTGGAATAGGTCTGGCGCAGCACGCTGTCCGTCATCTGGCGGAAGAACTTGTCCGGCGTGTTGTACACCGGCACCACGATGCTGACCAGCGGCCCCTGCAAGCGGGCGGCGCGCTGGGCCTTGAGTTCCCGGCGCAGGGGGATGTCGGCCCGGTGGCGCCAGGAATCGTGATGGAAGGCCAGCCCCACCCGGAAGGTCACGTCCCGCCAAAGCTGCTCGGCCCCCTGCTCGCGCAGGGTGGCGGCGCTGCGCCGGGCCAGGTCCCGCAGATGGGCGGGGTCCAGCAGGCGGCGGGCCATGCCGCCCACACTGTCGGGGGCGGCTACGTCGGCGGGACGGTTTTCGATCTCTTTGGCCATGGGGCCCTCCAGACCGGACGGCGTCAGGCCCGGTCGGCCTTCATGCTGTCCTTTTTCTCAAAGTGTTTGTACTCGGCGGCGATCTCGGCCGTGGGGCCGTTGCGCCGCAGATGGCCGTGGTCCAGCCAGGCCACCTTGTTGCACATGCGCTCGATCTGCTCGATGGAATGGCTGACCAGAATGACCGTGGTGCCGCCGCTCATGAGCTCGGCCATGCGCTTTTCGCATTTCTGCTGGAACAAAAAGTCGCCCACCGACAAGATCTCGTCGGCGATCAGGATGTCCGGCTTGGTCATGGTGGCCACGGCAAAGGCCAGGCGGGCCACCATGCCGGAAGAATAGTTTTTGAGGGGCACGTCCAAAAAGTCCCGCAGTTCGCTGAATTCGACGATGTCCTCGAACTTGCTGTCGATGTATTTGGGGGTGTAGCCCAGGACCGTGCCGTTCAAATAGATATTCTCCCGGGCGGTCAGGTCCATGTCAAAGCCGGCGCCCAGCTCGATCAGGGGGGCGATGGTGCCCCGCACGGTGACCTTGCCGGAACTGGGCTTGTACACGCCCGAAATGATCTTGAGCAGGGTGGATTTGCCGCTGCCGTTGAGGCCGATCAGGCCGTAGAAGTCCCCGGGCATGATGTCCAGGCTCACGTCCGACAGGGCGAAGAACTCGTCAAAGCGCACGCCGCCGTGCAGCAGGGCCACAAAGTATTCTTTCAGGCTCTCGTGCTTTTCCTTGGCCAGGTTGAAGCGCATGGAGACATGCTCCACCGAGATGATGGGCTGTTGTTCGCTCATTGTGCAGCCCCCTTTACATATACAGGACGAACTTGTCCTGGTTTTTCTTGAACACGAAGATGCCGATGGTCATGCTGACCGCGGCGCACAGGAAACACACCACCACCATGCTCAGGGTCAGGCCCTCGCCCCACAACACGCAGCTGCGGAAGGCCGTGATGAACCAGTACATGGGGTTGATGTGGATGAGCCGCTGCATGATGCCGGACAGCGTTTCGGGGTCATAGAAGATGGCGCTGGCGTAGACCAGCAGGGTGCAGAACACCTCCCAGATATGCATGATGTCCCGCACGAACACGTACAAGGCCGACAGCAGAAGGCCGATGCCCAGGCTGAAAAAGAACAGCATGACCAAAGGGTACAGCGCCATCCAGGCCGTGGAGAAGGTCACGGGGGTCCAGGTCAGCACAAAGACGATGACCAGCGCGATGAAGCTGAAGGCGCAGTTGACCATGGCGAAGCAGATCTTCTCCATGGGGAAGATGTATTTGGGGATATAGACCTTGCGCAGAAGCGGCGCGTTTTTGAGCACGCTTTCCATGGCCATGCTGGTGGATTCGCGGAAGAAGTTGAACAGCAGCTGGCCGATGATCAGAAAGCCCGCGAAGTTGGGGATGCCCTCGCCCCGCAGGCCTTTCATGATGGAGTCGAACACCAGGTACATGACCAGGCAGGTCAGCAGCGGGTTGAGGATGCTCCAGGCAACGCCCAGCACGCTGCGGCGGTATTTGAGCTTGAAGTCCCGTGTGATGAGGTTCTGCAAGAGATACCGGTACTTCCAGAACCCTTCCAGTGAATGTTTGATGCTTTGCACGTCAGCGTCCCCTGCTCAGTATTTTTCAAAGTATTCGAACTTCTGTTCGGCGAACGGGGTGTGTTCCTTGTCCTTGGCGCTGGTCTTGTGCTCGCAGCCGCAGTCCGGCCACTGCACATTGACGGTGGCGTCGTCGTAGGGGATGCCGCCCTCGCTGGCGGGGTCGTACACGTCGGTGCACTTGTAGCAGAATTCGGCCACGTCGGACAGAACCAAAAAGCCGTGGGCAAAGCCTTCGGGGATATAAAACATCTTCTTGTTTTCGGCCGAGAGGGTCACGCCCACCCATTTGCCGAAGGTGGCGGAATGGGGGCGGCAGTCCACAGCTACGTCGTACACCTCGCCCATGGTCACCCGGACCAGCTTGCCCTGGGTGTGGTTTTTCTGGAAGTGCAGGCCCCGCAGCACGCCCTTGGTGGAGCGGCTCTGGTTGTCCTGCACAAAGGGCTTGTCGATGCCGGC
>DBRU01000001.1:3082-3448 GCA_002306375.1 Faecalibacterium sp. UBA1360
GCGCGCAAGATGGCGGACAAAGGGTGTAACATTTTACATCGGTTCCCGTCTTGATGAATGGACGCCGGCATGGTATGATGGGCTGGATAAGACGGGCGGGGATCCCCTGCCCCCAAGGAGGCCCCCATGACCAAGACCGAAGCCCGCGCCAAGGCCCGCGCCGTGTGGCGCAGCCAGTCCCCCGAAGCCCTGCACGCCATGGGCGCGCGGATGTGCGCTGCGCTGTTCGGCCTGCCTTTGTGGCGGCAGGCCCACACAGTGCTGTGCTATCTGCCCCTGCCCGGCGAGCCGGACCTGGACGCCGTGGTGAGCCGGGCCCTGGCCGAGGGCAAGCGCCTGGCCGCCCCCCGGGTGGTGGGCGACGGG
>DBRU01000100.1 GCA_002306375.1 Faecalibacterium sp. UBA1360
GCTGCCTGCCTCCGAGCTGTTCCCGCGGCTGTTCAACGCCTCGCTGCAGGGCGCGCCGGACTGCGGCGGCCTGGCGCCGGTAAACTACTATTCCGGCGAGGGGGTCACCCACTTTGACGCGGGGCGGCCCTTGCTGGTGCGCGGGCCCCAGAGCGAGCTGACCCTGCCCAACCTTATGCGGGCGCACATCTACTCGGCCATGGCCACCCTCAAGATCGGGCTGGACATTCTGCGGGGCGAGCAGGTGGCCGTGGACCGCCTGCTGGGCCACGGCGGCCTGTTCAAGACCCCGGGCGTTGCCCAGCGCTACCTGGCGGCGGCGGCCGAAGCCCCGGTCACGGTCATGCAGACCGCCGGCGAGGGCGGCCCCTACGGCATGGCGCTGCTGGCCGGCTACCGCCTGGCGGTGCTGGAAGGCTGCGCGCTGACCCTGGCGGACTATCTGCAACAGCGGATCTTTGCCGATGCCCCCGGCTCCACCCTGGCCCCCGACGCCGCCGACGTGGCCGGTTTTGCCGATTTTATGCAAGGGTACCAGGCCGCCCTGCACGCCGAGCGCGCCGCCGTGGAGCATTTCTGATGCAGCAAGGCAACGGCCCTTTTACAGAACAAAGCCGGACCCCGGCAGACGCGGAACCGTCTGCCGGGGTCCGGCTTTTGTGCACAGGCGCGGGGGTCACAAGGGGACCAGGTCGCCGCACTTGGCTTTGCGGGCGGCCCGAAAAGCCTCTTTGTCCTTTTTGGTGACGCTGCGTGTTTCGATGCCGCCGGGGGTGCACAGGGTCAGGGTGATGCGCCCGCTGGCGATCTGGGGGTGGCGCAGCACGCGGGGCGCGCCGGGGGCCGCCGGGGCGCGGGTCACGGCCAGAAAACAATACTTTTCGTCCTCATAGGGGACGTCCGCGTTCTTGAGCTGCTTGTGCAGCCGGCTGCGGGCCACCCGACAGGTGAAATGACACCAGTCCCCGCCCTCCAGCGGGCAGTCGTCCCCGTGGGGGCAGGGGGCGGCCACAAAGCCCCCCAGCTGCGTCAGCAGGCGGCGGGCCTGGCATATTTGGGCAAAGGCCGCCGGCGTGCCCGGCTCCACGATCAACAGCATGTGCGCGGCGTGCCGCCACAGCGCCTCCACGGCTTTGCGGCGTTCCGGCTCCGAGAGCTCGTTCAAAGAGTAGGAGGCAATGACCAGGTCATAGGTCGCTTCGCCTTGCAGGTCGCGCAGGTCTCCCCGGACCCAGCGCACCTTGGGCTCCGGGGGCTGTCCGGCCATCAGCGACCGGCCCAGAGCGATCATGGCGGGCTCCCGCTCAAGGCAGGTGATCTGCTGCACCGTCTGCGACGATCCGGCAACGGCCCAGGCGGCGGCGCCCACGCCCGCCCCGGCGTCCAGCACCCTGCGCAGGGGGAACTGCGCGCTGTGCAGGGCGTGGGCCAGGGCCGAGCTTACGGCGCCGTAGGTGGCGGGCATGCGCACGATGGCATAGGCCAGCACGTCGGTGTCGCCGGTGACCAGGCGTTTGCCCCGACCGCTTTGGTCGCGGTACAATTCGGTCATGGTCCGGGCCGAGCGGATCAGGTCGCCGGTGGGCAGGCCGGCGGCCCGGGCTTCGATGGCGGCTTTCAGGTTTGCGGGAAGATCCATGTTGGGGCCTCACTTTACCAGGCGTCCGCCGCCAAAAGCGCGAGCGACACAAGAAAACAAAGGCTCTGCAAGAACTGCGAAGCATCGCAAAATCGCTGCAAAGCGGCAGATGCAAGGCAGAGGGGCGAAGCGCTCCTGCATGGAACGCAAGACCCGATAACGCAGCAGACGCCGCTTTGCAGTCAGGATTTTGCGGCTTTGTTTTCTTATGGAACCGCGCCAAAAGGCGGCGGGGCAAAAAAGGCACAGGCAGAGCCCTTTGGCGGGCTTTGCCTGTGCCGGCGGGGTCAGATGCCGTATGCGGGGCCAAGCGCGGGATTTACCACGGCGTCAGTTCCAGGTACAGGTCCTTGTATTGCCGGGCCGAATTCTGCCAGGACACGTCCTTGGCCATATCCCGCTGGACCACTTCGTCCCAGTGGTAGCGGTTGATGAAGTATTCGGTCTTGGCGCGGTTGATGGCGTCCAGCAGCAGGGTGGAATCGTAGCGGTCAAAGGTAAAGCCGTTGCCCTCGCCGCTGAACAGGTTGTAGGGCTCCACGGTGTCCTTCAGGCCGCCGGTCTCCCGCACGATGGGCAGGGTGCCGTAGTGCATGGCGTTGAGCTGGGTCAGGCCGCAGGGCTCAAAGCGGGAGGGCACCAGCAGCGCGTCGGCGCCCGCATAGATGCGGTGGGCGCGGGCTTCGTCGTACTGGATGCAGGCGCTGAACATGCCGCGGTAGGTGTCCTCGTAATAGCGGAAGGTGTCCTCGTACTGCTTGTCGCCGGTGCCCAGCACCACCACCTGGGTGTTGCCGTCCATCAGCGCCGGGACGATGGCGTTGACCAGGTCCAGGCCCTTCTGGTTGGTCAGGCGGGAGATCAGGCCGATGACGAACTTGCCCTGATCCTGCACAAGGCCCAGCTCCTGCTGCAAGGCCAGCTTGTTTTCCCACTTGTGGTCCAGCACGTTGGTGATGTCGTAATTGACGGCCAGGGCCGGGTCGGTGGCGGGGTTCCACATGCCGTAGTCGATGCCGTTGACGATGCCCCGCAGCTTGTAGCTGTGGTAGCGCAGATGTTCTTCCAGCTTTTCGCCGTATTCGGGGGTCTGGATCTCCCAGGCGTAGGTGCCGCTGACCGTGGTGATGCGGTCGGCGTAGGCCAGGCCGCCCTTGAGCATGTTGGCGTCCTCGTACCCCTGCTTCAGCGCGCCCATGCCGAAGGCTTCGTCGGGCAGGCCGGTCCAGTACTTGATCGTGGGGATGTTGTAAATGCCCTGGAAGCGCAGGTTGTGGATGGTCAGGATGGTCTTGGCGCGGCCCACCGCGGAATCCTGGAACATGGTGCGCAGATACACGGGCACCAGCGCGGCCTGCCAGTCATGGCAATGGATGATGTCGGGGATCCAGTTCATGTAATTCAGGGCCGCCAGCGCCGCCTTGCTGAAATAGCAGTACTTGGGGATGTCGTCCACCAGGCTGATGTAGGGGTTGCCGGAGGAGAAGAACTCCTGGTTGTCGATGAAGTCGTACACCACGCCGTCGCAGATGTACTCCATGATGCCCACATAGTAGCTGCGGCCGGTCTGGCCCAGGTCCATGTAGAACTCGCCCCGGTAGACCATCTGGTCCTGGTACTTCTGGGGGATGCAGGCGTAGCGGGGCAGAATGACGCGCACGTCGCAGTTCTGCTTGACCAGTTCCCGGGGCAAAGCGTACATCACGTCGCCCAGACCGCCGGTCTTGACAAAGGGATGGCATTCGGAACCGATAAAGGCGATGCTTCTGCGGGGCGTATCATATTCCATGGGGGCTTCCTCCTTGGGTTGCGCCGGCTCTTGCGCAGCGGGCGCGGGCTCGGCGGCGGGTTGGGGCTGTGCGGCGGCTTCGGGGGCCGGCGCGGCTTCGGGCGCGGGCTGTTCCGCCTTGGGGGCCTCGGCTTCGGGGGCCGGCGCGGCCTTGGTCTTCTTGGGGGCGGCTTTCGCCTTCTTGGCTGCGGGCTTGGCGGCCTTGGGGGCGGGGGCTTCCGCCTTGGGGGCCTCGGCTTCGGGAGCCGGCGCGGCCTTGGGGGCGGGGTCCTCCGCCTTGGGGGCTTCGGCGGCTTTGGTCTTCTTGGGGGCGGCTTTCGCCTTCTTGGCCGCGGGCTTCACGGCCTCGGCGGCAGCCGGCGCGGCTTTGGCCTCGGCCGGCTTTTCGGGTTGCGCTTTTTTCTGTGCCATAACATCTCGTCCTTTCCGTTGGTCCTTCGTCGGTATCGCGATCCCGCAGGCCCCCTGGGGCGGCCCGGCGGGTCCCTGTTCGTGCTGGATGGGGCATCGGGGCCCGGGAAGACGGCTGTCTGCCCGAGCTTTTGGATGCTATGGGAAAATATTAGCATATTCTCGTCAAAATTACAATCACCGAGAATATTTTGCATTTGCGCGGAGCCTGGCCGGCGCAAAACGCCCCCGTGCCGGGCGGCACGGGGGCGGGGTCAGCGTTGGTCGTTTTGGCGGAAGATGCGCCGCAGCATCAAAAGCCCCATGCTGGCCAGAAACACCTCGGTGATGAACTGGGCAAAGGGCAGGCCGTACAGCGGGTAGACAAGGTTCATCAAAAACAACAGCGGGATCTCCAGCACGAGCTTGCGGCAGATGGCGAACACCAGGGCGTGGCGGCCCATGCCCAGCGCCTGGAACACGCCCACTGCGAGAAAGTCCACGCACAGGAACACAAACCCCAGGCTCATGACCCGCAAAAACCGCGCGCCGTAGGCGATGATCTGTTCGTTGTCCATAAAGGCGCGGATCATGGCCGGCGCAAAAAGCAGGTACAAGGCGGTCAGGGCCAGCAAAAAGCAGACGATGACCCGCAGGGCGAACAGGATGGCCTGCTTCATGCGGGGGCGGTCGCCGCTGGCGTAGGTGTAGCTGACCAGCGGCATGATCCCCTGGGAAAAGCCCAGGGCGATCTGCATGGGGATCATGTACAGCTTCTGGCTGATGCCCATGGCCGCGATGGCGGCGGCCCCGAAGGGCGCCGTGAAGTTGTTGAGCAGGGTGGAGCCCAGCACGTTGAGAAGGTTCTGGATGGAGGCCGGCACCCCCACGCCCAGGATGTCCCGCACCTGGGCTCCCGTGAGCCTGCGCAGCTGCATGGGATTCATGGAAACGTAGGTGGCCCCCTTTTTGACGCGGGCCAGCACAAGGAAGTACAGGCAGGCCACGCAGTTGGACAAAAAGGTGGCCAGGCCCGCGCCCGCCGCGCCCATGTTGAAGCCCCAGGGCAAAATGAAGATGGGGTCCAGCAGGATGTTCAGGATACAGCCGCTCATGGTGCCGATGCTGGCGTGCAGGGTGCTGCCCTCGCTGCGGACCATGTAGCTCTGCACCACGTTGAGGATGGCGGGCAAGGCGCCGAAGCAGACGGTCCAGCCCATATAGCCCATGGTGGCGTCCAGGGTCTGGGCGTCGGTGCCCAGCAGGCGCAGCAGCGGTGTGCGCAGCACCGTGCATAGCAGCGAAAACAGCAGCCCGCTGGCCAGCGCCCCGTAAAAGCCGAAGGCCGAACAGGTGCGCACCCGGTCGTATTCCCGGGCGCCCAGGCTGCGGCTCATGGCGCTGGACACCCCCACGCCGAACAGGTTGTTCACGGCGTTGAAGGCCAGGATCACCGGGTACACCAGGGTGACCGCCGCGTTCTGCACAGGGTCGTTGAGCATGCCCACAAAAAAGGTGTCGGCCAGGTTGTACAGGATCGTGACCAGCGAACTGATGACGATGGGCAGCGACAGCTGCATGACGGCGCCGGGCACCGGCATGCGTTCAAACAGATATTCCTTGTCTTTGGTCTGTGCGGCGTTCATGGGCCGGATCACACTCGCTTTCCCGCGCTTGGGCGAAGGTCTTATCCGGCTATTATACTATAGAAAATCCATTCTGTCACCGGGGCGGCGGGCTGGGACAGCCCGGGCTTTGTGTTCCTGGCCGTATTCACGGGGGGTGATGCGGGTCATGTGCGGCGCGGGGTGGGGGACCTGGGCCGTTGTGCGCCGGATCAAAGCCAAAAAGGACGGCCGGGGCGGGTGACTGTTTGGGCGCGGCCCTCTGCCTGGGGCGTTTGGCGTGGCCGTGGCGAATGTGTCCGCCGCTGGTTCCGGGTTCTGGCCGCCGGGTTTCCCTCTGATGCTGGGGAACACGCCACCCGCTGCGTGGGCAGCTGTGCGGCGCTTCGTCGATTTTGCCAAATTTCTAAAAATATTTAGCTAAATTTCCACTTGACATTGGCCCCCTTTTTGTCTTATTCTTTACCATGGCATCCAGAAGGGAAAGGATGAGAAGAATGAACGTTGTCAAGAAGATCTGCTGCCGTGTGTTTCAGCTGGGCATGCGCATCGCGCTGCCTTTTTTGCCCTACCGTGAGCCCAAGCTCATCGACGGTGTGGGCGGCGTGCCCGCCGTGCTGCGCCGGCACGGCCTTGACTGCGTCATGCTGGTCACCGACGCCGGCGTGCGGGGCCTGGGCCTGACCGCTCATCTGGAAGAGGAGCTCAAGGCCGCCGGCATCCGCTGCGTGGTCTATGACCGCACGGTGGCCAACCCCACCGTGGCCAATGTGGAGGAGGCCCGCGCCCTCTACCTGGAACAGGGCTGCCGGGGCCTCATCGCCTTTGGCGGCGGTTCCTCCATGGACTGCGCCAAGGCCGTGGGCGCCCGCATCGTGCGACCCAAAAAGCCGCTGCACAAGATGGAAGGCCTGTTGCAGGTCATGCGCCGTCTGCCGCTGCTCATCGCGGTGCCCACCACCGCCGGCACCGGCAGCGAGACCACCCTGGCCGCCGTCATCACCGACGAGAAGATCCATCACAAATACCCCATCAACGATTTTTCGCTGATCCCCCATTACGCGGTGCTGGACGCCGACGTGACCCTGAACCTGCCCCCGCAGCTGACGGCCACCACCGGCATGGACGCCCTGACCCACGCGGTGGAGGCCTACATCGGCCGGTCCACCACCAAGGGCACCCGCGCCGCCGCCGTCGAGGCCGTGCGCCTGATCTTCAACAACCTGCCCGAGGCCTACTACAACGGCCATAACCGGGAAGCCCGGGCCAACATGCTGCGGGCCGCCTACCTGGCGGGCACCGCCTTCACCAAGAGCTACGTGGGCTATGTCCACGCCGTGGCCCACAGCCTGGGCGGGCGCTACGGCATCGCCCACGGCCTGGCCAACAGCGTGCTGCTGCCCGTGGTGCTCAAGGCCTACGGCAGCGCGGCCTGGAAGAAGCTGGCCGAACTGGCCCGCGCCTCCGGCGTCAGCCGGGATACCAGCGACGAGGCGGCCGCCAAGGAGTTCATCGCCTACATCGACGCCATGAACGCGGCCATGGACATCCCCGAAACGCTGCCCGGCATCCGCACCGAGGACATCCCTCAGCTGGCCCGCTACGCCGACCACGAGGCCAACCCGCTGTACCCGGTGCCCGTGCTGTGGGGCCCCGACCGGCTGGAAGAAATGTACAAACAGGTTCAGGAGGTGTCCGCCCATGACGGAAATGGAGATCCAAGCCATTCTCAAGCGGCAGCGTGAGTA
>DBRU01000074.1:0-4463 GCA_002306375.1 Faecalibacterium sp. UBA1360
GCGGTGGGCATCGCCAACATGTGGTGGGCGGTGTTCGCCGACGTGGGCGTCATGGTGCTGGCCGTGCTCAACGCCATGCGCATGCTGTCGGTGCGGGCCCTGCGCCGGTAAAGGCGCTTTTTGATGCGAAAAACATAAGGAATCACCCCCGCCCCGGGGAATGTGATCGCCGGGGGCCACGGTGGCCGCTTGCAGGCCGCAGTAGCGCCAAACGACGCCGTCCTCCCCTTCCAGCGTGACCACGGTGCCCCACAAGGCGTCGACGGTCACGTCGGTCACTTCGCCGGGGGCCACGGCCGCCACGTCGGCCCCGGCCTCGCCCTGGTAGTCGGCCCCGTTGTGGGTGCGCCAGTCGGCCAGGGTGGCGTTGTACACCAGCTCGTCCCCGCTGAAGGGGGTCACGGGCTCAGCATCCGCCAAGGAAGCCGAGGACGCGGCGGCAGGCGCCGAGGTCGCGGACGATGCGCCGCCAGCGGAGGAAGCAGCCTCCGACGGCTGCGACGCCGAGGAGGACGGCTCCGACCCGGAGGAGGGCGCAGAGGCCTGCGGCGTAGGCGCAGGCGTGGACACAGGCACGTCCTGGGCCGGATTGTTCACGATGGCGTCGGGTTGGTTCCATGGGTCGTCCTCCTCCAGGGTCTGCCGGCGGGCGGCGGTCAGGTCGGATACGCTGCGCACCACGCTGCGCACGGCCAGCACGCCGGTGACCGTGGCCACCAGCAATAGCGCCAGACACACCAGATATAACCCTTTTTCTTTGAGAAATGCTTTGAAGCCGTTCATCTTCCCCCGTCCTTTACTGCAAAAATCAGTTCGGGCGGGCTGTGGCCCGCCGCCGTTGCTGATAGTGTGGCACGTCCCGGCGGGCTTTATTCACCGCGTATGCAAAAGCCGCCCGCCCCGCGTTTTGCGGGGCGGGCGGCTTTCGGTCTACCATAATGGGTCGGGGGCCGGGCAGTGCATGTCGGTGCGGGCGGCGCGCATCTCCACATAGCAGCCGCACTGCATGCAGGTGCCGTTTTGCAGGCTGTCGCAGCCACGGCAGGCCGCCAGGCGGGCCTCGTAGGCGTCGTCGGCCGTACGCAGGCGGCGGGGCATGGTGGCCCGGTAGCGCTGCACGCTTTGCCAGTAGTCGTTTTCATCCGCCATGTCCCGCAAAAGGCACCGGCGGCAGAGTTTTTTCGTTTCGTTCATGGCGTCCCCGGCAGGGCGGGCCGGGTCATTCCCCCTTTGTCCGTTGACCGTAATAGGCGGCGGGGCCGTGCTTGCGCAGATAGTGCTTGTCCAGCAGGTATTGGGGGGCGGGGGCGGCGGCGGGGTCCACCTGGCGGGTCAGCAGGGCCATTTTGGCCACCTCTTCCAGCACCACGGCGTGGTAGACGGCCTGGGCCGCATCCTTGCCCCAGGTGAAGGGCCCGTGGCTGCGGCAGATGACCCCCGGCACCGCCGCCGGGTCGACGCCCCGGGCGGTGAAAGTCTCAATAATGATTTTGCCGGTGTTCTTCTCGTAGTCCTCGTCCAGCTCCTCCTTCGTCAGGTGGCGGGCGCAGGGCACCGCGCCGTAGAAGTAATCGGCGTGGGTGGTGCCGTAGCAGGGGATGTCCTGCCCGGCCTGGGCCCAGGCCACCGCACAGGGGCTGTGGGTGTGCACGATGCCCCCCAGCGCCGGGAAGGCCCTGTACAGTTCCAGGTGGGTCCTGGTATCGCTGGAGGGGTTCAGTTCCCCTTCCACCCGGTTGCCGTCCAGGTCCAGCACCACGAGGCTTTCCGGCGTCAGTTCGTCGTATTCCACGCCCGAGGGTTTGATGACCACCAGGCCCCTTTCCCGGTCGATGCCCGACACATTGCCCCAGGTATAGGTCACCAGACCCCGGCGGGGCAGTTCCATGTTGGCCTCATAGACCTGCTGTTTGAGTTGGGTAAGCATGGGCGTTCTCCTTTGCCGGGGTCAGGGCACGTCGTCCTGGCCCAGGTTGAAATAGTCGGGCAGAAGCAGGAAGTTGCCGCCGCTGCCCGGCAGGCGGATGAAGTGGGATTCGGGGTCCACGGCGGTCCAGTCGTCGATGGCGCGGGAGGCCTTGGTCAGGTCCCGGCGGACGTTCATGGGGGTGCGGGGCTCCTCGAAATAGCTGAACAGCACGTCCTCATGCAGGGCGATGGACTGGTACTTGTCCCCCTGCAAAAGACCCTCCTCCACGATGGCGAAATGGTGGTAGCAGTATCGGAACAGGGTCTCGTGCTTCAAGTAGGCGATGCGCCCCCGGCGGCGCTGGGGCCGGGCCGGGCGGCGCCAGTCCGCCTCGTCCTTGGGCACGCAGTGCCAGTAGATGTTGTACATCCTGGCCCAGGGCAGGGTGCTTTCCTTCTGGGGCCAGCGGGCCAGCAGGGGTTCCAGCGCCCCCATGAACCGCTCGGGGCCGAAGGGCTCGCCCAGGGCTTCGTAGTACAAAAACAGCTGGTCGCCGTAGTAGTACAAGGCCGCCGTCATCAAATCGCCGCCGGCGATGGCCCGGCGGGCCTCCTCTTCGCAGCGGTGCAAAGCGGCGGCCCGGGTGTCGGCGTCGCCGCCGTCCAGGCGGCCGCGCCAGTGGCAGCGGTAGACCGGGCGCAGGGCGGTGGGGGTGTCACTCATCTTCTTCACGCTCCATTTCCACTTGGGCATTTTTGCAGTGTTCCAGGCAATGCAGGCGGCCGCTCCAGTCGGTGGGGCCTTCGGCGCGCACGCACATCTGCCGCACCCGCAGCCCGTGCACGCTGCGGGCGTACAGGGCGGGGATCTCGTGGGGGTAAATGTGCCGGGCGCTGGGCTGCTCGTCAAACAGTCCGCCGGGCTGGGTGCCCTGGCGGCACATCGTCAGGTCCAGGTCCTCCACCCGGATATCGGAGATGGGGCAGTGGTCCTCGCCGGCAAAAAAGACGCAGCTTTCGGCCTTGAGGGTGATGTGGTCAAAGCTCAGCCGGCGGATGACGCCGGGGAAATTGTCCCGCCCGGCCCGGTTGGTGGCGCTGACAAAGATCGGTTCGCCCTTGCCCCACCAGCCCGGCGCGCCTTCGACAGCGTAGCGGTCGGCGTAGCGGCGCACCGAACCCACCAGATGGTGCACGCGGATGTTTTCCACCCTGCCGCCGTCCCGCACCCAGATGCCCACGGCCCGGGAGCAGTCGTCCACCACACAGTCGCCGAAGGTGACGTTCTGGATGTCGCCCCAGGTCTCGGTGCCGATCTTGAGGGCGGAGTCCCGGGAATGAAGCACGCAGTTGGTGATGGTGATGTTGCGGCTGGGGCCGTAGCGGCGGGTCATGGGTCCGGTGGCCTTGACCACGATGGCGTCGTCGCCCGTGCGCACGATGCACCCGCTGATGACCACGTCCTGGCAGCAGTCGGGGTCGATGCCGTCGTTGTTGGCGCCCCGGTCGTCGTTGAGGATGCGGATGTCCTGGATGCGCACCCGCCTGCACCCGGCCATGTGCAGCGTCCAGAAGGCCGCGTCCTTGAGGGTGACGTCCCGCACCGTGAAGTCGGTGATGTTTTCAAACAGCATCATGCGGGGGCGGAAATCCGCGCAGACCTTGGGGCATTCGTGGAAGCCGTTGTCATCGTTTTGGTCAAAGAAGACCTTGTCCCCCTGGCCGTCGATGGTGCCCGGGCCCGAGATGGTCACGTTGTGCTCGCCGCAGGCGCCCAGGAAGAACCCGCCGTTCCAGCCGTCCATGTCGTCGTCGGCGTCGGCGCTGCGGAAGGGCCTGATGTCCTCGGGACGCAGGCTGGACAGCAGCACCGCCCCGCTTTGCAGGTGCAGTTCCACGTTGGAGCGCAGCATCACGCTGCCGCTGAGAAAGCGCCCCGCGGGCACCACCACCCGGCCGCCGCCGGCGGCGGCCGCGGCGTCCACGGCGGTCTGGATGGCGGGGGCGTTGTCGGTCACGCCGTCCGCCACGGCGCCGAAAGCAAGGATGTCATAATCAGGCATGATGGAAACCTCCGTATCATTGGCAGACATTGGGGATGCTCACACCTTGGGCGGGGTGAGCCAGCCGCTGTATTTGAGGATCGCGGTGCGGGGGTTGTTGCCCGCCGCGCTGCGCCACTTGCTGGGGGTGGTGCCCATTTCGGCCAGGAAATGGCGGTTGAAGCTGGACAGGGACAAAAATCCCACCCGGCCCGAGATGGACAGGATCGAGTCGTCGCTCATGCGCATGAGCGAACAGGCTTGCAGGATGCGGGTGCGGTTGAGGTGTTCCAGCGGGCCCACGCCCATCAGCTCCTTGAAGACCTTGCGGAAGTGGGACTGGCTCATGCCGCACAGCCCGGCCAGCGTTTCGATGGGGAAATCTTCCATATAATGGGTGCCGATAAACTCCAGCGCCGGGGCCACGGGGATCGTGCCCGCCATGTTGGCGTGGCCGTGGCGGGCCGTGATGCGCATGAGCTCGATGACCAGGGCCAGAAACAGCCCCCGCAC
>DBRU01000074.1:4484-16952 GCA_002306375.1 Faecalibacterium sp. UBA1360
GGGGGACAGGATGTAATAGTGCCCCTGCACCACCTGCTGCAAAAGTGCCGCGTTGGGCAGGGTCTCGGGCGGGAAATAGGGGCGCATGAGCTCCAGCGGGTCCAGGTGCAGGTAGCTCCATTTGCTGGCCGTGCCCGCGTCCGACCAGGTGGTGTGGGGCACGTCCCCCGCAATGACCGCCACGTCCCCGGCGTGGAAGGCCCGCTCCTCCCCCTGGAAGGCCAGGATGCCGCCGTCGCTTTCGCACAGGCCGATCTCCAGGCAGTTGTGGAAGTGCAGCACCCCCGCCGGTATGTCGGAGATGCGCCAGTGCTCGCCGGTGAGCAGCTGGATGGGGAACTGGGCGGGCAGCTCATAGTTGCGGTATTCCATGACCGCCCGGGGATGTCGGGGCATGAAGGGCACCTCCTTTTTGCGGGCGCGCGCCGCGCGCCGGTACCGAACGGCCCCATTATACCCCGGCGCGCCGCAAAAAGCCAGCCCGATTTGCCAAAAACGGCGATTTGTGTAGAAAATGTACAAAGTTATTGTTGCTCCATTGTGCGCAACAGCCAAAAATATTAAAAAATTGGTTTCATTTATGGATTTTTATGTCGCGTCAATGTACTTTTGGGCCTATGCTCAAAAAAATAAATAATCGAAATTGCATAGTTTTTATCAAAAAAGGCTGGGACGTTCTCGTTGTGAATGTGTATAATAAAACCAAACATTTGCGGCAATTTTGTGGAAGATTTTGCCACGCCGCCCATCAGATTTGACAGAACAGGAGGAAACGTGATGCCGTTCGCCAAGACCAAACCGGTCCAAGAACTACCCCTGCGCAAGAAGGGCTTCGGCTTTTACTTCAAGCGCGACTGGCAGCTGTACGTGCTGATGCTGCTGCCCATGGCCTTCATCATCGTGTTCAAGTACCTGGCCTACACCGGGTTGTCGGTGGCCTTTCTGGATTACAAGATCGGCAAAGGGTACGCGGGCAGTGAGTTCGTGGGCCTTGAGATCTTTGAAAAGGTGTTCAAGCACCGCGACTTCGGCAAGGCCGTGTTCAACACCCTGCTGCTGAACATCCTGGACCTGGTGTTCAGCTTCCCGATGCCCATCATCCTGGCGCTGCTGCTCAACGAGATCCGGGTCAAGTGGTTCAAGCGCACGACCCAGACCCTTTTGTACCTGCCCCACTTCCTTTCCTGGGTCGTCATCGGCTCGGTGGCCTACCAGATGTTCGCCACCAGCACCGGCGTGGTCAATGCCCTGATCGTCAACGCCGGGCACGAGGCCATCCCCTTCCTGCAGGAGGATGCCTGGTGGCTGTTCAGCTACGTGATCATCGGCGTGTGGCAGACCATGGGCTGGGGCACGATCATCTACCTGGCCGCCATCACCAACGTCAACGCCGAACTGTATGAAGCCGCCAAGGTGGACGGCGCCAACCGCTGGCAGCAGTGCCTGCACGTGACGCTGCCCTGCATCCGCTCCACGGTGGTGGTCATGCTGATCATGCAGCTGGGCAAACTGATGGGCGGCAGCTTTGAACGCGTGCTGGCCTTGTCCAACGCCAAAGCCACCGAGTTCACCACCACGATCCCCGTGCTCGTCTACAAATGGTTCCAGGGCAACAAGTTCAGCGAATCCACCGCTTTGGGTCTGTTCCAGTCCATCATCGGCGTGGTGCTGGTGCTGGTGTCCGACAAGGTGGCCAAGAAGCTGGGCGAAGACGGCCTGCTGTGAGAAAAGGAGGATGACACCATGAGCACCCAAACCGAAGTGATCGTCCACCGCAAGGCCTGGACCAAAAACCGCGTGGCCAACCTGATCGCCGATATCCTGTGCATGGTGGTGGTGGCCGTCGCCGCGCTGAGCTGCATTTTGCCCTTCATCCACATTTTTGCCAAGTCCATCAGTGACAACGCTTTCGTGGCGGCCAACCGCGTGGTGCTTTTGCCCATGAGCGAACAGGGCATCAACCTGGAAGCCTACGAAAAGGTGTTCCATGACGCGTCCATCATGCGCAGCCTGTGGGTCACCGTGCTGGTCACGGTGGTGTTCACGGCCATCGGCATGTTCCTGACCGTGTGCGCGGCCTACGCCCTGACCCGGCCGGAATTCCACGGCCGCAAGGTCATGACCTTCATGATCATGTTCACGATGTACTTCACCGCCGGCACCATCCCCGATTACTTGCTGATGAACCAGCTGCACATGCTGGACACCATCTGGTGCCTGATCCTGCCGCTGTGCTTTGCCCCGTACAACCTGCTGATCATGAAGAACAACTTCCAAGGCTCCATCCCCGAAAGCCTGATCGAGTCCGCCCGTCTGGACGGCGCGAGCCACTTCACGATCCTGGGCCGCATCGTCGTGCCCCTGTCCAAGCCGATTTTGGCCACCATCGCCCTGTTCTACGCCGTGGGCCGGTGGAACGCCTACTCCGACGCTTTGTACTACATCAAGCAGCGCGTGGACCTGCGTCCCTTGCAGCTCAAGCTGTACTACCTGATCGTGGCCGCCAGCGAGAGCTTCCAGTCTGAGGGCGTGTCCAGCACCGCCATGACCAACCCCGAAGTGCTCAAAGCCGCCTGCATCATCTTTGCCGCGGTGCCCATCATCTGCGTGTACCCCTTCATCCAGAAGTACTTCGTGCAGGGCACCATGGTCGGCGCGGTCAAGGGCTGATGCCTTGCCCCCCTATTTCCGGAACCGGCCGGCGCTTTGCGCCCGGCTGCTCATAAACGAACGGTTTTCACGTTTTCAAAGGAGGAAAACAATGAAAAACACCTGGAAAAAGACAGCGGCCTTCGTCATGGCAGCTGCCATGACGGCCACCCTGCTGGCAGGGTGCGGCGGCAGTGATGATTCGTCGTCCACCACCGCCGACACCGGCGACACCAGCGCCACCACCGAGACCGGCGAGACTGGTTCCTACACCGACTACTCCGCCGGCTTCCCCGAGAACGTCACCATCCAGATCCCCGTGTATGACCGCGGCTTCGAGGGCTGGAACCCCACCGACAACTACTACACCCAGTGGATCCAGCAGGAGTTCGGCGACAAGTACAACGTCACCGTTGAGTACATCTCCATCGCCCGCTCCAACGAGGTGCAGGACTTCAACCAGATGATCGCCGCCGGCAACGCCCCCGACATCATCTTCCACTACGACATGCCCGCCGCCGTCAACTACTGGTCCGAGGGCGCCATGCAGCCCATCGACTATGACGAGGTCGCCTTCTACGCCCCCGACTACTGGGCCCAGATGGAACAGACCATCAAGACCTACGGCAGCATCGACGGCGAGAACGCCTTCATCTTTGCCGCCCGTGATCCCATCTACTACAACTACGTCACCCTGATCCGCACCGACTGGCTGGAGCAGGTGAACATGGAAATGCCCACCACCAACGACGAGCTGAAGGCCGTTCTGCAGGCCTGGAAGGACGCCGGTCTGGGCACCAAGAACGAGCCCCTGATCACCAAGAGCTTCACCTACTTCTATCCCTGGATCGAGGAAGGCACCAGCGACGCCGACCTGGCCTTGTACCTGGACCTGAACGTGGCTCCCTTCACCTGGAGCGCCACCGAGAACTTCCTGCGTGACATGAACGAGAAGTACAACGCCGGCCTGATCGATCCCGAGTTCTACCTGGCCACCGACGACACCCTGGCCAAGGGCAAGTTCATTGCCGGCCAGTGCGGCACCTACAGCTTCTACATGGCCAGCGGCACCGACGTGTTCAGCAGCCTGCTGGCCAACGACCCCAACGCCACCGTGGCCGTGCTGCCCGACACCGTGGCCGACGGCTTTGCCCCGTACTACTATGAGTATCCCTCTTACGGCATGATCATGGGCATCAACGCCGACTCCACTGCCGAGGAGCGCGCCGCCGTGTACATGTTCCTGAACTGGATGATCCAGCCCGACAACCTCAACTACCTGCAGTACGGCATCGAAGGCGAGACCTACAACACCAACGAAGCCGGCATCAAGGTGCTCAACACCGACTACACCGGCGAAGCCAAGCAGAGCAACAACAACAATAAGGACTACTGGTGCCTGGTGCAGGAAGTCCAGACCTACGGCGACGAGGCCATGGACCTGGAAGCCAACAAGCTGACCCTGGCGCCCGCCGGCTACGAGGACATCATCCAGCAGTCTTACGACATCTGCAAGCTCAAGGAAGACAAGGGCCTGATCACCCCCATCTTCACCAAGGCCGTGGAGAGCAGCAGCGAGTACGCCACCGACCTGAACAGCCTGTGGCAGGAAGCCTATGTTGCCTGCGTCACCTGCACCCCCGAGGAGTTTGACGACCTGTACGCCGAATACAGCCAGGAGTACCTGGACGCCGGCTACCAGGAGATCCTGGACGAGAAGCAGTCCCTGATCGACGAAGGCGCGGTCATCTACCCCGAATAACCCCATGACCCGATAACAGCGGCTGATTTCGCCGTACGCGCGCGGGGCTGCCGGCCGGCAGCCCCGCGCTTTTTGTACGGGGTGTCCGCAGCGTGTCCGTTATCACAAAATTTTGCGCTGCATCGCCAAGTAAAGGGGCATCTGGCGCGAAAATGACACTTGTGCCCGACCTTTGCGGGCCCTATAATGGGTACAAAGGCGCGCGAAAGGGTTTCGCGCCCACCCAAGTGAGAAGGAGAGTTGCAAACAATGGCAGGTTTGATTTTTGACAAGCAGCAGATCGAAAAGACGATGGACGCCATCGTGGACCGGACCATGCGCATGGACATGACCTGGGACTGGCCCTGCGGCGTGGCCTACTACGGCATCTGCGAAGCCTACGAAGTGACCAGGAACGAAAAGTACCTCCAGCTGGTCAAGGACCGGGTGGATGAGTACATCGAGCTGGGCCTGCCCAGCTGGACCGTGAACACCTGCTCGATGGGGCATTGCCTGATCACCCTGTACGAGCACACCGGCGACGAGCGCTACCTGGACATCGCCAAGAGCAAGGTGGATTACCTGGAAAACCAGGCCCTGCGCTTCGGCGACCATGTGTTGCAGCACACCGTGTCGGTGAACAATGACTTCCCCGAGCAGGCCTGGGCCGACACCCTGTTCATGGCGGCCTTCTTCCTTCTGCGCATGGGCGTGCTGCTCAAGGACCAGGCCCTGATCGACGACGCGCTGAACCAGTATTACTGGCACATCAAGTATTTGCAGGACCCCGCCACCGGGCTGTACTACCACGGCTACAACAACATCACCGGCGACCACATGTCCGGCATGTACTGGGGCCGCGCCAACGCCTGGGCCGCCTACACCATGTCCCAGGTGGGCGTGCGCCTGCCCGAGTGCTACCTGTACCCCAAGTTCCTGGACGTGGTGGGCAGCCTGAACGACCAGCTGGCGGCCCTCAAGCTCTGCCAGACCGAAAACGGCCTGTGGCGCACGATCCTGGACGACGAGGGCTCCTATGAGGAGATCAGCGCCTCGGCCGGCATCGCCGCCGCCATGATCACCAAGGGCAACCCCCTGCACATCAAGTACATCAACAAGGCCATTCCGGGCATTTTGGCCAACGTCAGCCCCGACGGCCGGGTGATGAACGTGTCCGGCGGCACCGCCGTCATGAAGGACCGGGAAGGCTACCGGGGCATCAGCCGCGACTGGATCCAGGGCTGGGGCCAGGGCCTGGCGCTGGCGTTCCTGGCCGGCGTGCTCAACTACGACAACGTGCGCAGCGACGGCGCTTTGTAAATGATGGAATTTCACGCTTGTTTTGATTTTTCCGCTCCCGGCGCCGCGGCCGGTTACCGCCGCGGCACGGGCTGCGGCTTTGTGGACAAGGCCGCTTTGGCCGACGCCCCCCGCCTGAACACCCCCCAGATGGGCGCCAACTGGCAGCCCCTGTGGTGGCACGACGGCTGGCTGGCGGATTTTGCCGCCACCGGGCAGGGCGTCACGGCCCGGCCCGCCCCCGTCCTGCCCGAGGCCGACCTGGCCGGGCGGGCCCTGCCCCTGTGGTACCGCGCCGACCTGCCGGGCGAGGGCGTCTACACCGCCTGCCTGCGCCTGTGCGGGCAGGGCGGCGAGGCCCTGGTCTTTGCCGGGCGGCGGCGTCTTTGCTGGCGGGGGGAGCTGGGGGCCGGCGAATGTCGGGAGGTGAGCTTCCCCCTGGACGTGACGCCCCTGGTGCCTGACGGCGAGAGCGCCCCCGCCCTGAATGCGGCGGCGGACATCGTGGCCCTGGGCGCGGACATGCAGGCCCTGCGCCTGCAAAACGCCCGGGCTCGCCGGGTGTTCCTGATGGGGGATTCCACGGTCACCGACCAGAGCGCGGCCCTGCCCTACGCCCCCTTTACCAGCTACGCGGGCTGGGGGCAGATGCTGGGCTGGTTCTTGCCAGAAGGGCTGTGCGTGTCCAACCACGCCCACTCGGGCCTGACCACCGAGAGTTTTGCCGACGGCGGGCACTGGGCCATCCTGGAGCCCCGGCTGCAACCGGGGGACGTGTGCCTGATGCAGTTCGGCCACAATGACCAGAAGCTGCCCCACCTGACGGCCCGGGGCGGCTACACCCGGCGGCTGCGGGCGTACATCCAAGCCGTGCGCGCCAAGGGGGCTCTGCCCGTGCTGGTGACCCCGCTGGCCCGCAACAGCTGGAACGCCGACGGCACCTACAACGACCTGCTGGCCGACTTTGCCGCCGCCGTCCTGGACCTGGGCCGCGCCGAGAAGGCGCCGGTCATCGACCTGCACGGCGAGGCCATGGGGCGCATCGTCGCCCAGGGGCGGGAGGCCGCCAAGGTCTGGTTCTACCCCGGGGACTACACCCACACCAACGATTTTGGCGCGTATACCTGCGCGCAGTATGTGGCCGGGGCGCTGTGCGCGGCGCTGGGGCTGGACGCCCCCGCCCGGGACGCCTGGGCCCCCGCCGGGCCCCGGGAGCCCCTGGCCCCGCCCGAGGGCTGCACCCTGACCCCGCCCGAAGGCCAGGGCGACGCCTTTGCCGAGTACGACACCCGCGACCCCGGCGCGCCCCTGACCCGGGCGGACGCCCTGTGCCAGATCACGGCGGCGCTGCGGCTGTTCCCGGTCAACGGCTACCGCAGCCCCTTTGCCGACGTGGTGGGTCAGGCCCCCTACGCCAGCGCCGTACAGTGCGCCGTGCAGGGCGGCCTGATCCCGCCCGCCTGGGTGGCGGACGGCTGCCTGCACCCCGAACGCAGCGTGACCCTGGCCGAGTTCCTGGCCGTGCTGCTGCCCGGCTACGCCACCCGCCGTCCCCTGCCCCAGGCGGAAAGCGACGCCGCCCGGGCCGTGCTGGCGGGGCTGATCAGCCCCGAAGCCGACCCCGCCGTGACGCTGACCCGCACCGCGGGCGCGGCCATCTGCCGCAAGGTGCGCATTTGAGCGCCGATCCCTGTATTTTGCCGCCGAAGCCGCCCGCCGCGGCCGGCGATCCGCAACGAAAGGTTGGATATACATGAACGAGCACACCACGGGCGGTTTTACCCTGCCCGGCGAAGCGGGCTGCGAAGCCCTGACCCTGGAGCTGGCCAAGCGCTGGGGGGCCGATGTCATCCGCGACAGCGACGGCACCGAGCTTTCGGAGGAGATCCTGGACGCCGGGTATGACATCTACTCCACCATCTGCATCATCCGCGAACACAACGACTGGGCCAAGGACCACCCCGACTGCCTGCAGCAGACCTTTTTGTCCACCCAGCCCCGCCTGGCTGAGGGCGGCGCGCTGTCCGTGCCGCTGATGGCCGACTTTTTTGCCCAGCAATTCAAGGTCAACGACCGCCCCGCCGCCCTGGCGCTGTGGCAGGTGTGGGACCGCACGGCCGGCGCCCTGCTGGACGCCGGCGCCTGGCGCTGGCAGCCCGAGACCGGCTGTGTGGTCATCGACGCGCCGGCTGCCTACCACCAGTACACGGTGAGCTTTCTGGCCTGGCGCATCTGGGAAGAGATCTCGATGTACAACCACGTGACCAACAACTGGACCAAGGAACACCTGGTGCCCATCGACCCCCGCACCCAGGTCGCCCGGGATTACCTGACTGGCTGGCTGCGCCATTGGTGCGAGACCCACCCCCACACCAACGTGGTGCGCTTTACCAGCATGTTCTACAACTTTGTGTGGATGTGGGGTTCGGACGAGCGCAACCGCAGCCTGTTCAGCGACTGGGGCAGCTACGACTTCACGGTGTCGGAGCAGGCCCTGGCCGACTTTGCGGCTGAGTACGGCTACGAGCTGACCGCCGAGGACTTCATCAACAAGGGCAACTTCCAGGTCACCCACATGCCCCCGTCGGACCACAAGCGGGACTACATGGCCTTTACCCAGCGGTTCGTGGCCGGATACGGCAAGACGCTGGTGGACCTGGTGCACAGCTACGGCAAAAAGGCCTATGTCTTTTACGACGACAGCTGGGTGGGGGTGGAGCCCTACGGCCCCTGCTTTGCCCGGTTCGGCTTTGACGGCATCATCAAGTGCGTGTTCTCGGGCTATGAGGCCCGCATGTGCGCGGGCGTGAACGCCCCCGTGCACGAGCTGCGCCTGCACCCCTACCTGTTCCCGGTGGGGCTGGGCGGCGCGCCCACCTTCATGCCCGGAGGCGACCCCACCCGGGACGCCAAGGGCTACTGGAACCATGTGCGCCGGGCGCTTTTGCGGGCCAAGATCGACCGCATCGGCCTGGGCGGCTACCTGCACCTGCTGGAGGACTTCCCCGACTTTGTGCAGTACATCGCCGACCTGGCCGACGAGTTCCGCGCCGTGCGCGCTTTGCACGAACAGGGCGGCGTGTACACCCTGCCCCTGCGGGTGGCCGTGCTGCACAGCTGGGGGGCCCTGCGCCCCTGGACGCTGTCCGGCCATTTCCACGAGACCTACATGCACGAGCTCATCCACATCAACGAGGCCCTGTCCGGCCTGCCGGTGGACACCTGCTTCGTGAGCTTTGAGGACGTGAAGAAGGGCGCGCTTAAGGATGTGGACGTGGTCATCAACGCCGGCCGGGCCGGCACGGCCTGGAGCGGCGGCGACGCCTGGAACGACGCCGACCTGGTGGCGGCGCTGAGTGCCTGGGTGGCCGAAGGCGGCGTGCTGCTGGGCGTCAACGAGCCCACGGCCGCGCCGGGCTGGGGGGATTACTTCCGCATGGCCCGGGCCTTTGGCGTGGACGAGGACACCGGCGCCCGGGTCTGCCACGGCCGCTGGCCCGTGCAGGCCGACCCGGTCAACGGTCTGGTGCCCCGGGGCGCCACGCTGTGCACCCGGGCGGAGCTGTACCTGACCGACGGCGACAGCCGCGTGCTGGCCGAAGTGGACGGCCGCCCCGCCATCGTGACCCACGCCTTCGGCAAAGGGCGGGGCGTCTACCTGGCCGGGTTCGAGTACAGCCCCCAGAACGCCCGCATGCTGCTGAACCTGATGCTGTGGGCCAAGGGCATGCCCCAGACCCAGAATTACCTGACCGACAACGCCGCCGTCGAGTGCGCCTGGTTTGCCGGGGCGGGCAAGCTGGTGGTCATCAACAACACCGACGAGGCGCAGACCGCCGCCGTGACCACCCCCGACGGCCCCGTGACCCTGACGCTGGAACCCTTTGCCACCCGCATCCTCGCATTGTGAAATCCGTCCGGCCCCGGCCGGCGACCTGAACAGGAGGACCTTTTATGTCCCACATCATCGTCAACGCCAACCGTTCGGCGGGCGTCATCAACAAAAACATCTACGGTCACTTTTCCGAGCATCTGGGCCGCTGCATCTACGGCGGCCTGGCCACGGCCGACGGCGGTATGCGCACCGACGTGGTCGAGGCGCTGAAAAAGCTCAACGTCCCCGTGCTGCGCTGGCCCGGCGGCTGCTTTGCCGACACCTACCACTGGCGGGACGGCATCGGCCCGCGGGAAAGCCGCAAGACCATCGTCAACACCAACTGGGGCGGCGTGACCGAGGACAACGCCTTCGGCACCCATGAGTTCATGGCCCTGTGCGAGGCGCTGGGGTGCGAGGCCTACTTCTCGGGCAACGTGGGCAGCGGCACCGTGCAGGAGTTCTCTGACTGGGTGGAATACTGCAACATGGGCGGCGTGTCCCCCATGGCCGACCTGCGCCGCAAAAACGGCCGGGAAGCCCCCTTCAACGTGCGGTACTGGGGCATCGGCAACGAGGCCTGGGGCTGCGGCGGCAACATGCGGCCCGAATACTACGCCGACGTGTGCCGGCAGTATTCCACCTTCCTGAACTGCTACGACCCCAAGGTGCCGCTGTACAAGATCGCCAGCGGCGCGTCGGAGGACGACTACCACTGGACCCGCGCCGTGGTGGAGCGGGCCGGGCGCACCATCGACGCCGTGAGCATGCACTACTACACGATCCCCGGCGACAACTGGGGCAAAAAGGGCAGCGCCACCGACTTTACCAGGGACGAATACTACATCACCCTGCACAAGACCCTGCGCATGGAAGAAATGGTGGAAAACCACACCCGGGTGATCCGCCGGTTTGCGGGCGGCAAGCCCATCGGCCTGGTGGTGGACGAGTGGGGCACCTGGTTCGACGTGGAGCCCGGCACCAACCCCGGGTTCCTGTACCAGCAAAACACCATGCGGGACGCCCTGGTGGCCGCCATCAACCTGAACATCTTCAACGACCACTGCGACAGCGTGGTGATGGCCAACATCGCCCAGACCGTGAACGTGCTGCAGGCCATGATCCTGACCGAGGGCGACAAGATGCTGCTGACCCCCACCTACCACGTGTTCGAGATGTACAAGGGCCACCAGAACGCCCGCCAGCTGGAAAGCTACGCCGAGACCCGCACCCTGCGCGCCGAGGACCAGGCCGTGCCCGACCTGCATGTGTCGGCCAGCCAGCAGGCGGACGGCGCCCTGCTGGTGACCGTGGCCAACCTGAACGACGAGGCCGCCGCCCCCGTGAACTGCCTGCTGGCCGGCGTGAAGGCCACGGCGGTCAGCGCCCGCGTGCTGGCCGGCGCCCCCGGGGCCCACAACACCTTTGCGACGCCCGACGCCGTGGCCCCCGCCCCGCTGGACGTTGCCCTGACCGACACCGGCTTTGCCGCCACCCTGCCCCCGTGCAGCGTGGCCGCCTTTGCGGTGCAGGCCGACTGAGCCCGCGCCGCCCCACCCGAAGGAGGGAATCCCATGCACACCCCCGACCCCCAACGCTATGACGCCATGCGCTACCGCCACAGCGGCCGCAGCGGCTTGCAGCTGCCCGCCGTGTCCCTGGGGCTGTGGCACAACTTCGGCGACACCGCCCGCTACGACACGATGAAGGCCATCTGCCTGACGGCCTTCGACCACGGCGTCGTCCACTTTGACCTGGCCAACAACTACGGCCCCGAACCCGGCGCGGCCGAGCGCAATTTCGGCCGCATCCTGCGGGAGGAACTGGCCCCCTACCGGGACGAGCTGCTGATCTCCACCAAGGCGGGGTACGGCATGTGGCCGGGGCCCTACGGGGACTTCGGTTCCCGCAAATACCTGCTGGCCAGCCTGGACCAGAGCCTGCGCCGCCTGGGGCTTGACTATGTGGACATCTTCTACCACCACCGCATGGACCCCGACACCCCGCTGGAAGAGACCATGGGCGCGCTGGACCAGGCCGTCAAGAGCGGCAAGGCGCTGTATGCGGGCCTGTCCAACTACGACGGTCCCACCCTGGAAAAGGCTGCCGCCATCCTGGACGAGCTGCACTGCCCCTTTGTCATCAACCAGAATCGGTATTCGATCTTTGACCGCACCATCGAGAAAAACGGCCTCAAGGACACGGCCGTGCGCCTGGGCAGGGGCATCATCGCTTTCAGCCCGCTGGCCCAGGGGCTGCTGACCGACCGCTACCTCAACGGCGTGCCGGCAGACAGCCGCATGCGCACCGACGGACGCTTTTTGTCGGACAACGCCCTAACCCCCCAGCGCCTGGCCCAGATCCGGGCGCTGAACGACCTGGCCGCCCGCCGGGGCGAGAGCCTGGCCACCATGGCGCTGAAATGGATCCTGAAAGACGGAGCCGTGACCAGCGTGCTGGTGGGCGCCAGCCGCCCCGAACAGGTGCTGGACGATCTGAAGGTGCTGCAAAGCCCCGACTTCACCGCCGAGGAACTGGCCTTCATCGACGCAAACAGCTGACCCGATGCACCCATGCAAACAGCCCCGCGCGGCATTGCCGCGCGGGGCTGTTTTTTGCGTACATCTGAGGATCAGAAGCGGTAGACGATCGCCTTTTTGACCTTGTCGGCGGCGTCGGGGCCGGCCAGGCGGGCGGCCAGGGCCAGGGCGAAGGGGATCGCCGCGCCCAGGGCCTCGCCGGTGACGATGTTGCCGTCCACCGACAGTGGCAGGCCGGTGTACTCGGCCCCGGCGGCGGTCAGCGGGGCGTCCATGCCCGGGTAGACGGTGGCCCGCTTGCCTTCCAGCAGGCCAAAGGCGGCCAGCACGGTGGGCGCGGCGCAGATGGCGGCCACGATCTTGCC